>JBJTQN010000054.1:0-5750 GCA_046075665.1 Armatimonadota bacterium | reverse complement strand
CCGTTTTGGGATTACTTGTATTCCATTGTGGCCGCCTGCCACTGTCGGCGATAGCCATCACTGTCAAACCAACCATTTTCACGACTTGTTCCATATTCGGGTAATCGAGCTTGTCCCAGTGATCCCCCGCCTTATGGTAATCCGGATAGATAAACGCCGTACATAGGGTATGCGCCGGCACTCCGAGATCTGCCATCGCCTGATTGTCCGAACGGCCGAAGAAGGCATCCGAATTCTGTGGATGCTTATCGACTTTGACCCCGACCGTCGTTCCCGCGGCGGTCATAATCATTCCAACATCGGAGAAGTCGTAGCCTGTAAGACTGCCGCCGGCCACGCGTGGACCTTCGAGGTCATCCGTTCGGCCAATTTGCTCAAGATTGATCATCGCGACCGTGTCCTTTGCAGGAACAACCGGATGACTGCCGTAGTAGCGGGATCCAAGTAAGCCACGCTCTTCGCCGTAAAAGCAAACAAAAACGATGCTTCGTTTCGGCTTGTAACCCTTCATAGCATACGCAAGTTCGATTACACCTGCAGTGCCGCTAGCATCGTCGTTCGCACCGTTATAGATTGTGTCTTCGCCTGGCGTCGTAGTTGGTCTCATCCCGATATGGTCGTAATGCCCTGAAACAACGACGGCCGTCGCCTTCAGCGTTGGATCTGTTCCACGGAGGATACCGACGACATTGCGGACCTTTGCCATGGATGCATCATTGCGGCTCGCACGGACTTCCGTGGTTTGAAAGTAGCCATCATCCCCCGCGGGCTCGAGTCCGGCGCGGCGGAATTGAGACGCGATGTATTCCGCTGCGAGGTCCAGCCCTTTGGATGGCGTTGCGCGGCCCTCAAGGGCATCAGATGCCAGAAAGCTGACATGGCTTTTGAGAGAATCGGCATCCACGCGGGCAAGCGCCGCCTTGCGCTCACTTGTGAGCTGGGTGCTAAAGCCTGCCGGCGACTTTTGGTACCCGCCAACCAATGGCGTGGCGATAGAGGGAACAGCCAGAACAAAGAAGGATAACCCTAGAATCTGTGTTTTGCCCATTGTTATTCAGTCTCCTCACAAGCCGCTTTGCGAACCTGAACAGCACGCAGAAGCGCATTGTCAAACTTTGGCTGACGATCAAATGTATAGATGCCGTTTTCCTCTGGCCATACATCGGTGAGCTGCGTGTAGCAGTAACCAAACATTTCTGGGTCATCCAGCAGAGGGTCGCAAAGGCCCTTGAAGCGTGCGTGGAAGGCATCGAGGCTTGTTACCCGGTCGCCATATCCCCAGCTTTCTTTGTCATCAAATTTCGCTGGATTCCACCAAATACCGCCAAACTCGCTTACGAAGAAGGGCTGGCCCCGATACGGGATGTTGGTCGGTTTATCTGTCCAGCCATTGTTGATAAATGGTTTGTCCTCAGCGACATGTGCATGCCGTTCTTTGAAGGTCTCGGGGTTTTGATCGTAGTCATGCGAATCATAGATGTCAGATTCCTGCACGCGGTGCGCATAGCCACTGGTATCAAGTACCGGCCTGCTAGTATCGAGTAGCTTCGTCGCAAGGAACATCCCTCGGGTCACATCATCCAGCTCGACAAAGCGATCACCAGGGACCTGAAAGGTTTCATTCAGTGGACACCATCCCACAATGGATGGATGCGAGTAATCCCGCTCGACGGCTTCACACCACTGCGCGACAAAGGTGGATGTCGGTTTTTGATGATCATGATCCGGTCCAAAGCCGCCGATACCCCAGTCACCAAACTCTCCCCAGACAATGTAGCCAAGGCGGTCTGCGTGATAAAGAAAGCGCTCCTCGAATACTTTCTGGTGGAGGCGCGCGCCGTTAAAGCCGGCATCCAGTGAGCGAGTGATATCCGCGATGAGTTCATCATCCGATGGTGCAGTCATTACGCCATCCGGGTAGTAGCCCTGATCCAGTACGAGGCGCTGGAACACAGGTTTGCCATTGATCAAAACCTTGCGGCCATCCACGGCAACCGAACGGAGGCCGGCATACGTCGTGATCGTGTCGTGGACATTACCGGATGCATCATGCAACGTAAGGCTTATGTCGTAGAGGTGAGCATCCCCAACATTCCAGAGATGAACGCTTTCTTTAGGAATGTTCAGGATGACACGGGGGCTCATGTCGTATTCCGCCGTGACGCTTGTCGCCGCAAGCTCTTTTCCAGCATAGGAAACCGTGGCGGTCAACGTCATCCCCGAGCGGTTGGCACGTAGTGGTACCTCGATGTGAAAGCAGTGATTTGCAACATCCGGTGTGATACGCGGACGCTTCATCGAGCACTTGCTGACAGGTTCCATCCATACTGTCTGCCAGATTCCTGTCGTGCGGGTGTAAAAGCATCCGTACGAGCCGTAGCGTGTGCTCTGTTTGCCGCGGGCCTGTGGGCCGCTCTTTGGATCCCGCGCACGGACAACGATGGTTGCGGCTTCACCTGGCGAAGCGATGCCGCGAAGCTCAGCAGTGAATGGCGTAAAGCCGCCGCGGTGGCGAACGACTTCGGTTCCATTTACCCATACGGTGGTGTCGTAATCCGATGCCTGAAAGTGCAGAAGGACATCCTTGCCTTCCCACTCTGCGGGGATGTCAACAACCTTTCGGTACCAAACAGCATCCATAAAGTCCTTATGTGCAACTCCTGACAAAGTGCTCTCCGGGCAGAACGGTACGGTGATTTCGCCTGTGAGGTCACGGTCCTTGAGACCACGCTCAAGCCCGGAGTCTCCGGAATCAATTTCGAACTGCCACTGCCCATTCAGGTTCAGCCATTCTGTTCGGACAAACTGTGGACGGGGATATTCAGGACGTGGGCACTGTGCCATTGATGGAGTCTTTCTTCGAAGGAATAAGTTTTATCGAGATTAGGAGTTCTGGTAGTTTACGGGAATCTCAAGCGGTGTTCCGGGTGCGACAGGAGTTCCAAAAACCGGTGTATTACCATTCCAGCTTACGGGTTGCATCGAAACCTGCCGGTCCCAGCCGGATCCCTTAGAGCGGGCGCTATGGAAAACAATCCACGTTTGACCTTTGGCATCATCCACGAATGAACAATGCCCTGGCCCGAAGACTTTGTCTGTTTTTCGAAAAACGGGCTCGGAATACTTGGCCCAGGAATCCAATTTCATCGGATCTGCGCCCTTAGTCAGAGTTAGTCTCCCGAGGCAGTAGTCATCGCACCAGGAACCAGCAGCGCTGTAGATGACATGGATGTGCCCGTTCTTTTGCAGGACCTGCGGACCTTCGTTTATGGTAGGCAACCTATCTTTGCCACCGCTACCGGCGGTTTCCCACGGGAATTCAGGAGATGAAAGTTTAACGCGAGTGCCCGTACATGTGGTGATACCGGACATTTTCGCGATGTAAATGTGCTGAGCAACATTTTGTCGACCTTCCCAGCCTGACCACAGTGCAAAGCGGCCCTGTTTCCCGAGGTCCAGAATCGTCATATCGATGGCCCAGCAGTCGGCAGGAAGCTCGACCTTGCCGGCAAAGCGAAATGTCCCGGTCGGCAGCTCATCGTCGGAAACGAGTGCAATCATCCTGTGGTTATGGTTATCGCCATCATCTGCCGCAACGTAGATCACCCACTGATTCCCTATTCGGTGGAGCTCAGGGGCCCAGAGTTCTTTTGCAAACGGTCCAGATTCCGGTGCCGTGTAGACTTTGTGTGCCGCAGCCATCCCTAAGTGTTGAAGATGCTTTGTGCGGTCTACCCAGATTGTGTTTCCACGGCCGGCGTGGCAATACCAGTACTCATCCCGGTAGCGGATGACCCACGGGTCTGCCCCAAAGGCAACAACCGGGTTTGTGAACGTTTCTTTCATTTGGAGGGTCCTAGCGTACCGGTGACAGCAGTGAATTTATCGATGGCATGGTCGAGGCTGAGGCAAACCAGCTTGCCCGGAGCGACTTCGAGGAGCTGCGGCATGTAGTTACGATTACCGCCAGCATAAACGACACCCGCCTTTGACCAAGTCTTGCCCTGATCCTGACTGGTAGAGATCATCACATCCCCGTGGAGTTTCCCCGCCGGTGTCCCCGGAAAATCAAAGGTCTCGGCACGATCATTTGATGTAAAAACACAGGCCAATGTGCCATTCGACAGCATCGTCAACCAGGGTGAATATGCCGCGTAACGCGGCTTTTCAGAGCGGAAGATAACCGTTCGTTCAGTCTCCTGCCATGACCATCGTGTGCCGTTGTCAATGGATGTTACAAACATAATTTGGGATGCATGTTCGGGTGTAGTCGTGACTGTCTCTAGTGCACAGCCAAGAGGGCTATCGGATGACTTACCAAGGCGCACGATGCTTGGCATCCCGTCACGAGACAAGTGAGCTACATTGTGCGCGCGGCTTACCGTCCGTGGAGAAACCCATTTGCGGGTGGTCGTATTCCAAACAAGCCCCGTCAGCCACTGATGTCCTGGATACTGCCGAAAAGGCGTCCCTTCGTCATCAAATGTACACAAAACCCTGCCATCTCCGAGCGCAAAAAGGTGACTTGCCCAGAGTCCCTGTCTTGCACCGGATGACATCGCGACCGTTGAATGAGGTTTCCACGTAATGCCATCATCAGTTGATGTCGCTACCCGGATGGAGAACACATTGTTGCGAACCTGATTATCCCGATACGAGAACCACAATTCGTTTCCGACCGCACAGAGACAGCCATCTCCAATATCTGTCCCAGGTGTATCCGGCCTGGATGCAATCATAGCGCCATCGGTCCATGTCCTGCCATCTGGTGTGCCCTTGACGAGAATGACATCCGCTTTCCCATTTGTCCGCACAGTTCGGGTTGTCAGGATGGCGCCTTTGTGAACGATGGCTCCCTTGGCGCCACCGGAAGGCACTATGGCTTTCGAAAACGAGAGCTGCACGGTGCCTATTCCTTCATACCGGATGCTGCCATCCCACTAATGATCTGTCGTTGGAAGATCATAAATGCAATGAACGTGGGCAATGTACACAGGAGGCTTGCAGCCAGCGTGAGACCGTATTCTGTGTAGTAGCTTGTCTGGAATAAGGCGATTCCAACCGGGAGCGTATAGCGCTCAAGGCTATCCAGGAAGACCAGCGGCCCCAGGAAGTCATTCCACGAGCCGACAAACGTGAAGATGAAAAGCGTCGCCATCGGGGCACGGCTTAGCGGCACAATCACATTGATGAATGTCGACATCCGGCTACAGCCATCGAGAGCTGCTGCTTCCTCCAGATCCTTGGGTACTCCGAGAAAGAACTGATGGAGCATGAAGACACCGAAGGCTCCACCTGCGGCTGGGACGATGAGGGCAAGCGGCGTGTCCAGCCAGCCGAGTGTGTTTAGTAAGAGGTCGATGGGTACAAGAAGAATCTGCCCAGGGACCATCAATGTCGCGAGCACGGTTCCATAGACGATTGGTTTTCCGGGGAGGCGGAGGCGTGCCATGCTCCATGCTGCCAGTGATGACACGGTCAGCACCAGAGTCGCCGTGGAAATCGATATTAGCACGGAGTTTAGCAGCCATCGCAGGAGTGGAATTTCCTCAGGATTGCCGAGCACTTCCTGGAAATTTGCGAGTGTCCATTGCTTCGGCAGAATTCCCTGAAACTTCACAATTTCGCTATCGGGCTTGAATGCAGCAAGTACCAGAAGGAGGCATGGGATGATAAAGAACAGCGACCCGACTCCCATCGCGACTTCCGCAGAGAACAACCGTAAAGACTTCTTGTTCATCAGGAGCGCT
>JBJTQN010000053.1:0-6621 GCA_046075665.1 Armatimonadota bacterium | reverse complement strand
AACGTCATGAGTACCGCCGAAATGGCTGCCATTCCACTTGATGTAACCCGACATTCTTCGGCGTGTTCGAGGGATGCAATATCGTGTTCGAGTGCAAGTGCGGTTGGATGCGAGCAGCGTGCATATCTCTGCCGGTCATCTCCCGGGATATGCGTGAATGACACGCTGCGGTCGATAGCCAGCGTCAATCCTTTCAGTACAGCTTGGCCACTAGTCGTCGGTTGCATTGGTGTACTCTACCAAACAAATGTAGACAGTCCCAATTTTGGTATGACCCATATTCTATTGAATTCAGAGGTCGGTTAACGCTAGAATCATCCGGCGATGTTGCCGCATCGGGCGTTGCCACTACACCTTAGATTTTTCATTGAGGAAGACCTGTCCGAATGAGTACGACTGAAACGAATCAGCCACAAGTTGCACGTGGACTAGAAGGCATTGTTGCCGCAGCGACCAATATCGCAGAAGTGGATGGCCAAAACGGTAAGCTTACGCTCCGTGGCTATGACATCAGTGAGCTTTCGGGCAATGTGATTTTCGAAGAGGTCGCCTATCTCCTGTGGCACGGTAAACTCCCAAATCAGACCGAGCTCGACACGTTGCTTTCGACGATGTCTGCTGCGCGCGAGCTTCCATCGGAAGTTGTCCAATGCCTCAAGACTATTGGAAACAAAGCCACTGGCATGGACATCGTCCGTATCGGTGCATCGATGTTGTCCATTGATGATGAAGACTTGGGCTCCCTTGACCTCGAGGTCAACAAACAGCGTGCAGCTCGCCTTCAGGCGCAAATGCCTGCTATCGTTGCACATGCCTACCGCATTAGCCAAGGCCTTGAAGTCGTTCCCCCGAAGCCAGAGCATAACCTTGCTGCAGGTTTCCTATACATGCTTGAGGGTGTTGAGCCATCACAGCCCCGCGTTGATGCACTAAATGCGTATCTCGTTGCGGTTGCAGAGCACGGTCTCAACGCATCGACGTTCACTGGACGAGTGATCCTAAGCACGGACTCAGACATGGTCTCGGCACTGACCGGAGCGATCGGTGCGCTGAAGGGTTCTAAGCACGGCGGCGTCCCAGGTCCTGTTCTCAAGATGCTGCAAGATATCGGCGAGCCTGAGAACGCAGAAGCGTTCATTCGAAACGAGATGCTGAGCGGACGTCGAATCATGGGCTTTGGACACCGTGTGTACAAGGTTCGTGATCCTCGTGCAGCGCTGCTGTCAACAGCGGCTGAGCGGATGGCTGAATTGACTGGCGATGACCACCTCTTGCGTCTGACGAAGGCAGTTGAAGAGACGACTGTAAAGGTGTTGGCGGACCTTAAGCCAGGTCGCGACCTCTATGCAAATGTTGAGCTGTTCGCAGCGCTGATTCTTCATGCAGTTGGAGTTCCAAGTGAGCTGTTCACGCCGATTTTTGCTATCGGACGCACGAGTGGCTGGACGGCACACATGCTCGATCAAATCGAGGATGCAAGGCTGATTCGTCCTGCAAGTATTTATGTAGGGCCACGTGATTACAAGTTCGTGCCAATCGATGAGCGTGCATAGACGATAGTCACCGCGACCGGGGTTTGCTTGTGAAAGCGACCCCGGTCTTTTCATATCTGGATGACCAAATGAACACTGCGCGGATTACACACAAACGCCACGGCCAAGCATCGACATTCACATTGTCGAACGGACTTGTATCCCGAACCATTCTCTGTAACAAGACGATGACAACGCTGTCAATCATTCGTCGGTCTCAGGATGCTCCAGATGTCGACGCTGAGCTAATTCGCGCAACATCGCGGGAATGCGTTCTGACGATTAACGGTCAAACATACCCAGTTGGCGGGACAGTGGGACAAAGAGACCTTGCGTTCCTTACAGACAGCGAGATTGAGTCACTGATTCCATATTCTGACGATGTGATTTTCCTTGGGGTACGAACCGAGGAGTACAAGCATGCGATTCCCTCTCCAAGTTCCAAGGCCAAACGAGGCATCTCACTTGTTGGAACATTTGAATTTACCAAGGGTGCACTTCGGGGTCTTCTCGTAAAGATTCGTCATTCGATTTTTGATGATCTTGCCGTTCTCGAAAAGCAAGTTGAGGTTATAAATACACTAGTCACCCCTATTCGGCTGAATTCAATCCTCTTTGAAGAACTCTCAACTGTCGAGACGGAGTCTGTGGTCGACCCTACGACAGTGTGGGAACGACAAGCCATCACTGTAATCTCAGACTTTATGTTCCATGGAATGTCAATATCGTCTGCAAACCAGATTGCCTCTTGGTCAACCGATGATTCTTACACAACACAGGTAAACTACGAGCTCAAGACTCCTTGTAAGCTAACGTGCTCTCTTCCAAACGGACCGGATATTGACATCGCACCCTCGGATAAGTTTGTCTCCCCACGATGCATATTGGTTTGTCACGCCACTATGGAACGTGAGCAACGTGGCAAGGATATACGAAGTGCGTGGAAGGGACTTGCACCATGGACGAGCGACAATCCCTTGATGCTGCACTTGACATCGACAAACGAAAATATTGTCCACACCGCCATTGAACAATGTGCAGAGTGTGGCTTCGAGATGGTGATCTTCTCATTCGGCTCAGGGCTGAACATGGAAGACACCAGCGCGGAGAATATCAATAAGTTCAGGTCATTTGCTGACTATGCCCATGCGAGAGGAATACGTATTGGGGGCTATAGTTTACTTGCCAGTCGAAGCATTTCAGCGACGGATGACGTGATTAATCCGGAAACTGGACGTACTGGCGGGACAATCTTTGGCAATTCACCATGTCTTTGCTCAGCATGGGGCCTCGATTACTTTAAGCGCATTAAGACATTTCTCGAGGCTACCGGATTCGATCTGCTTGAACATGATGGCAGCTATCCTGGCGATGTCTGTGCATCCACAAAACATCCTGGTCATAAAGGAAAAGCCGATTCCCAGTGGCGACAATTTGAGCTCATCCGTGACCTCTATTTATGGTGTCGGAAAAAAGGCATATATCTGAATGTCCCGGATACCTATTTTCTTTGCGGGTCAAACAAAGTTGGAATGGGTTATCGCGAAACGAACTGGTCGTTGCCTCGCTCACTCCAGCACGTACATAGCAGACAAAACATGTTCGATGGCACGTGGGAAAAACGTCCATCCATGGGGTGGATGTTTGTGCCGCTGGTTCAGTACCATGGAGGCGGAGCCGATGCGACAATAGAACCGCTTCGCGAACATTTGGATGATTACAGGCGCCACATGAACAGCTGCCTTGGCTATGGAGTTCAAGCTTGCTATCGTGGACCAAGACTCTACGACTCACCTGAAACAAAGGCTATGGTCACGAATACTGTCGCTAAGTACAAGAAGTATCGGCGGGTGCTAGAAGGCGACATAACGCACCTTCGCAGACCGGATGGTCGACGTATTGATGCAATTCTACATACAGATGATGAACATCCCGGCAGAATGATGCTCGTAGCGTACAACCCAGCATCTGATAAACAATCAACAACATTAGGCTTGCCAACCACGCTTTCACCTTATATGACAATTCGTATAACAGACACGGATACGGGAATGTCATCAACGCTGACCCCGCTGAGAAGCGGTCGTTTTGAGATTACTGTCACCGTTGATGGAGGGTCAATGCGCATGCTGGAGCTGGTACAATGACGCAGTTCGCTCAAAATGAACTCGGTTGCAGAGTCCCGTTGATTCTCGCCCCTATAGCACATTTGGCTTCTCACGAACTCATTGCTTCAGTGACGAATGCTGGCGGACTTGGCACATTTCCGCTCCATCGACATAAACCAGAACACACCGACTACCACTTGAAGCAGATCCGCAACCTTACAGACGGGTCTATCATGGTTTCCTTCACCGGTGAATGGGAACGGGATGAAAATCTTGATGTCTTATTGCATCACAATATCTCGGTTGCAATGGTGTTCTGGTGGAATGGTCCGCGACTCATTCACCGCTTACAGTCGCATGGAATCAAAGTTGGCTGGCAGGTTGGTACGGATGAGCAGTTGTCGGAGGCAACCGGGCGAAACGCTGACTTTATCATCGCGCAAGGCCTGGAAGCAGGCGGTCCGGTTCGTTCACCGCATCGGTTGTCAGATTTAGTCCAACTGATCAGAGGAAGGACTTCGACCCCAATTGTTGTTACAGGTGGAATAAATACGCCAGAAAAGGCTGCTAATTTTGTCCCTCAACTTGCAGCCGGCGTCATGCTTGGAACCCGTTTTTGTGCATCTCATGAAGCAAACAACTCCGCCGAAGATAAAGCTCTCCTATCTGAAGCGGATAGAGACACTGTGATTCTCGACACTTCACTTCGAGGTGACTGGCCCTGTGCCTACCGTCGCCGATTGATATCTGGTGGTGACCAAGACATCCCTGAACGCTATGCAAATTCCAACATTGATGAGATCAAAACGATTGTCTCTGCGAAGCAAATTGTGGATAACTTCGCCAAAGTTCTGGCGATATGATGTCCGTTTTCTCCGTAACATTGCCTTCAGCAAAGCATAATCGGTAAGATATCTTATGCAGACGGCAGAGGTGGTCCAGGGTGTTCTTCCAACGATGGGGCGACCCTCACTGATTCTGCCGACCGTTGCCCTGGCCTCCTTTGAAGGTCCACTCGATCTATTGCTTCACTTGGTTCGCGATGGGCGAATGGATATCTTCAACCTTCCAATTTCAGAGCTTTGTGACAAGTATCTCGCAGTCATAAAGTCCTACGATGAGTTGAATCTGCATGTAGCGGGAGAATTTCTGGTGATGGCAGCCACACTGATTGAAATTAAGTCACGGATGCTGCTACCCAAGCCTCCATCTGATCCCCCATCTGATGATGATGATAGTGGACCCGACCCCCGGATGGAGCTTGTTCAACGTCTGTTGGAGTACGCGAAGTATCAGGAAATGTCCGAGTGGATGCATACTGTGGAAGGTGAACGTCGAAATGTGTTCTTTCGATCGCAGTCTCCATTGGCACCTGAATTTCGTGTTCCGCCACAATTTGGAGAGCTAAGCGCTGATCAATTGGTCATTGCAATGCAACGTGTACTCGATGCCATGGGAGCAGGTGAGAGGCAGGTAACCAGCGTACGGCGGCATCGGTTGACCGTAAGACTGACGATGCGCATTCTTCTGACGCGAATTACAGAGGCTGGTGAAAAAGGTGTGGACTTACTGGAAATGATTAGCGAAGCAGGGAACGGATTACTCGGGGTCATCATGGTTTTTCTTAGTCTCTTGGAACTGCTACGTTCCGGAACAATAGCCGTTGCACAGGATGAGTTCTGTGGTGAAATCCGTGCGTTCTTTATCCCTGAACCACTAAGAATCGACTGGACATCAGTAACCGATGAGGAATCTGATGCGTAGTTTACTGGGAATGGTGGAAGCCTTACTCTTTGTGTCAGGGGATCCTCTGACGGTGAAAGACTTAGTAAAGGCGACAGAATGGGACGAGGATGCGGTAGTTGCAGCCTTGCATGAGCTACAACAACGTTATGTAACTTCCGACGGAGGTATTCAGTGCTCAGAAGTTGCCAATGGCTGGCAAATGACGACGAAGCCTGATTATGCTCACGTTGTTGGTAAGTTGCTCGCTCCCAATGCAAACCGCCTCTCAAAGGCCGCCCTTGAAGTTGTGACGATTATCGCCTATCGGCAACCTTGTACGAGTGCTGATATCGAAGCGATTCGTGGCGTGTCCAGCGACGGTGTTTTGCGGACATTGGTTGAACGTGAGCTGGTAGCGGATGTTGGTAGAAGACAAACTCCTGGGCGCCCCATTTTGTACGGAACCACAGATGCATTCCTCCATTACTTCGGACTGGCATCGATTGATGCCCTTCCCCCGTTACCGGATGACCCGGATGCTGAAGTGGCCGCAGCAACGGAAACGGCTGTTGTCAAAGCTGGCGGCCTAGACCTATGAGATTGAGAACCGTCACCGCACTGACATTGCTTACGTTGTTTACCATTGCTTCACCGTCAGCAAAGGCACAGGGGCGCCAATCGAGCAAGCGTACAATGGTTGCCAGCTACAACCCGCTGGACCTAAAACAGTTCCCACGAACATTGAGTAAGAATGTGGCAGTATTTGATGCAAACACTGGTCAGCTCCTATGGCAGGTCAACGGCAATAAAAGGTGCTATCCAGCAAGCACAACGAAGATACTCACTGGCCTACTGTTTGCTGAAGCAACTCCTGCTGACGAGCTTGTTTTTTGCAAAAACAAGCAGATTTCATCCGTTGGCGAAAGTAGCTTGAACATCAAGTACAACGAAGCTTTTGTAGCCGAGGACCTCCTTCGAGGATTTTTGCTCAAGAGTGCCAATGATGCCGGTGTTGTGATTGCTGAACACGTAGATGGATCGACAGCAAAGTTCGCAGCACGAATGAACGACCGAGCTAAACAAGCAGGGGCAATCAACTCACATTTTGTCAACCCGCATGGCCTTCATAATCCAGAACACTACACAACGGCTATTGATCTTGGTCGCATTGCAATGGAAGCCCTTCGAAATCCACGGTTTGCGGAAATGGTCGAAAAACCATCCGCTGTTATCCAATCGTCTAATCGGCCAGCGAT
>JBJTQN010000052.1:0-7036 GCA_046075665.1 Armatimonadota bacterium | reverse complement strand
GTTCGTAGACCTCAGGACACACGAAAGAATACATTCATCTCCAATATCGATGGCAGTGCTCAGTATTACGGTGTGCGCCCGGCACAAAGTCGCCAGCAGAATCCGAATCTTGTTTTGACGCTTCATGGAGCATCAGTGGAAGGTATGGGGCAAGCGGAAGCCTATGGAAATCATGCTGACATCAACTGGATTGCTGCAACAAACCGTCGGCCCTACGGCTTCGATTGGGAGGACTGGGGGCGTAAGGATGCAATGGAAGTGCTTGCGGATGCCAGCTCGAGGTTTCCAACGCATCCGACTAAAGTCCACTTGGCGGGGCACTCAATGGGCGGTCATGGCACATGGGTAAACGGTTCGCTCTATCCATCTACGTTTGCATCAATCGCTCCTAGCGCTGGATGGGTGTCGTTTGCGTCCTATGGGGGAGGTGCGCGCAATCCCCAGCAGCCTGATTCCATCGATACAATTTTTGCACGCGCGAACAACGAATATGACACGTTAAAGCGCGCTGGTAATCTGGATTACCCAAGTGTTTACATCCTGCACGGGGATGCGGATGACAATGTGCCTGTGTCAGAAGCCCGTACGATGAAGTCTGTTCTTGAAAATCGACGGCACCCTCGATTCGGATATCACGAACAACCAGGCGCAGGACACTGGTGGGATGGCCCAGCAGGAGCGGGGGCGGATTGTCTCGATTGGCCAGGAATTACATCCGCGATTAAGACATCGATGGTTGGTAATCCCGACACATTCACATTCACCACGCCACACCCAGGAGTGGCCTCTCAAGGATTTTGGATACGCATCCTTCAGCAACGTGTATGGGGTGAGATGTCAAAGGTTTCCGCAAGCTGGAAGACGTCTCATGCTGAGATATGGATTACAGCCGAAAATGTCGAACGCCTAGCAATCATTGAGCGGAATGGATTCAAGCGTCCGGAAGTTGTTAAAATCAATGGACAGACACTGCAAATCCCGCACTCCGGTGACATTTATCTTGCATTTGACTCATCCGGGTGGCGTGTCGCTACAAACGTTTATTCCGGAGTGAAAACCCCACAACGCAGTGGGCCGTTCAAGAACGCAATCAGCAATCAATTTGCCTTCGTGCTTCCTACTGGCGGAACGGTGGCCGAAAACGATTTAGCACTTCAAATAGCCCGGTATCACTTGGAGACATGGATGGTGCGGGGCAATGGTCATGTTGATGTCTTTGTCGATACTGATCCACTGGATGAAGATCGAACCTACGTCCTCTACGGAAACAAAGATATCAACAAAGCTTGGAAGCGACTGGTAAATCAACGCAACGTTGATGTCAGCCGGAAAGCCGCAAGTGTAGGTGGACGGTCCGTGGTCGGTGACGATGTCTTCTTACTCGCTTGCCAGCCGCATCCAAAGTATGAAAACAGCCATGTAGTTCTGGTTGGATTCACTGGTGCGCCAGCGGCACGGGCTGTCATGCGTGTTCCAATATTTGTAAGCGGTGTTGCGATACCAGACTGGGTGATTGCAAAGACGATTGTCTTCCAAACCGGGCGGGCGGGCGTTATTGGAGCAGGTTACTTCGACTCACGGTGGAAGCCATCTAAGGAGCAGTCTGCATGGCGATAATCAACTTTCTAATGGCTGCAATCATTGCATCAAGCCTGGCACAGCAAACTGTTTCATCCTCAGACCTTGCTGCAAGTAACGCGTCCTCCAGCGTCATTCGTAAGACAGTAAGTCCTCAATGGATTGGCAATGGCGACGGATTTTGGTATCAGCGTGAGACTGAACCAAATAAGGTTGAATTTATCCTAGTTGATGCAAAAGCTGCCACAAAGCAAGTCTTTCCGACACGGGATGCGTTAGAACGTTCGATTGGCAAAGTTTCGACTGCACCGAAACTGGAGCTGCAAGATCGCGCACCAAGGCAGCAAAGAGGTATAGAACCGCGGGAAGTATGGCTGACGTTTCGTAACCAATCGGGACAAACGGTAGAACTTTTTTGGGTAGATGCCGGAAAGGTACAGTCATACGGAACCGTAGAATCCAAAGCAACTAGGCGCGTTAGAACCTTTGCGGGACACCTCTGGCAGATAAAGCGTAGCGATGCATCAAGTGCTGGTTTTGTGCGAGCGGGCACTAGCGATGCAGAAGTCGAAGTTTCCAATACATCCCCTGTACGTACTTTTGGTAAACCGTCTGACCGGCGTTTTGTAATCAGAAATCACAATCTGGCCCTTGGCGGCGACGATGGTACGCCCAAAATGGTTACGACATCAGGTACCGATGCGGACGGATTTAGTAACAATCGTGTCTGGGTTTCACCTGATGGGCGTCATGCGATTGCATTTCGGGAAACCAAGCCAAAGTCACATCCAATTACGTTACGGAACACCCGGCCAAAGAATAGTGTTGAGCCTACGTATGAGACGATTGAGTATCCAAAACCTGGAGATGCGATAGCAAAGCCTACCGTTGTCCTCATTGACTTGGTGGCAGGTACCGAAGCACCGCTGTCATCTGAGTTAATCCCGAACCCTTGGAGCCTTACACAGCTTGGGAATGACCCGTGGGCTGATGGGGTGACATGGGGGCAGGACTCAAAACACGCTTGGTTTGTCTATAACCAACGTGGCCATCAGCTTTTGCGCCTCTGCCGCATTGATGTAGAAACCAAGGCCATCACAGCTGTCCTTGATGAAACGTCGAAGACATTTATTGATTATCAGGCGAAGTACGGAGCGTGGTTGAGCAGAGATGAATCTACGCTTTACTGGATGTCCGAGCGCTCTGGTTACAACCATCTATATTCTGCAGATCCAAGTAAGTCAGCTGGTCAAGATTTGAAGCCAATAACATCTGGCCCCTGGAATGTAAAGTCTGTTACAGGGTTTCACCGCGACCTGAATGTCATGGATGTGTCGATAGTTGGTTATTTCGGAAGTCAGGACCCTTATTTCGTTCATCACGGCGTGCTGGACTTGAAGAAGAGTGACCTAACGATGCTGACATCCGGTGATGGAACCCATCGTGTTCAGGTATCTCCTAACCGGAAATACCTCGTTGATACGTGGTCACGGGTAGATAATGCACCGGTTTCGGAGCTTCGGGATGCGTCTTCGGGCAAGCTTATCCTTCCCCTTGAAGCTGCGGATACAACGCGAAGGGATGTGTTGGGAATCCCTGCCATTGAGCGCTTTGTTGCCCCTGGCCGTGATGGAACAACGTTGATTTACGGTAATGTAATCCGCCCAATTGGCTGGTCCCGGGACAAAAAATACCCGGTGATTGAACAGGTATATGCCGGTCCTCAGGATCACTACGTTACAAAAGCCTGGACCGATCATATGGGTTACATGCAGCGCCTCGCTGATAAAGGATTCATTGTCGTTCAGATCGATGGAATGGGGACGAACTGGAGAGGAAAAGCCTTTCATGATATCTGCTACAAAAATCTGAAGGATGGCGGTTTTCCTGACCGGATCGCTTGGATAAAGGCTTTGGCAGCCAAGGATTCCAGTCTTGACATCACCAGGGTCGGCATTTATGGTGGCTCAGCTGGTGGCCAGAATGCATTGGCTGCGTTGATTTGGCATGGTGATTTTTATAAGGCAGCAGTTGCTGATTGTGGTTGTCACGACAATCGCATGGATAAGACCTGGTGGAATGAGCTTTGGATGGGCTATCCCGTGGATGATTCCTATCGCCTCTCGAGTAACGTTGAATTCGCTCATCAAATTACGGGTGATTTGTTGCTGGTTGTTGGTGAGGTTGACCATAATGTCGATCCGGCATCGACAATGCAGGTTGTAGATGCGCTCATCAAGGCGGACAAAGACTTTGATCTATTGGTCATTCCAGGAAGTGATCACGGCGCTGCGGAGTCCCCGTATGGTAGACGACGAAGGACAGATTTCTTTGTCAACAAACTCATCGGAAAGACGGTAAAGCAGTGATTTCGCTCAGTTACATTGATTCGCATACTGGAGGAGAGCCAACACGCCTTGTTACCGCGGGCCTTCCTGACTTTGGAGGTGGTAGCGTTGCCGACCAGGCAGCTGTTTTCGCCCGCGACTTTGATCACTATCGCAGAGCCATCGTGAATGAACCTCGTGGAAACGATGTCCTGGTTGGTGCAGTACTTGTCCCGACATCCATGCCAAGCGCAGATATTGGAGTCGTATTTTTTAACAACGTGGGGCTCCTCGGGATGTGTGGTCACGGGACTATTGGTGTTCTTGCGTCGCTCCCTGAACTTCCACTTACGGTGAAAATAGAGACCCCGGTCGGTCTTGTGTCCGCAACCAGAAATGAAGACAATAGCGTGTCAATTACAAATGTACGCTCATTCCTGATGAAGGAGAGCATTTCATTTGATGTTCCAGAATTTGGAGTCGTAAGTGGAGCGGTTGCCTATGGAGGTAACACATTTCTGTTGATGAATGATCATCCATGGAGTGATGGGATTGATATCGCAGATAGTCGTGCGATGACACAGTATTGTGAAGCAGTGTTATTGGCTGTGAAGGATGTTGAACCAACCGTAGACCATGTCGAACTTTTTGCGCCTCCCAAATATACTGAGAACGATTCACGAAACTTCGTGCTTTGTCCTGGCGGGCAATACGACCGCTCTCCGTGCGGAACTGGTACGAGTGCTAAGCTGGCATGGCTACATTCTTTAGGGAAACTGAATGCGGGTGATCTTTACCGTCAAGAGTCTGTAACCGGATCGGTATTTACAGGAAAAGTCGCCGTGCATCCTGAGGGTGGCGTCATACCGACTATTACTGGGACCGCATTTGTTACCGCTAAGGGAGAGCTTCTGATTGATTCTGACGATGCGCTAGGATGGGGTATTTCCAGTGGGGTATGACGTACTAATCATTGGAGCCGGTATCGTTGGGCTGTCATCAGCTTATTACCTAACCCGTTCAGGTTTGAGTGTTGCCGTCATTGATGATGGCCAACCTGCCAGTGCCAGGTGTAGCAGTGGAAATGCAGGGATGATTGTACCCAGTCACTTCGTCCCATTGGCAGCACCGGGAATGGTCGAATACGGCATACGAATGCTACCTGACAAACAGAGTCCTTTTGGAGTGAAAATTCGCGCCGATCACAGACTGGTGGATTGGGGTCTGAAGTTTATGCGGAGCTGTACCTCAGCACATGTTGATAGCAGCGTGGGCATTCTTCGTGACCTCAATCTACGTTCACGAGACCTTTATGTCGCATTGGACGATGACCTCAATGGTGGCTTTGACTTAACCCTCCGTGGGTTGACTATGTTGTGTAATACAGAAGCTGCGCTTCATCATGAGTATGCCTTTGCCGATCGAGCCGTTTCGTTAGGAGTTCCAGCGACAAAATTCAATAGAGCTCAGGTCCAGGACTTGGATCCGGCACTCACACTCGATGTCGAAGGTGGTGTCTACTTTCCAAAGGATGCTCATCTGTCGCCAGACAAGCTTCTTCACCGTCTTCACGACTATTTGGTCGCGAATGGGGCAGGCTTTTATTGGTCATCGCATGTTGACTCCATCAAGCCAACTGTAACCGGAGTGGATGTGAAAGTTGGTTCAACATCACTTAGTGCAGGTCATGTAGTTGTTGCAGGTGGAACGTGGAGCCCGCGACTGACGGAAGCACTCGGTGTGCGGATGCCAATGCAGGGTGGGAAGGGGTATAGCTTTATCGTGGAGAACCCTGTACAGCTACCTGACATCTGTTCGATCTTGGTGGAGGCACGTGTTGCGGTAACGCCGATGGGAGGACGCCTTCGCATTGGTGGGACCATGGAAATCGCTGGCGATGACCTGACGGTAAATCAAAACCGGGTGAATGGAATCCGAAAATCTGTCCAGGAGTTCTTTCCCGCTTTCCGGGGCGGATTGGATAACTTGGCACCGGTTTGGAGTGGACTAAGGCCTTGTTCTCCTGATGGTCTTCCGTACATTGGTAAGCTCGGATCAGAGAACATAGTCATTGCGACAGGACACTCCATGATGGGACTTTCGCTGGGACCCGTTACCGGAGAGCTTGTCGCTGACATCGTTACTAGTCAACCTACGCGGTTTGATATAGGGCAACTGAAACCAGATCGCTGGGGGTGATCTCTCTGTTCGTGGAATTATCGGGTCGGAAACGTTATGGAATAGAAAAACACTCAGCCCAACATTTGGGATGAGTGTTTTACATCGACTGGTTGCTATCGACTAGCCATTGTGGAGGATGTTCATCACATCACCATCCTGTACAACGTACTCTTTACCTTCGGTTCTAACCCAACCTTTGTCACGAGCATTTGGAATCGAACCAGCTTCTACGAGTTTGTCCCATCCGATAACTTCTGCACGGATGAATCCTCGTTCGAGGTCGGTATGAATGACGCCGGCGGCAGCGGGAGCTTTGTCTCCGGCGGTAATTGTCCATGCGCGCGTCTCTTTTTCACCAGCGGTGATAAACGTACGTAAACCCAGGACTTGATAACCGATACGAATGAGACGATTCAGACCTGGTTCACTCAGCCCCAGGCTCTCAAGGTATTCTGCAGCTTCATCGGAGTCCAATTCGGATAACTCCGCCTCAATCTTTGCACAGATGACACAGATATCGGCTTGCTCAGTTTTTGCATATTCACGAAGGGCTGCAACGTGAGGATTACCATCACCATTTGGCAAGTCTTCTTCAGCTACATTTGCGACATAGATGACTGGCTTGGCCGTGAGCAGACGAAGCTCCTTGTGCGCTCGGGCAAGGACAATCGGATCATGCCAAGTGAATGTACGTGCAGGAAGCCCTTCATTTAGGTGCGGAAGCAGTGCTTCGACAATCTCAAGTAGTTCCTTGTCTTCCTTGATTGTTTTCGCATTCTTCCTAATCCTATCGATACGCTTCTCAAGCGTTTGTAGGTCGGACAGTGCCAGCTCTGTGTTGATGGCGAGGAGATCATCCATGGCGTCCACTCGACCCTCAACGTGGACGATATTGTCATCGACGAAGCAACGAACGACATGTGCTACCGCTGAGACCTCACGGATATTCC
>JBJTQN010000051.1:0-39062 GCA_046075665.1 Armatimonadota bacterium | reverse complement strand
AAATCGCATACTGGAGCAAGCCATTTAGCCCACATTCCTTGCACGCGCCGTATCCACATGGTATTCCTACATGTCCGTTGAGGACGGTGAATTGTTGTGGAGAGATGGCTGAGTGGACGAAAGCGGCCGCCTGCTAAGTGGTTGTAGGGGTCAAATCCTACCCAGGGTTCGAATCCCTGTCTCTCCGTGTCGATTCCCGTTCTTGGCGGACGTTTTCATTTGCGCTTTTCAATGGTGAGGTGGCCAACTGTGATGCAATCTCCAACTGACCAGTACCTGGCGCAGCGCCGTGCCAGCGGGTGGAAACAAGGCGCTTACGTGTCGTCATCCCGTGGTTTCCGGATACCACCGGATGTCCCATTTGAGCTGGACGGCCGCCTGACCGGGATTCTTGCTGGCGATGATGACGATGCCGTCCTGATTCTGTCGCTTCAGGATGGATCAACCGTTCGACTAACAATCAGTGTCCAACCCATATGGCTGCACTCTGGCAGCCAGGTTCGCGTATTGGCAACCGTAAGCAAGTCTGAATCGGAAGGTGTGCTTTCAGGCATCCCCCCGATGACGGTGATAGCCGTAGCGAGTGCGGCTGATATCGCCCTGCGTGAAGCACGTTGGTTTGAAGAACGCCTTCGCGCCGAAGCACGCTGGCTGGAAGCCGAGCGACGGATGATTCCAAGTACGTCAGTCAGTAAGCCATCCCCAAACAAGTCACGCGCGATGCCGACGCCAAAACCTGGAACCGTTGGCTCGATCGCAAGGCTAAGGGCTGCTCTGTCACCTAAGAGCCAGGCCGTATTTGCCAGCTACAAAGGCTACATCAAACGTCATAATAAACGCCTCTCAGATGCGCAAGCGGATCAGATTACGTATGGCATCCTCAGATTTTCGGAAGAATATGACCTTGATCCTCGCCTTGCTGTAGCAACGGTGGTTGCAGAAAGCGACTTTCGCATCACAGAAACCAGCCACAAAGGGGCGATGGGCCTCATTCAGCTGATGCCAGACGAAGTCAGGCGTCTGCGTTTGTCTAATCCATACGACCCGGTACAAAACCTTGCTGGAGGTATCTATCTCATCAAAGAACGCCTCAACAAGTACAGCAAATCGAATGATTTTGATAAGGCTAACGACAACCACCTGGCGCTTGCACTTGCGAGCTACAACGCAGGCATGGGAGCCGTCCGTCGATGGGGAGGAATCCCACCCTATCGCGAAACGCAAGGGTACGTTCGGAAAATTATGAAACTCTATCGAGAGCTCTGTAGTGGGGATAGCCATTAAGCAACCTGTAGACTGTGTGATGTGATGGTGGATTCCCCTGTCAACAATACGCACTACAAGGATGCTAGCGATGTCGCTCTTTACCCCTCAAAAGTCTGATCGGTTTACATTTGGTCTCTGGACGTTGCAGAACAACGGACGTGACCCGTTTGGTGAGCCAACCCGCCCTGGCTACGACCCGCTTACAATGCTTGATAAGCTGTCAGACCTGGGCGTCTACGGTGTCAACCTGCACGATCACGATCTCCTTGGCTTCGGTAAATCCATCGCTGAACAGGATCGCATCATCGCTGAATTCAAGCAGCGTCTGCATGACACCGGAATCTGCGTCCCGATGGCAACCACCAACCTGTTTACGCACCCAATCTTCCGGGATGGCGCATTTACATCTAATGATCCAAAGGTGCGTGCTTTTGCGTTGCAGAAGACGATGCGATCAATGGATGTTGGTAACGAGCTTGGCGCCAAGGTCTATGTGTTCTGGGGTGGTCGGGAAGGCGCAGAAGTGGATGCTGGCAAGGATGCCGTTGTGGCATCCAAGCGGATGCGCGAGGCTATGGACTTCCTCTGCGAATACTCCATCGCACAGGGCTATGACTACAAGTTTGCCCTCGAAGCTAAGCCAAATGAGCCACGCGGTGACATCTACATGCCTACAACGGGCGCGATGCTTGGCTTCATTGCTACGTTGAAGCATTCCGAAATGGTCGGTGTCAATCCTGAAGTCGCCCATGAAACCATCGCTGGCCTGAACTTCTACCACGCGGTAGCACAGGCGCTTGAAGCTGGAAAACTGTTCCATATTGACCTCAATGGCCAAAAGCCTGGTCGCTTTGATCAGGACCTGCGCTTTGGTCAGGAAGATGCCAAGAATGCGTTCTTCCTCGTCCGAATGCTGGAGAACTACGGATATAAGGGTTCGCTCCACTTCGATGCTCATCCACTGCGTACCGCATCCGATGATGCAGATATCCTCGGATTTGCCAAGGGATGTATGCGGTCTTACCTCATACTCAAAGAAAAGGCTCGTATCTTTGATGCTGATCCAATCGTTCAGGAATTACTTGCGCAACTGAATCCAAGCTGTGCGGAGTCGGAGGCGCTCCTCGGTGACTACACTCCAGAAAGAGCAGCAGCGATCCAGGCCAAGCAATTCGATGTCGATGGCATCACGGAGCAGGCATTGCCATACGAGCAGTTGGATCAGCGCCTCTTTGATATACTGATGGGCATTCAGGACTAGGAGAATCTTACGATGATCACCCTCTTGGCTGCCGCTTTGGCATCGACATCCGTTTCACACCCGGTGGTGGTAGCTGATCAGGTTACCGTTCAGCGACCGCTGCGAGTGCTTGCTGGTGTCCTTCGACCGACGGATGGCTCCGCAAATACCAACGCGTCTATTGGCGTGTCATATGACTTCAAAAAGTCCGCATCAAAGCTACCGACGATTACCGGCGCATTTCTTGACTATTCGTGGCGTGACCGCCTCGTGAGTATCGGGGCAGGTCGGGATTCTGTTCGCCGCATTGGAATCGGTGCGCAGGTGCGATCTTTCGTAAGCAGCCCTGTTTCCTCAGATCGTTTCTACTACGGTGGTGGCCTTGGCTATTACTCGCTTCAAAGCGGTGGTTCCAGCGGCCGTTTTGGAGCAAAGCTGTTGGTTGGCTACGAGAGAAACGATGGCTGGGCGCTTGAGTACGATGTCACATCAATCAATGAAGCCCAGGGAATGAACTTCAGCGGTTCGCAGCTCCGCGTCGCGTACCGTTTCTGAAGTATGAACGGCCTCCCGGATTCCGGGAGGCCGTGATTTTTTAACTGACAAACCCAATCATCAGGCATATTGCACAAATGCAGTAGGCGTGGCTAAAGTCCCAGACCTTTCCCGCCGAGAAGCTTGCCGGCATTGAGGCCACTGTCAAGCGTGTCAATCTGGAACGTTCCTCGGTTGATGTCACTTGGAATGTCAATGTAGCGCTCACGCAGTGTGTTAAGTTGTTGGTCGGCTCCCTTTACTGCACTGTCCGCTTGTCCAGACATCGATTTTGACCCCATCTCACCCGTTAGCTCTGGGAGAAGGGATGCGGCATCCGCAGGATTTTCCATAATCTTCTCCAACAGCGTAGCCAGTTTGGCAATCTGTTGCAGATGCAGGTTCATTGATTGCTGGTACTGCCCCGCGAGCGGGGCACAGGGATCCGGAGGACGAACGCCGTTGAAGCGTGCGGCCATCTGGTTGAGCTGTGATGTCACTTCAAGGAGGCGACCACGGGTTTGATCTTGGCCCGGTACATTGATTCTGTTTTCATCCTCGTTAAACAGCTGATTGTAGCCATTCACTGTCATCGTCGGAATGATCTGCATCGCAACGCCTTCCAGAGAGGAAGACACCTGACGCAGGTCAGCGTGGTATTGCTTTAACCAGCGGAGATAGGCGATGACATCCTCTGGCATCGGAATACCTGTTTGGCCAGGTGGAGTAAGTACAGGGGATTGTGGCGCTTCGGTGGTAGGGGCCTGCAAGATAGGAGCCGCAGCGGTCTGTGTTTGCGGCGGAGCCAGAATCGCAGTGCTTTTCGTGGCTGTTGGCTGCGATCCAAGAAGCCCTGCTGTCTTGGCTAGAAACGCACCGAGTCCAAGCAAGCCGATGGCTGCTACTCCAACGATAATCCACTTTTTGGAGTCCTGAACACCTACTGATGTGTGGCTAGCTGCCGTTGGAGAATCCGGCACGGAAGTAGGGGGCGCAAGTTTTCCAAATGCCGGTGCAGTCGTTGCCGCAGCGATTGATTTACCGCACAAGGGACAAAATCGCGCACTATCCGGGATTCCACCTCCGCATCCAGTACATTTTTCCATCGTAGCCTCCAGTCCAATATTTACGAGTCAATAACAACGGATGTTCCCTCTAAGTTTATCAGCGGAGTAAGGCCGGTTGGCAGTGCATGCACGGAGGAACGTTTCTCACTTGGAGGACCGGAGTGGGACTGGTACTTTTCCCGGCTACATGGTGCAATAGCCTACGGTTAGCGTGTCAAATATGTTGACACGGCTGGTGTAAACCAGTGCCGCAGCATCGTGTTGGGGTAGTGTTCATGCCGTCCATCGCAAAGACCATCAAAGGTATCCTGTTTGGAAAAGGGATGCGAAAGGCCAAGTTTATTGGCGGCCCGATGAAGGGGATGGTTGCCTACTTTGATTTTGTTCGTGACACGCAGACCTGGCGTGGCATTTATGAAGTCGCCCAAATGGATTGGCTCATCAGAGCCATCAATCCAGGTGCTGTATGCGTTGACGTTGGCGCTGCTGAGGGCTACTTTTCGTTGCTGATGGCCCGTGAGGCTGGACGGAATGGACATGTAATCGCATTCGAACCAAGCGAGCGCCGAGAATATATGCAGCGCGCCTATGACTTAAATGCGCCGCTTGGTCTTGCTGAGCTTACAATCGTTACTGAATTCGCTATCGGGCCAAACACCGTGGGTTTTCCCGGCATCACATTCGATAACTATGCGGAACAAACGGGACTCTCACGCCTCGATGTTGTGAAAATCGATGTAGATGGCGGTGAGATGGATGTCCTTGAGGGGATGCGAGCAACGCTTGAGCGCTTCCATCCACATATCTCCGTAGAACTACACTCTCCTGAGCTGCACGAACGTGTGGCAACCTTTCTCGCTGGACTTGGTTACAAGATGACACTTGTTGACCCACCAGCTTACGAGTACCGTCCGATTCCATTCAATAAATTCTTTTTCTCCGAGATCTAACCTATGCAAATTATTCCTCTTGCCCTTTCGCTATCGCTCCTGATTCCTGCTGCAGGTGCTCCACCCAAGGCGAAGGCACCAGCGCCTTCATCCGCTTCAAGTGTTGCTGCTTACCGAAAAGCTGCAGATTCCGTCATCACGCCAGCGGCTGCGCGCGATTATCTGATGTTCATAGCGAGTGATGCACTGCAGGGACGAGATACGCCAAGTCCTGGCCTCGATGCCGCCGCAGAATTTCTCGCCTTCAATTTGAAGAAGTTTGGTGTAAAGCCCGGCGGAGACAAGGGTACCTATTTCCAGGACATCTTCCTAACACGGGCACGCTTGGATAAAGAGAAGACAATGGCATCATTGGATGGCCGTGTCCTAAAGTACACCGATGACTTTGTTGCAGCGCAAACCAGTGCGGGGACATTTAATCGTGGTGATGCGAAGGGCATGATGGTTTACGTAGGGCATGGTTGGCAATGGAAGTCCAAGGGCGTCGATCCGTATGATGGCCTTGATGTCAAGGGGAAAGTCCTCGTTGTTTCCACCGCGCTACCACCGGATATGCCGTGGAAGGATGGTAAGTCGGGTGTAGACTACTTCCCGCCGGCCGCCGTTGCACAAAAACTGGGTGCGGTTGGAATTGTGATACTCACATCTGGAGACGATGTCGCATGGAAGCAGAGAGTCCGTCAGTTTGAGCAGACAAACACTCGGGCTAACTTCGGTCGTATACAGGACCCGGCAGAAGTTGTCCCTGCCGTCCCGACGATTGCTGTCAGCCCAGCGGTAAGTGCGAGTCTCGTGAATGGGGAGGGAATGGATCTTCCCACCGCTACGGACAGCAAAGCGGCGAAGGGTAAGGCATTCGCTCCGGCAAAGCTTGCACAGTTCACGGTTACACGTGATATCTCACGTCAACGCACGCAAAATGTAATCGGCATTATTGAAGGAAGCGATCCTCAGCTAAAGGCGGAATACGTTGCGATTGGTGCACACTACGACCACATTGGTGTAAGAAACAATGCTCCAGAGGGCGCCGATCGTATCTTCAATGGCGCGGATGACGATGGCTCAGGAACCGCGGGCGTTCTGCAGATTGCGGAAGCTTTTGCCAAAGGTCCTAAGCCAAAGCGCTCGCTCATCTTTGTATGGCACTGTGGTGAGGAAAAGGGACTCTGGGGTTCTGAGTTTTTTGCAGATCATCCAACCGTCCCAATCGACAGCATCGTCACACAGCTAAACATCGATATGATTGGTCGCTCCAAGAAGGCCGGTGATCAGGATCGTCGCAACGCTGATCTCTCCGGACCAAACGGAATCTATGTTATTGGCTCCCGGATGTTAAGTAAGGAACTTGGAAAGGTTTCGGATACCGTGAATGCAAGCTACCTAAAGCTTGACTTCGATTTCCGCTACGATGCGCCGGATGATCCAAATCGTTTCTACTTCCGTTCAGATCACTATAACTATGCAAAGAAGGGTATTCCGATTATCTTCTACTTTGATGGAGTGCACGAGGATTACCATCAAGTGGGAGATGAGCTTCAGAAGATCGATTACGATAAGTTGACCAAGGTTGCGCGAACGGTTCATGCGACTGCAGTCGCCGTCGGCAATGCTCCAGCCCGTCCAAAGGTAGATGGCAAAGCGCGCGAATAGTTTCGCTTTCATGAAGTCGAACCCCTCCGGACATCGTGTTCAGAGGGGTTTTCATTTCCTATGTGTTGTCTTCTATTGATGCATCAGTCTGTTACATCCGATGGATACGTGCCTGACTTCACTTTACGTTAGCAAGATGATTGGCAAAGATAAAGCCCGCAGGGTTATTCCTACGGGCTGTCTATGTTGTTGAATCCTTTTGACTAGCGTCGGGTTACGCCACCGCCAGGTGTGCTTTGGGCCGTCAGTTCGGTTTGCATCAACATGTTTTCAAGCTCTGTGCGGTTCATCGCGCGTTGGAGTGCGAGGTCACGCGTAATCTGACCACGTACGACCAAGTCACGGAGACACATATCCATGGTTTGCATTCCGAGTGCACCAGATGTCTGAATCATCGATGTAATTTGGTGTGCCTTGGCTTCACGAATCAGGTTACGGATAGCAGGCGTTGCAATCATGATTTCCTGTGCACAGGCGCGTCCACCACCGATACGTGGAAGGAGCTGCTGACACATAACGGCCTGAAGGTTGTTCGAGAGCTGGAGACGAATCTGCTCCTGCTGTCCTGGAGGGAAGGAGTCAACAATACGGTCAACGGTTGTTGCCGCAGAGTTGGTGTGGAGCGTAGCAAAAACAAGGTGGCCCGTTTCAGCAGATGAAACAGCCATCTGCATTGTTTCAAGGTCACGCATCTCACCGACCAGAATTACGTCAGGGTCTTCACGAAGTGCGGCGCGCAGTGCATTAGGGAAGGTTTTTGTGTCCTGCCCGAGCTCACGCTGATTGATAACCGACATCTTGTGTGAGTGCAGGTACTCAATCGGGTCTTCGATTGTGATGATGTGTTCAGATCGACCAAGGTTGATCGAGTTAATCATCGCAGCCAGCGTAGTGGACTTACCGGATCCCGTTGGGCCAGTCACCAGGATGAGTCCGCGGGTGATGTGAGTGAGTTTTTCAACGACAGCCGGGAGGTTGAGGTCGGCAAGCGTCGGGATTTTGGTAGGAATCGTCCGGAAGGCTGCCGCAACAGTTCCCTTGTCACGGAAAACATTTACACGGAAGCGGGATGTACGTCCAAGTGCATAGGAGAAGTCAAGCTCGAACGTTGATTCAAACTTCTGGATTTGTTCATCGGTGAGGATATCGTAAACGATTCTTTGTGATGTTTGAGGTGAAAATGCCTCATAGGGCGCCATAAGGAGCTTGCCATCGACCCGGACTACCGGTGGCAGGCCAACAGCAATGTGCAGGTCTGATGCGCCCTTTGTGTCATGGACAAGGTGGAGAAGCTCATCAATGTGTGCATCTTCCAGGGAGCGGAGTCGCCCTCCGCCACCTTCCATCCGTGCGGGTTGTGGTGTATCTGTGGGTCCAACAACTGACATTGCTAAATTTGCCTCCGTCTAGAAAAGGGCCCGCACTGGGCGGGCCCGGAAGAAAGTAACGACAGGTCTTAGTGACCTGCTGTAAAGACCACGCGGGCGACTTCTTTAGGAGTCGTCGCTCCCATCAAAATCTTATCCAAGCCATCCTCACGCATCTCACGATAGCCATTGCGACGTGCGGCTTCCTTAAGATCGACAAGGGTTGCACGACGCACGACAAGCTCAGAACATTCATCGTTCATCGTCATCAGCTCATGCACACCAGACCGTCCCTTGAATCCCGTGCCACCACAGACATCACAGCCACGACCACGCTTTAGCGGAACTGGCTTATTCGGATCCGATTGGTCATAGTGGAAGGATGCCAACGTCACCGCAACTTCCATATAGTCTTCAACGCAGTTGGCGCAGACCGTACGGCAGAGACGCTGGGCAAGAATACCGATGAGCGTTGCGGAGATAAGGAAGGGTTCAACTCCCATGTCAGCAAGACGGAGAGTAGCCGATGGCGCATCGTTTGTGTGAAGCGTCGAAAGAACTAAGTGGCCTGTAAGCGCCGATTCAATGGCGATGTCCGCAGTTTCAAGGTCACGCATTTCTCCGACCATGATGATGTCTGGGTCCTGACGGAGGAAGCAACGCAGGGCACTGCCAAAGTTCAAACCGGCTTTCTTGTTGATCTGAACCTGGGTAACACCCGTCAGTTCGTACTCAACCGGATCCTCAACGGTAACGATGTTTACATCCGCTACGTTCAGCTTATTCAAAATGGAGTAGAGTGTCGTCGTTTTGCCCGAACCGGTCGGTCCAGTAACGATAAACATTCCGTTTGGCTGTGCGACCAACGATTCAATCGTCGCCTGAATATGGCTTTGGAAGCCAAGGCGGCCAAGACCGATCTGCGTCGATGACTTATCGAGGATACGCATAACGATTTTTTCGCCGTATAGCGATGGTAGACAGGACACACGCATGTCGTAGTCTTTGTTCGTGTGGCGCAATGCGATGCGACCATCCTGAGGAACACGTCGCTCAGCGATGTTCATTTCGGCCATAATCTTACAACGGGCAATTACCGGTCCCTGTAACAGCTTGGGGACAGGCATGATTTCGCGAAGAACACCGTCGATGCGGTACCTGACACGCACGTTACGGCGGTTTGGCTCAATGTGAATATCCGATGCACCCGTGTCAATCGCCTGAACGAGAATGGCGTTTACCAGACGGACAACAGGAGCCTTGTCGGCATCCTCTTCACCTGCACCATCATCTTCGGCCACTGCATTTCGGCCGACAGATGCTTCTGTCATCAGGCCTTGCAGTGTACTGAGGTTCAAGGCCTCCATGCCCTTGCCACCACCGGATGTCACACCTCCGGTAGTGACGACCGATGCAGGCGCTGCGGATACAGTTCCTGCATAGTTCGACTTTATCGCGGCAGCGATATCGCCGGGCGCCGCTGCGACAGCGCGGACATTTAACTTGGATGCGACACGGATATCATCCACGGCAACAATGTTGCGAGGATCGACCATCGCCACATAAAGCACATTCTCCTGCTTGCGCACCGGAATGGCATTATGCTTCTCAACGATTGCCTGAGGGACAACATTAAGTGCAGATGATTCAGGCTTGTGCTTATTGAGGTCGACGAATGGCAGACCTTCGGATGTAGCCCAGGCTGCGTATATATCCGTTTCGACAGCAAATCCTTTGTCTGTCAAAAACTTACGAGCGTCACCACCTGCGGCACGGGCCTGATCAGCCTGCTCAGCTGTGATCAGACGCTTCTCCAACAGGATGTCGACAACCGACTTCTTCGCCGTCATTGCCATACGTGCATATCCCTCTTCTGGGCCATCGGTTTATACCGCAAGGCCAGTGCACAATGCCGCTTACCGCACAACTAAAACCAACTCCTGCCAACCAAACGGGTATCCGCTGACGCAGGCGGTGCAATCGCACGGTCTGATGCGTCCAAAGTATAGCACGGGCCAGATTTTAGGTGCAAATAACAGGCTTCCAAATTCATGACTTCAAGCATCTGTAATTTCGCGACAAACCCAATAGCACCCACGATGAAATACCCAATCCAAGCGGGTAATATACGGATGAAAACAATCGGTGATTGAGTTAGTCGGTGATTCGAGCGTTTCTCTCGAAGGATTTGGGCCATGTTTACCTTTACCAAGAAAGCAGATTACGCACTTCTCGCGCTGTCGTTTCTGGCATCCAAGCCGGAAGGTGAGCGTGTCGGTCCGGCGCGGATCGCGGCGCATTACGAGATTCCGGTCGAGATGCTGGCAAAGGTCATGCAGACGCTGGCGAAAGCTGGTTTGGTCGATGGCATGGCAGGGCCGACGGGTGGATACCGCCTGATTAAAGAACCCGTGAATGTCTCTGTTCGCTCCGTTGTCGAAGCCGTCGATGGTCCACTTGCAATCGCTCAGTGCTGGGAAACAAGTGGTGGGTGTCCGCAGGCATCAAAGTGTCATCTCCGTGGACCACTTGCGAAAATTCAGAGCGAACTTGCGCGTCTCCTTGCGGATACATCCCTTGCAGATGTGATGCGCACTGACTACAACCACCTCGGCGACCGCTATGCCGACTCAACAATGCTAAGGCTCGCCCCTGTGGCGGGAACGAATTCCAATAAATGAAAGCACATCAATGAGCGTTACTCTGCCCATCTACCTTGACAACAATGCAACTACCCGGACTGATCCACGGGTTGTGGAAGCCATCATTCCGTTCTTCAGTAACACATACGGAAATGCAGCATCGAAGTCGCACCCCTTTGGCTGGGCCGCAGAAGAAGCCGTGGACAAAGCACGCGCTCAGGTGGCATCTCTGATCGGTGCAGACCCTCGCGAAATCGTGTTTACCAGTGGTGCTACAGAGTCAAATAACCTTGCCATCAAGGGAATCGCTGAAATGTATGCCGAAAAAGGCGACCACATCATTACGGTGGTAACGGAACATAAAGCAGTTCTTGACACCTGCAAGCATCTCGAAGCATCCGGAAAGTCCGTCACGTACCTTGAGGTGGATGAAACAGGACTGATTGACATCGATGCCCTAAAGGCAGCAATCACGGACAAAACTGTTCTCATCTCCGTGATGGCAGCGAACAACGAAATAGGCGTCCTGCAACCAATCCGCGAGATTGGTGCCATTTGCAAAGAACGCGGCATCATCTTCCACACCGATGCCACACAGGCTGTCGGAAAGATTCCATTCAATGTAGAAGAGCTTGGCATTGACCTCGCATCGTTTACCGCACACAAAATGTACGGGCCAAAGGGCATCGGCGCGCTTTACGTTCGTCGCCGTGCTCCACGTGTTCGCTTGTCCGCACAAATCGATGGTGGAGGACACGAGCGTGGTTTCCGCTCGGGAACGCTGAACGTGACCGGAATCGTTGGGTTTGGTGAAGCGGCTGCGCTTTGCCAGGCTGAAATGGCTGCCGATGCCGCCCGCCTCCAAGCGTTGCGTGACGCGATGGAAGTCCGCCTCCTTGCAGAAATCCCCGAATGTCAGGTCAATGGCAATCGCGAGCATCGCCTACCAGGTCTCCTCAACATCTCCTTCGGGTTTGTGGAAGGAGAGAGCCTTTTGATGGGCCTCTGTGATGTCGCACTGTCATCGGGATCGGCCTGTACGAGCGCTTCCCTTGAGCCATCCTATGTCCTCAAGGCCCTTGGTGTTGGAGATGAGCTAGCGCATAGCTCTCTCCGCTTTGGCCTAGGGCGCTTTACGACGCCTGAAGACGTCGAGTGGGTGACGGAAAAGGTTATCTCCGAAGTTGCGCGCCTCCGTGAAATGTCCCCGCTCTGGGAACTACACCTCGAAGGTGTCGACCTCTCAACCGTTCAGTGGCAACCGCATTAGTTGCTTTCTAACCATCGCCGAATACAAAACCAAAAGGAATATAAAAAATGCCATACAGTGACAAGGTCCTCGATCACTACAACAACCCACGCAATGTCGGCTCGTTTGACAAGTCCGATACCACCGTCGGAACCGGAATCGTTGGTGCACCTGAGTGCGGCGACGTGATGAAGCTCCAGCTCAAGATCAACGCCGATGGCGTAATCGAAGATGCAAAGTTCAAGACATTTGGCTGTGGCTCTGCGATTGCATCCTCAAGCCTTGCTACTGAGCTCGTCAAGGGTAAGACGCTAGAAGAAGCCCTTCAGCTCCAGAACACTGACATCGTGGAAGAACTTGCCCTCCCACCCGTTAAGATTCACTGCTCCGTTCTCGCTGAAGATGCGATAAAGGCCGCCATTGCGGACTACCGCCAGAAGAACGGTATTGCTGAATAATCATGGAAACTGCCATCGCTGATGCGCCAGTCGTCCTATCAGAGCGTGCCATCAAACAAGTCCTTCGGCAAAAAGAAAGACTTGGCAAACAGGGCCAGTATCTCCGCCTCGGCGTCCGGGGCGGAGGCTGCTCCGGCTTGTCGTATGTCATCGATTGGGAAAGCGACCCCGATGAGGAATTCGATGGCATTTATTCCCAAGATGGTGTCGACTTTGTGATTGATATCAAGAGTGCGAAATACCTCCGCGGGAGCACACTTGACTACGACATCAAAAACTTGATGGAAGGTGGTTTCACCTTTCAAAACCCTCTTGCTGTTCGCTCCTGTGGCTGCGGAACATCGTTTACCCTCAAGTGAAGCCCACATTTCCCAGGCCGCAGGATGACTGCTTTACAATCCTTGGCGTCTCTGTCAATGAATCCCCTGACGATGTTCGTGCAGCGGCGCGGCGCTTGACGCTGAAGTATCATCCGGATCGATTTGCAGCAGCAAGCCCGGATGTTCAGGCGGATGCCGAACTTGCCAGCATGTTGGTTTCGGATGCCGCGAAACGCCTCTCGGATGTCTTTGCCCGGGCAACGTATATCCTAAAGCATACTTTCAATATCCAGCTGCATGACCTTCGGCATCAGCAGCCGCCAGCAGAGCTGTTTGCGCGAATACTAGAAACGCAGGAAGCGCTTGTAGACATTCAGATGGGGGAGGCAGCGGACCGCGCAACCCTGGCAATTGATCTTGCCAATTACAAGGCAGATCTCGCATCGTGCGAAGAGCAGCTGTGGGCAACTCTAGACCGGATGGCAGCTGGCGAAACCGTCACTGCTGATGACATCGCAGCTCCCTTGATGCTCCATGGTTATCTCATCCGCGTAACCGATGGAATCGCTGCTGTGCTGGCCTGATGTTCTCAGGTGCCATCGCCAATAATCTCCAGGTATGAATCTGCTCAAAACCTGCAGCGGCCGGGTTGCCCCGATGGTTACGTTCATCGGACTGAACGTTGTTGAAGGCAAACTTCCGGCTAACCTGTACCCGCTAGCCTACATCGCCAAGATTGCTCTAGTAATCCTTATCCTTGCCATAACGGCTAAGTCGTGGCGCCCAGAGCTTCCCGTATCACGCAACGCCTTCATTACCGGTGCTTTCTTCGGTGTCATCGGCATCGCTCTCTGGATTGGCATAGAAAAGATTCCTTATCCGCACATTGGGAGCCGGAGCAGTTTTAACCCATTCACAGCAATTCCCGATGCCAGCTTGCGGATGCTTTGGCTAGCAACGCGCTTTATTGGCCTCGCGGCTGTCGTTCCGTTGATTGAGGAGCTCTTCTGGCGGGGTTTCCTCGTGCGTTACATCGACAACATGGATGACTACCGCAAAGTCATCGCCGGAAACCATTCATGGGTCGCAACCGGCGTTGTTACAGCCGCGTTTACATCGATTCACCCAGAGTGGCTTGCGGCCGTCGCTTACGCTTTACTGACTGATCAGCTGCTACGACGAACCAAGTCCGTTGGAGCCTGCGTCGTGATGCACGCGGTTACAAACCTACTCCTCGGACTCTATGTCGTTACTACCCGGTCATGGCACTTGTGGTAAGTAAGTGACTGGTACGAAGAAGTTGTCGTCGTGCGATTCGATGTGGACCGTCAATTGTTCGTGAATGATGCCCTCCGGGATGCGAAACTGAGCATTCATTGGTAATGCTGCGGTCCGCATAATCCCCGAGTACCAAACACATTCCCATCCACTTGGTGTTGCGTAGCCGACGCCCCACGCCGTGACGCAGTCCGTGTTGATGGACACACAGACATCTCCGCCCGCAGTGTACGTGCATCTTGCCATGAACTCGGGTTTCGCAGCCTGACAGTTCGGCGCTGAGCACGATTCTACCGAGAGATCGATGTTTGATACCTCGCGAAGGCGTCGACGTGTAATCGAAATAGATGCCGCACCGACATCGATGCCGATGGCATTTCGTCCCAGCTTGCTCGCGACGGTTATTGTCGTCCCGGAGCCGTTAAATGCATCCAAAACCGTATCGCCCGGGCGCGTTGCCCAACTGACAATGCGTTCAAGCAGACCCTCTGGTTTTTGCGTGTCGTAGCCCATGTCTTCAGCCTTTGGGCGGTGTCGAAGTGGCCGAACGGCAGTGTCATCCCAGAGCGTGTCCACACGTTGGCGCTTGACCCAGCTGCCATCAGGAGCTTGTTCAAGGAAATACTTAATGTAAACCGTGCCACTTGCTGACCGGTGAATCCTGCCTTCGGCTTCGAGGCGTGCAATGCTTTCATCCGTGTAGTCGCCCCGCGGCGCGGTTGTGTACCAACAGTGACGGGATTCATCGAAAAAGCAACCTTTCGGATGTCCGGCCCGTGTTAGTGGGTAAGGAGTGGTGACTTCAGGGTGTTGACCACGCAGTGGTTTGCCAGGGTTGCGACTAAAGAGGAGGATACTTTCGAAGGTGCGTCCCAGCTGGTTGGATGCTGCTTGCTTTCCAAGGTTTGGTGCTCGCCGCCAGAGAATCTCATTTCGAAAGTTCTCCGGTCCGAAAATTTCACCCATGAGCAGGCGAAGATGCGCGTTAGCCCGCCAGTCGCAGTGGACAAAAATGACTCCATCCGGTGTTAAAAGCTCGCGCAGTAGGATGAGTCGCGGATGCATAAACGACAGGTAGCCTTCGAGACCACCGCTCCACTGGTCGCGATAAGCGATTGGGTCACTGGTGGTTGTGTCCCGGCTCCCGGATGTATGTGATGTACGAAAAACGGTCCCGATACCAAACGGCGGATCGATATACACACATGCGACACTTTGGGGTTGGTCTCGTACCAGGCATTGAAGTACTTCAAGGTTGTCTCCGTGGATCAGACGCGTTGATGTATCCGGGGCACCGATCCGGTGATGCTCGCATCGGTGGATGTCAGATGCCGATAGAAGGGGCTCAATGGGCGTTTCGCTGCGCCCTGGCCAGATAAGGCGACTGTTATCGGGAATACTCATGAATCGGTTGATTATAAACCCGATTACATACACCGCGGGGGCGCGGTAATCTGATTGCGACCGTGATTGATTGGTCGATGAAGGAACCGGCAACGCTGTCATCGTGTTTAACCCTTCGACGACCAAGTGCAGGGGATGACAGATTAATGCGCATCGCAGTGTTGACACCAGGAACAGGAAGCTATCATTGTGGGACGTGCCTGCGTGACCAAGCGCTCGCTAAAGAAATGCGACGGCTTGGCCATGATGTGCTCTTCGTCCCGCTCTATCTGCCCCCGACACTTGATGTCGCGGATGAAAACACAAGCGCCGTCTACATGGGAGGCATTAATGTCTATCTGCAACATGCTGTGCCCGTGTTTCGTAAAACGCCTCGCTGGATAGACCAGCTGTTCGACTCCCCAAAAGCTCTTGCCAGTGCCGCGAAGCGCGCTGGAATGACGGAGGCCAAAGATCTTGGACCGATGACGCTAACGATGCTCAAAGGTGAGGATGGCCATCAGGTAAAGGAACTAAATCGTCTGGCAACGTGGCTACGGGATGATGTTCGCCCGGATGTAGTCCTGCTGTCCAACATACTTCTCGTCGGCATCGCCAAAAGGCTACGTGAAATAACCAACGCTGCGGTGTGGTGCACGCTACATGGCGAAGATACATTTCTAGATGCGCTACCTGAGTCGCACCGTGACCTTTGCTGGGATGAGGTGAAAAAGCGATCAAAACACGTGGATGGCTTTATTGCTGTCAGCCGAACCTATCGGGACATCATGATTGCTCGTGCGGACCTCGATCCAGAGCGTGTCCATGTTGTCCATAATGGCATCGATACGGACATCTATAAACCTGCACCACACGCACCTGGAAACGTCATCGGCTACCTCGCAAGACAATGCTATGGCAAAGGTCTCCATCTCCTCGTAGATGCCTTTATCAAGTGCAAGTCCGCCCTCCCGGATGCCCGTTTGGTCGTCGTTGGAACGAAGACCGCCGCGGATACGGCCTATGTTGATGCCATCATTGCTCGCTTAGGGGATGCTGGCTATGTCGACAGCGTTTCGTTCCACGACAATGTGTCTGTGGATGAAAAGGTTCGCCTGTTACAAACCATGGATGTCCTGAGCGTCCCGGCGCTGTATGGCGAATCGTTTGGTTTGTACGTCATTGAAGCTCTCGCTTGCGGTGTACCGGTCGTTGCGCCAACGCACGGTGCCTTCCCCGAGCTGTCTACGGATACTGGTGGAGTTGCGTTGTTTGATCAGGGCAGCGATGGCGACTATGAGCGTGTATTGCTGGATGCACTTTCCGCTAGAGGGCCAGCACTTGCCAGTAATGGACGGTCTGCTGTCCTGGAGCGGTTTTCCACGCAGAACATGGCAAAGGGTGTCATCGCAGCGTTTGCATCTCAAATGACGAAGGCGGTGTGATATGGGTGTTTCGATAAATGCGGTTGACATCGACAAAGTCTTTTCACCCGCTGGCGGGAGTGATATTGGTGTCCTTGATCGCCTGTCGGTAACGTTTGCTGCCGGTTCCATCACCGGAATCATCGGTCCATCAGGGAGCGGTAAGTCAACACTGCTTCACATCATTGGCACCCTCGATACACCGACGGCGGGAACGGTCACGTACGATGGATTAACCCCGCCAACTGGTGAGAAGGAGCTGGCAGCATTTCGTCGTGACCATATCGGATTTGTGTTTCAGCAACATCACCTAATCCCGCATCTCACCGTCATCGAAAATGTTCTGGTCCCGCAGCTTGCAGGGAAAGGGAAACGTCTCTCCGGGGATGCAGTTTCGCGTGCAAATCTCCTCCTTGGACGAGTCGGTCTGGCTGAGCGTGTTTCGCATAAGCCATCCGAGCTCTCCGGTGGCGAATGTCAGAGGGTTGCCGTCGTTCGAGCGCTCCTGCAAAATCCGGATATTGTCCTCGCGGATGAGCCTACCGGGGCACTCGACGCGGCGACGGCAGAGACTCTGCTGGACATGCTCTTGGAGCTCCAGCGCGAAGACGGCTTTACGCTCATTGTTGTGACGCATACACCAGAGATTGCTGAACGGCTCAGTAGCATCGTCCGCCTTGATGCCGGCAAGCTTGTCGAGGTTAACGGGTGACACTACTTCGCTACATCAGCCAGTCACTGCGATATCGCTGGACAAAATCAATCTGGTTTGCCGCGGGCATTATGCTGTCGGCCATCGTTATCACAGGGTCTCTGGCTATCGGCGATTCGGTTCGTCGTGGTCTTGCGGACATGGTGGATGCCCGTTTGGGCAATTTCTCGGCTGTGATGGTTGCAGGTGAGCATCATTTCCGCGATAGCCTCGCGGGTTCAGTCGCACTGGATGGTGGGATCCCTACCGCGCCAGTGCTTGCACTAAAGGGAGCGGTTACGCAGGATTCTGCGGATACCGCGCGCCTGCGGGCGGGAGACACCAGTGTTTACGGAATCGATGCAAGATTTCTGGATGCAAGTGGCGCATTTGCGAACTGGCAGCTGCGGGATGGGCCGGTTCCACTGCCAATAGATGACACGGCAACTATAAATAGTGCATTGGCACGCGCTGCGGGGCTCAAAGTTGGGGATGAAGTCATTCTTTCGGTCGAGAAGCCTACTCTGCTGTCCCGCGATGCACCGCTTGCGACCATTGATGATGCTGTAGTAACGTTTCGCGTCAAGGTGGGGCATATCCTCAAAGACAGTGAACTTGGTCGCTTTGGGCTTGCCGCAAACCAGCTCGCGCCTCGTAATATCTTTGTCGATGTCAAGTTACTGCAAAAACAGGTTGGTCTCGTTGGCCGAATCAACATGCTCCTCTTTGGCAAGCCGGCTCGCGGTGATGTCAATACTGCAGAGCTCTCAAAAGCACTCTTTCGCGGCTGGGATATTGAGGATGCAGACCTTGAAGTTCGTTCGATCACAGTCGCTGGAAAACAGCGCTTTGAACTTCGCACGGGACGTGTCTTTCTTGATCCGCATGTGGCGGATGCCGGCTTGTCTGTGCGCGGCGCAGAGCCTGCACTAACGACATTTGTCAACCGCCTTACCAAGGGCACGGTGGTTACGCCGTACTCGATGGTGACCGCGACCGATACGCTTGGCCCCATACCCAGCGGTGGCATCGTCATTAATCAGTGGCTTGCGGATGACCAAAATGCGAAAGTCGGTGATGACATCACGCTCGATTACTGGGTCCTCGGTGCGAACCGAGAGCTTGTTCGTAAAACGACTGTACGCAAGGTTACCAAAATTTTGCCGATGGCTGGAATTGCCGCTGATCGCGAGTTGATGCCAATCCTTCCGGGGCTTTCAGACAAAAAGGACTGCCGCGAGTGGGAGCCAGGCGTTCCGATTGACCTTGAGCTATTACGCGACAAAGACCAGGCCTATTGGGAGAAGTTCAAGGGTACACCAAAGGCATTCGTGAGTCTCTCCGATGGCCAGGCCCTTTGGGGGAATCGGTTCGGAAATCTCACTGCGATTCGGTTTACATCCCCGCCCAACACTCTGGATGGCATTCGTGCACAGCTGCGCCGGAGTATCAATCCTGCAGCCCTTGGAATGTTTGTTCGGCCTCTACGCTCCGATGCACGAGCTAGTGCAAGCGGTGGTTTGGACTTCGGAGGACTGTTCCTAGCGCTTGGGAGCTTTCTGCTGATCTCGGCAGCACTGCTGATTAAGTGGATGGTGGATGCGACCCTCGAGGAAAGAAAAGGTGAGCGAACGGTTCTTGCTGCGTGCGGCGTTACTGCTGCGGTGATTCGCAGGATGTTCACCTTTGAGCTTGTGGGCATCGCAATCATTGCGAGTCTAATCGGCTCCGCGTTATTCTCACGGATTTACACGGATGCTGTGGGAAGGGCTCTTGCACCCTTGTGGGACACGACCATCCCACTACGCGTTTCCTTAGTCAACATTGCGACCGGTGTCCTTAGCAGTGTCGTTATCGGGACAATCACGGTTGTCATCGCGTTACGACCTCCCAAAGCCGTCTCCAACAGGCAACGAAAGCGCGTCCAAACGCCGCTAGCCCCCGGAGTTGTCACATCCGTGCTGGGTGGCATGCTTTGGCTTCCAGTATTCCTGTATGCACTCTCGATTAAAGGGGCTGAGCGTGCCGAGTTTTTGATGATGGCAGGGATGGGCTTTTTTGTACTCCTCCTGGGCGTATTTCGGTTGTGGGCGAATCGGGTAAGCCGGACTGCATGGGCGAGCACTGTATGGATGTTCTCCTTACGTCGCCTGACAAGCAATCTCAGCGCATTGTTTACAAGCATGAGCGTCGTGGGGCTGGCAACCTTTCTGATCATCGCTGTTGGTGCCAACAAACAACTCCCGCCCAAGGTCACGACCGATCGGGCATCCGGAACGGGCGGCTATACCTTCATCGCTAGCAGCGCACTGCCGCTGTACGGGGCGCTTGAGAGTAAGGCTGAAGCCGATCGCTTAGCGTTGTCCACGGACACGGATGCCTTTTCGAGTTTGCCGATTCGCGTCCGTGAGGGCGATGATGCATCCTGTTTGAACCTAAACAAACCGACCCAACCGCAGATCATCGGCCTGGATGCGGCCCGTCTCGCGGCTGAGAAGCGCTTCCCATTTGCTGGAAGTGCAGCTGGTGGACTCTGGACCAAGCTTAAGGAAGACCTTCAAGGGGGGGAGATTCCGGTCATCGCCGATGAAAACACAATTATGTGGTCGTTGCAGTCAGCGGTTGGCAAGTCTCTGACACTACTTGGCGACCAGGGGCAGCCCGTGCGCTGCCGCATTGTAGGGATGCTTAAACGTACCGTCTTGCAAGGTGCTGTCATTATGGATGAGGCGCGTTTCGTTCAGCTGTTCCCGCTGCGGTCCGGTTATCGAATGTTCCTAATCGAGGCCAAGGGCTCTCCTGAGAGTGAAGTTGGAACTGCCTTGACAGATGCGGGTGAGCCGTTTGGCCTTAGCCTTACCCGTACAACTGACCGGATGGCTGAGTATGCCACCGTTGAGAACACCTATCTGAGTGTGTTTGCCGCCCTCGGCGGTCTGGGTCTCCTTATGGGACTTGCTGGCACAGGAATCATTGTCCGCCGACAGCTTCTTGCGACTGCCAAAGAAACGGCCCTGTTGCAGTCACTTGGAATATCAATGGATGTGATTCAGCAAATCCGTGGGACCGAACACGCGTTTGGAGGACTCGTAGGCTTGTTGATTGGCTTGCTGTCAGCTCTTTGGGCATCTGTTGATACACTGGCGGCTCAACCGATGCAAGTCACCATCCTGTCATTGGCCGTCCTGGTATCTGTCGGAGGAATCATTCTGCTCGTGGTCCGGTCAACGGTCCGGCAGCTGGTCAAACAACTGTCGCTTACCGCAGCGCTTTCGAGGGAATGATGCATCATGCTAATGGTTGCCTAACGGTTTGATCAACGTTGGAACCAATAACGCAGGAATGATGTTGTTCTTGTCAGGAAAATCGGGAGAACATCACTATGACCCATCGGAGTATGACAGCAGCAGCGGGACCTGGTGTGAATGCACCAGCAGATTGGAGCCAATGGAGAGGTCCTCTACGCGATGGCCACTGTGTAGGATTTAAGGCCCCGGCTACCTGGCCGAAGAGCCTGAGTAAGAAGTGGTCCGTAACGGTCGGCGAAGCACACTCATCGCCAATCATTGCTGCGGGCAAAGTCTTTACCATCACCCGGCATGGCGAAGAGGAGTGGGTTCAGGCGATGACACTCGCGACGGGTAAAGTGCTTTGGACGGACAAAATTGCGGCTCCCTATGATTCCGTGATTTTCCCAGCGCGACGACTGGGTAAGTCCCCGCGTAGTACGCCGATGTTTGTACAGGGCAAGCTTTATACAACCGGCGTGAACGGCACGATGACCTGTTTTGATGCGACATCTGGGAAGGTTGTCTGGCGCGTCGATCCGAGCAAGCGTTTCCGTGTTCCGATGCCTGTGTGCGGTGCATCCTTGTCTCCACTGCTCGATGGCAAAAAACTGTATGTTCACATCGGGCACGAAGCCACAGGGGCATTTCTTGCGATCGACCGTGAGACTGGCAAGGATGTGTGGTCGTGTGAAACCGAAGGTCCGGCGTACACAAGTCCAGTCATGGTTCGCGTAAATGGCCAGCCACAGATTGTCACGGCAACGCACAACATGTGGTGTGGCTTCTCACCTGTCGATGGCAAGCAGCTCTGGACCATCCAAAACCGCCAGAACATGTTCAACCACAACTCCATCACGCCGCTGGTTGTGGATGACATGATTGTTTGCGGAGCTAATCAGCGCCCGACTTTTGCGATTCGGATCAAGTCCGCTGGCGGCAAAATGGTCACTGAAAAGGTCTGGGAAACCCGTGATGTGACGATGTCAACATCCAGCCCAATCCTCGTCGGAGACCGAATTATTGCTGTCAATGAGAAGCGCCGTGGGCAGGTAACCGTGTTGGAAAAAGCTACCGGTAAGGTTATCTGGATGTGCGATGGTAACAAAGGCGAAAACGTAACACTGTACGCAATGGGGCAGTATGTGGCTGCGTTCAGTGCAGATGGCATGATGCATGTTTACAAGCCAAGTACTGCGGGCCTCGATAAGGTTGCTGTTCATCAAGTCGCTGACAGCCAAGTCTGGGCAAGTCCAGCTGTGTTCGGCAATCAGGTCCTTGTCAAGGGAGCGGAACAACTGAATCTGTGGGAGATACCTGCGTAGTGCATTCTATGGCTATCTATACGCTGGCTCAAAGGCGTAAAGATAGCCATCATCTGAGCCGACGTAGATGCGTCCGTCATAGATGAGGGGACTACACATCACTGCACGGCCGATTGTGTACTTCCAAATCAGCTTGCCGGTCACAATGTCAAGAATAATCAGTGTGCCATCTTCGGATCCAACGACCACTTTATTGTCACAAATCGTAGCGCTGGCATCCACTTTGCCGCGGGTTTTGTAAACCCACTTTCGCTTTCCTGATGATTGCTCCAAGCAATGCACCTGGCGGTCTCGCCCTCCGATAACGACGTATCCCTGATCAATGGCGGGGCTGGCGAAGTAAGGAAATCCCTTGTCCCGGAAGGTCCAGACGATCTTACTCGCCTTGATGTCCACGCAGATAACGGCATTTCCGTAGTGACCTAGGTATGCGCGGTCTCCATCTACGGTAGCCGTTCCGGCAATGTAGTCGCCAATCTCAATCTGCGATCGTTTCTTACCGGTAGCAATGTCAATGACATGAAGGATGCCATCGCACCCGCCAAAGATGGCTACATTTCCCGAGACGACAGGCATTCCGTTGACGTAGTTATCCGTATCATATGTCCATACACCCCGTCCACTTCTGACATCTACGCAGTGCACGCGATTGTCGTAGCTGCCAACCATCGCCCACTGACGCCGCCCATCCGGGCTGGAGATAACATTTGCGCTTCCAAGAATCTTGTCTTCTGTGCGATAAGCCCAACGAGGCGCACCCGTCGGGATATGGATGCCATAAAGCCGCCCATCCGATGAGCCAACAACGGCAAGGTCATCGATAATCCTGGGTGTTGCTTCAACGGGCCCCTTTGTTGCACATCCCCAAAGGCGCTTTCCCGTGTTTACATCGAGGCAGTAGACATTTTTGTCCTCGCTGCCAAAGAGGATGCGACTACCAGTTACCGTGGGCTGCCCCGTAACTGCGTTCCCCGACTTAAACTTCCAACGCAGCTTAAAGCGCGTCGCCAGAGGACCATCCACGACGCGACGGGAAAGTGCGGACGAGGCTCGGACTGTCTGCATGGTTACTTTCGGATTGGTGATGCTACACACATCATGCGTTTACTGGTTCGGATGAAGAGCTGGTTCCCTGCAATGGCGACACTTGATCGCACTTCCGAGAGTTCTTCGTCCACGCGGTTATCAGCAAGGAGTTTTCCGGTAACGATGTCGTAAACGAGGACAATTCCGCCTACATTAGTCGTGTATAGCTTTCCATCTGCTATTGTTGGTGATCCCCAGCACATATTGAAGCCGGGTGTGTCCGTTGACCACACTATTTTTCCCGTCTTTGCGTCTACGCAAGAGACTGACTTGCGGACATCCGAGACGATAAAGAATTTGCCGTCATGGAATGCGGGTGTCGCCACATCGGATGTTACATTTGAGCGGTCATCCGACTTCCACAACAAGCCATTTGCACTGATATCACCTTGCTTATCCGTCGGGCACGCATACACTGGTGACTTCTTCGGTGCACAGACGAGGACGACGCCATCTCCGGCAACCGGGCTTGGAACCAGACGCCACCAAAGCTCACGGTGTCCGGGGTTCCACGTACCCCAGCGCCAAAGCTCTTTACCCGTTTTAGGATCATGGCCGCTCATGTAATCGCCACCAGCGACCAACAGCTGGTCCCGACCTCCACTTGAATATGGCATCGGAGTTCCATAAGACTCACGACTTTCGTTGGATGCTTCGCTCGGACGGGATGCTTTCCAGAGGTCCTGACCAGTCTTTGGGTCCATCGCGAGTAAGTAAGACTCTCCGCCGTCCTTGCCACGCCGGCCTACAATCTTGTCGCGCTGCAGGATTTGCAGGTAGAGGATGCCTTTGTAAAGCAGGGGGCTGGAGCTGAACGTCCACATAAAATTGAAGTCATGCGCATCCTTTTGGATATTGCGCGACCAAACCTTGCGTCCATCTACGGTATAGCAACCTAGGTCTCCGTTCCCGAAAAAGAACCAGACGTGTTTCCCATCCGTGGTTGGGGATGGCGCAGCATAGATACTACGTTCATCCAGCTGAGTGACAGAGCCTTCGTTCCCCGAACGATGCCCGGTGCCAAGATTGTCTGCCCAAAGGACTTTGCCATTCTTACGGTCAAGAGCTACAACCTGAAGCGCCCCTTGTTTGACATTGGCGACGGTTGTAAAGACGTACTTACCATGGACGATAGGCGTAGCGTGGGATGGGCCCATCAACTCTGTTGACCATTCGACGTTTGTGAACTTCGCGGGGAGATTGGACGCGACCGTTGTCCCGTTATGCAGTGGTCCGCGCCAGTTCGACCAGTCGTTTCCCTTGTTTGTCTGCATCGTTGTCGACGCACCATGCCGGAGGTTGGGTGTACGGTAAAACATCATCATCGATATCCTAAAATCCAAATCACTATCGCATCATAGCATGGACGATTCGCGCCGAAAAATACGCCTCGTCTCCACACTCACAAGACACTATTGTAGAGTTCAACACAGAGCTGTGACGTCATCGGAACAGGGTTGTGACCACATGTCCATTGCTCCATCGCAAGCGATGCGAGTACCTCAATGGTTGGTTCAGTGATGCCAAGGGCAGACAAGGTTGTGGCCAAACCGAGGCCATGAATCAGATCTTTCACGGCCGTGGCCAACGATCCATTTTCGATATTGCAGCGATGCTCAAGTGACCGGTAGGTCGTAGCTGATCTTAGATCCCGTTCATTCAGCGCAATAACTCCGGGGAGCATAAGAGAAACCGCCTGTCCATGCACGATTCCATAGCGCGCTGTGAGCGGATTCCCACAACCATGTGCGGCTCCGAGCATACTTGCCTCTATCGCCATCCCGGCAAGCGTTGCACCCGCATGCAGCCGTTTTGCTGCGTCTTTCGTGATGACATCGGCACAGGAAAGTTCACTCAGTGCCGGCCAGAGCATCGCGGCTGCATCGATTGCTGCCATCGTACTCGCGGGAGTTGCTGTCCGTGTGACCGCTGATTCCAGCGCGTGGCTTAGGGCGTCAATGCCGGCGAGAACCATCAATATCCGCGGACAGGATTCCAATAATGACACATCCAAAATGGCATGTGTTGGCGCGAGCCGTGCATGCCCAATGGCCATCTTTCTATGTGTGATGTTGTCGCTTATAAGTGCGTGGCTCTGAACTTCCGAACCGGTACCGGCAGTCGTTGGATAGACGTATAGCGGAGGGCCATCCACCGGTTCATGCCGATGACCTGGCCACCAGTCTTTTGGCACTCCTCCACCAAACGCTAACAGCAGGCCCATTTTAGCCGTGTCAATGGTGCTTCCTCCGCCGATTGCGATCACACAGTCGGACTTTAGTGGTGCCAAAAATGCCGCTGCTGAAAGGACATCCTCTTCGCATGGATTCTCATGAATCGATGTGAAGGTGCCTACTACCGTCCCGCGTGCAACAGCACCAATTGCTTCACGGACATAGGGCTTGACTATCAGGTTTTGATCCACAAATATGGCAATTATCTGGTGTCTCGCTGTAACTTCTCCCACGGATGCGGCGAGATTGCCATCCACTATCGAAACTTCCGTGGCAATCTTTAGTGCTGTTCGATGTCGCTCCAGCGGCTCGATCAGACCCCTGGTTGCTGTTGCCATTGGATGCTCCGTCGGCGATAAAGGAATTCAAACAGGTTTCCTTCATGCGGTTGGTTCCACTCGACATGACTGGTTGGAAGAGCTCCCACATTCAGACGGTCAATGTGCGGACATGCCATCACCGCCTGAAGAAATGCTTCATCATGCGTGATGGCGGTCACGATGAGACTCTGACCCATTTTCTCAAGCATTTCGCTCTGTGGAGTCTCGATGACTTGTGCGAATGGGAACATGTACTCTTTACCCGCAAGTGAATGATCCCAGGAAGAGCAGTAAATAATCGTTGGGTGGAGATAGGTACATCCATCCCGCTGAACCTTTCGCGGTCCTTCATGCTTGTTCGCTGAGCAGTCCACGGCACCGGGTGTTTGAAGCGCAGTGTCGATAGCGCTGTCCATCATCTCGGCCATCCGCGGATTCGCAAAGCCGCTGAGAATAGCCTCTGGGTCTTCCGGCCCCCGGGGGAAGACTTCTGCGACCTTGGTGGCGATTGCATCGGCAATCTCACGTCCATACTTTGGCACAACCACGGTGGATGCATTGATACACGAGCGCCCACCGTTGGATGCGATGGAAGTAGCGATGAGGTCAATGTACTCACGCCAATTTTCGATGCAATCATTTCCTATGATGATCTTTGACCAACCGGGACCGTGAACTTCAACTCCAGGGTTTGCTGCATATTTTTGGACCGTTGAGACATCACCGAAGATCAGTGCTCGGGATGCGGCATCCATTACGGCACTACTGCCTTCGTGGTCGGTAGGGTAGAAGGAGAAGGCTTCTGCCGGTACACCAGCCGCGATGAATGACTGGATGATGCGTAGAGGAGTCCATGGTTCCTCCCGTCCGGGTTTCAGTACAAGTGGCGTTTTGAGGGCAATACTTGGCATCCAGAGTGAGTTCACACCTGGTGAGTTACTTGGTAGGACAACCGCAAGGAACGACGCAGTCGGAAAATAAGCGACCGGGATACCGCTTTGCTCGCCGTAAAGCTTCTCCATGACATCCAGACCAAGGCCACGGCTCAATCCTGCGAGGATGGTGTCCATCTCGGTAAAAACCTGATGAATCTTTGCCATATTGCGGCGAACAAGCGAGTGTGGCAGACCACTTGTTTCGGAGAGCTGATGGATATAGTCATCCGGCGTTTGTTGTTGGTCTCCAACCGGCAGCGTCGATTCCATGAAGTGTCGCCCAGCTTCATTGGTCATTTTTACAAGCTGCTGCACGGTGAGATTCTGGAAACAGGTACGGTCGAGACGGCGAAGATCTCGTTTGATCAAAGCTGCATTTGCCTGTGCAACGCGTGCGATCACTTCGCCCGTACGCACACTCTTGATTTCTACGTGGTCATAGGATGCGTATTCGACGCCTTTTCGAAGGACTGGAATAGTTGGAATGGACATGTTTTACCTCTGATGTCAGGCCAGCACGTGGACCTTTGACAAGGTTCGGGCAACCACTTGGTTACCAAAGACACAAAGTGTGGAATGTGATTCCTCACCTAATGGCAGGGTAACAGGTACCCCGGTTTTAACCGAATCGCTAATTCTAACGACCTCACCTTTTCGGGTGATGTTCAGGATTGCGTTCTGCATCCAGATTGGGGATGCAAATGTGTCACTCGAGATGCGTTCCTGGTAGACGGGCGTCCCGGTTGATGACGAGACCCGAAGGACCACGCCGTTATCACCCCAAAAGATGGTGTCATCATTAATCGTAAGTGGCGTCGGGACATAACTTGTTGCTCTGGTCAGGGACCAGATTTGAACCGGAGGGCCGCCTTTAGAAATATCAAACCCTATGGCCAGCCGCGCTCCGGCACCGCTACCGGTTGTGACGATAAGCGTGTTTCCGTTGCGTGTCACCGCGCCCACACACCTTTGAGTAAACGGCGATTTCTCAAGCTGCCAGATAACTTCTCCTGTAAACACATCGAGTGCAGTCAGACCAAATGCAGTGCTGGGCACTATGACGGCATCTCTTCCGCTGAGCTTGGTAATCAATGGTGTGGCATAGGGTGCATCAGCTGACTTCCGTTTGTGATGCCACTTTACTTTTCCCGTGATGATATCCACAGCCAGAATGCCGCCCATCGCGAAATCTGGCTCTGCCGCAATGATGGCTGTTGTTCCGACGATTGTTGGGGATGTCCCAAAGCCATGCATGGTCGGGAAACGGCCAAGCTCAAGCGTCCACGTTTTATTTCCATCGAGCGAGAATCCGAACGCCTGAATATTGCCGGACATTGATGGAGCAATTACGACGCCACCTTTTGGGCCGACTACTGGCGTCGCACTGGCATATGTATTGAACTCATGTCGGTGATAGGGCGTAAAAGCGGTTTTAATCGTCCATGCGACACGACGTTTCGAAGAATCGATACAGTGGACGAGGTGCTGGTTAGATGCAGCATCCGCTGCACAAGTAAACCAGCGACCACCTTCCTCTACAAGACTGGCATGACCAGTACCAGTGAAGGGGATGGACCACTTGACAGTCTTGAGGTCAGGTGAACGAATCTCGGAGGCATCCCCGTACCCGCCGGGTCCCCGAAGTCGGTTCCATGGGGATGCCTTGAAGCTCACTTAGTAAACACCTTCAATGGTTGTTGTGCTGAGAGCACCGAATGGGCGCACTTCCGCTACTCCATCCCATGCAAACCTGCCAAATGGCTCACGCCGAATCGCTTCATCCCGCTCGAGGAAGCGAGGCATAAAGAATTCTTTTGTGAGCGTGGTTAGCTCTACGCGTCCCCATTCACCATACGGTATGGTCTCTTCCGTCTTGTCAGGGTTCACGACGCGAAGCACGGCTCGTGGCTGCGGTGCATGGTAAGTGATGGAATACTTGTCTTCTGCGCTGATTGGTCTGGAGCAGGCAAGTCCCATCAGTGTGTTGCCGTAGGTAGGAACAAACTGAGCGCGGTTATCAAGTACCTCTTCAACGGAAAAGCGTACCGTTTGTGGAGTCATTTGCGTACCACCGCAGAACACACCCTTGATACCGGCATCCGGGATATTTATCAGCTCATCCAATGCTTCAAGAAGGAGCGGTGTGGTGAACAGACATGAAATCTTGCGGTGTTTTAGAATAACGGCCGCTTGTTCCACGCAGTGTCGCTTGTACTTTTTCGCCGTTTCAAAGTCTTTGTCGGCGATGAGTCGCTTCACCCAACGGGGATCAAGGTCAACGTGGTAGCAAGAGCCTCCTCGATGATTGGCAAGATGCTCGATCGCCAGTCGTAAGCGCCGCGGACCTGTCGGACCGAGCATCAGCCAGTTTCCACCTTTTGGGAAAAATTCATCATCCAAGTGATCGCTGAATTCTTCGTAATCGTACTTGTGGTCATCCCAGCCAATACGCTGCTTTGGCATTCCAGTCGTTCCGCCTGTTTCAAACACAACAAAGGGCCGTCCCGTCCATTGCTTTGGAACCCAGCGCTCGTTTTGCTCATCACGCAGCCATTCATCCTGAAAATGTGGAAACTTGATGAGGTCGTCTGACGACATTATTTCTTTGCGGGGATCCCAACCCGCGTTTTGTGCCCATTCCAGCCAGAACGGGCTTCCCGTTTCAGGTGAGAAGTGCCAATCGATGATTTCGACCACGTGTCGGTCTAGGTCAGCTTTAGCGGCGATGATACGTTCTTGTGATACTGGTTCAGACATGAGAAAAGATTACCTCAAACAAAAGAGGGGATGACCTTTCGATATCCCCTCTGTGGTCAATAGCGACGAAAATTTACTTCGAGAAGTATTTGTCAATCGTCGATTTGCTCGGTGGAGGGGTGAGCAAAGACACCAGCAACATTAGGAGGGCAGACCCAACGACCATCGGAAACACAGGAAGGAATCCGTACACGGTAACGTTCACTGGTCCACGAAGGAACATGTCACCCAGCTGTGGGAAGATACGAACCTGTGTTGGTGGCTTCTTCTTTCCACCTGGACCGCCTGGACCGCCGGGAGCACGTCCTCCAGGTCCACCAGTCGCAGCTCCGCCCGGACGCAATCCTTCCGGTGCGCCACTTTGTGCCGATTGCAGCACCGATGGAGCCGGAGTTGGTCCATCGCCCGTTACCTGTGGGCCTCCAACAGGGCCACCCGGGGCTCCAGGCGTTTCTGGAGTGGCGCTTTGACCGCCTGGCGCACCTGCACCCGGACCACCGCGCATCGCGGACGCTGCCGGTCGCTTAGGAGGCTTTGGGGCTATGGCTTCTGAGATGTTGGTAAGGTGCCAGTTTGCAAAGATACAGCCGACAACCCACACTGTTGCTGCCAGAGCGCCCCATTTCGTGGATCGCTTCCAGAACAGAGCGGCAAGCATCACCGGAGCAAGCGCCGCAAAGCCCGAGAATGCAAAGCGAATTGCGAGCTCAAAGATATTGGCTTTTTCTTTCAGTGCGAGTGCGATGACGTAGCTCACTACACCAATCAGTACAATGAATGCACGACCGGCCCAGACTTCAGCCTTTGGCCCGAACTTCTTTCGTCCACCGTAGTAAGCAAACAAGTCTTCTGTAAACACTGTGGAGAGGGCGAGGATTTGAGAGTCGGATGCCATCACACAGGCCATAATTCCGGCTCCCAGTACGCCTGCCAGAACAGGGCTGGTGTTTTGTGAGAGGAGGCGGATGATGACATCGTTTGCTTCCGCAGGCGATAGTCCTGGAATGACCTTGCTTGCCACAACACCAAGGTACACGGATGGCAACCAAATGAGGAGTATACAGATTGGGTAAAGGACAACCGTCCGTTTAAAGTGGGTCACCTTTTCGGCTGTCATACACATAATCGCTATATGCGGGAACATCACCGCACTGAGTGGGATGAACATGTATGACAAGAACTCTTCAGCTGGCATCCGTTCGCGTGAGAGCAGAAAGTTCTGCGGGCCGTCACTGATAGCTTGCATCGTTGCCGGGAAACCACCAACACTTTTTGCGATGAGCGTGAATGCTGTCACACCGAAGGCAAGAAACAGTACCGTTTGAAATGTGTTGACCCAAGCGGTGCCACGCATTCCTCCAAAAAAGACATACGCCACGACTGTGATCGCAACGATTGCGCCGCCGATCGCGTACGGAACCTGCCCATCGGAGATGGTTTCAAGTGTTGAGCCACCACCCATTACACCAATGATGATGTATGGGACGAGCATCAGTGCGGTGACGATAGCGATGAAGGTGCCAATTCCGCTTGATTCCCAGCGGTCACGCAGAAATTGAACTTGCGTGATGTGACCGTGTTTTTTGCCGAGAGACCAAAGTCTGGTGCCAATTAGCCAGAGAGTAAGGGGGATGACGATACCTGATGATGACGCCATCAGGCCGTATACACCAATACCACGCTGGTATGCGAATCCACTGGAACCAAGAATGGCCACTGCGGTCATGTTTGTGCCAAAAATGGACAGCAGGAACACCAGCGGCCCGAGTTTTCGACTCGCGACGAAGAAGTCTTCGCCGCTGCCTGCCGAGCTCTTTCTGAAAGCAAAGATTCCGATATAGAGAACGACGGCAAGGTAAGCAAACACGATAATAGCTGGAATCATGCAGTCACCTCATCGTCATCATCGAGGTTCTTCGGCCATGCAAATTTGACGAGGATTGCCATCGTCGCGCTTGCAAGAAGGGAATAGCCTACATGGTAGGCAAGCCCTTTGGGGAGGAAGCCAAACACAAGGGAGGCGTCCTTCCAGTTCCAGATATCGTGATGCAGCACAAGAACGGCTGCTACCAACAATGCAAGACCAACCTTCATTGATTAGTCCTCCTTCAGTGAGCTTCGGCTTTCAACAATGCATGATGTCAGCGACTTGTGTTCTGCCCGAGCTTTTGCCGCGTTCACTTCCATCCGGGCAAGCTGCGCTTTTGCTACCGGAGAGCTGTGGTCGACAGGTCCCTGTGCCACTTTCGACTTTCCGATTGCATAGAGGTGCGTTGGTGTAGCAACATACAGCGTCCCGTTCGCAGCTACAGCTGTTGAGTAAACTGGCGCACGCATGTCAAAACGGCCCAACTCCTTCTTCTGTTTGGATGCGGAAAGTACGATGACATCGCCATCTTCCGTCCCTACGAAGACTTTGCCATCCGCGACAAGCGTGCTTGCCCAGATGTGAGATTTCGAGTCAAAGACCCAGTAGGGCTTACCTGTCACTACATCGACACAGTGGATAAAGCCGCTGAAGTCTGCAACAAACATCAGGTTGCCGACGATGCTCGGAGTCGACAGTGAGCGGTGAATCTTGTCGTAGCGCCAGACCAGACCTGTACTTTGAATGTTTCCTCGCTTGGTGGGATCGATACAGACCAAGCTGCCAAGGCCCTCACCATGCTCAGGATCCTGTCCGATAGGAACGTAGACTTTTTCCTTGTACAGAACGGGGGTCGCAATGACTTCCGATGGACCATTGAACGTTGCGTACTTATGCGGTTTCCCTGTTTTGTCTTTTCGATACGTTGCCGGGTTACAATCGAAGCGCCACAGCTCATCCATAATCTCAAAGTTGCCCTTGAGCGTGGTTTTCGTATCTAAGCCGTAGCATAAGCCATCTCCACCGCCAAATATCACCATGTCTTTACCATGGACTTGGCCACCGGCGGCACTGGACCAGTTTGAATGAAGCGTTCTACTGGAGACACCGGAGTTTTCTTCACCAAGGAGCGCGCCTGTGTTTTTGTCAAGCATCGCCAGCGCCGGTGCCTTAGGGTTCGGCATGTTTGTATGGGTCCAGTCAACGCCATTGGATGTCGTTACAATGACTTTGTCACCAACAATCAGCGGGCCACAGTTCGTGATGTTATGAGGAAAGACGCCAAGCTCACGACGCATATCAAATCGCCAGAGGATATCGGCATCCTGCGCGCCCATCGTAACGTTTTGTTTTGTACCCAGCGTGGAATACTTGGCTTCATCCTGGTACGGGCCATCATTTCCATTGGCCATTCCGTTCAGGTCAAGGCATAGCACTTCACAACGGTTCGACACGACGTAGACTTTGTCGCCATCAATTGCCGGGGATGAACATAGACCAAGGAATTCCCAGTCAGAGACCTTACCAGTCCCAAGTTTTGGGATAGCCAGCTGCCAGAGCATTTTGCCCGACTGTTCATCGAGACACAGTAATACGGCACGATCACCCGTAATCCGTGGGTCCCGAGGCACTTCATTATTTGTGCCGACAAGGACTTTGCCCTTTGCGATGGTCATATTCCCATATGTCTGTGAGCCAAGCTTAGCCACCCATTTGACATTTTTTGTTGTGGCCATGTCAATCTCTTCCGAGCCTTGGACATAGCGACCTGCATCCCAGGTTTGCGGGAGGCCAACTTCTGGCGAGACCATGTTGCGGGATGCAGATCCGCCCCAGAATGGCCAGTCAGCGGCATTTCCAATCAGAGGAACAATGGCCGAGATGGCAATGGTAATTGCAGGTGTCAGGATTGATTTTCGCATCATGTTTACCTCAGCGGCTCGACTTTACAGAGATGTTGTCAACATAGACTTTATAGAGACTTTGTGGAGAGAATCCAAAGATGCCCGGAGAGCCATTTCGGTGTACATTTTTGTGTTTGACTTCCAATGTCCATTTGGCTGGCTCTGGTTGACCTTTTGGCCAGACCTTCGCCCGGATTATTCCGGAGCCATCTGGCTGAACATCCACGCGCGCTGACATCACGTACCATACCTCAGGCTCCATCTTGAATGGAACGATGGCTTTGATCCGCTCCTGATTGGAGTTGACTTCAAGCTCCTGAGCGTTCCCATTCAAGATCACATAGTAACGCTGACAAACAAGTCCGACGGTTGACATCGTGCGCTTTGAACCATCCGCACGTACATCGGCCGTGATGGTGTAATCTTTTTCATCCGGATGTCCGAAAAAGACGGTTGCCCGCTGGAAGAAGATGTTATCCAGCGTTTTCGCGAACACTTTCGAGTTATCAAGGTCACGGACATCAAACTTTCCACGTGCGCCAATCCATGGAAGCGGAGGATATGCAAACAATGGTCCTGGCTCGTAGGTATCCGGTTCAGTTGGCTTGAAGTTTTCAAAATCGATCGTGAAGGGTAAGCGTTGAACGCTACGTCCACGTAAGGTGCCACTGAGAGCGCCTACCGTAGCCTTGAAGGCACCGGCACTTGGAGCACCAGCAGTGAACACACCACTTTTGTCAAATGTCCCATCGAGTGTTGACTTGACCTTTGCTGTAGGTGGAACAAACGATGCAAATGTGGCATCTGTGACGGGAATGTCATTGACTGGGAGTCCATTTGCATCAATGCTTCGGATGCGTACCTTAGCTTGATCTCCGGTACGTAGTAGCAGCTCGTTTGGAATGACCTGAAGGCTAGCAGCAGGACCAGGCGCAGGATACTTTACGACATCCTTAGGGAGCCCCGTTGTCTGGGTCTTTGGAACAACTGGGTTTCCAAAGCAGTACAGCCCTCCGGTCGTGAAGACGTAAACCCGGCCATTCCAGACGGCAGGCGCACCAATGCCCCGCCCTGCAAGCTGTGTTTTCGAGAGAACAATTCCCTGCGTTGGCGTTGGCTTAACGACATAGAGAAGGCCATTTTGGAATGGGACATATAGCTTGCCATCAGCGTAAGTGGGGGATGCATGGAGCTGGTCGGGCGCGAGTTTGAGCGTCCAAATCACTGCTCCCGTGTTTGCGTTGACTGCTACCAGCTGCCCCGTAGCATTTGTTTCATACAGCGTGTCACCGACCAGAACCGGAGTTGATGAAATGGAGGTCAGCTTGTTTCGCCAAACTTCTGCAGTCTTGTCAAGTGCTGGTGGCTCACCTTCGACAGGAGTGACTTTTGCATCGACTTTGACTGCAACCATGCGACCTTTTTCCGAAGAATCGAGGTTCTCATCCCCATGAATACCGATGACCTTGCCTTTGTGTAGCACCACGGTGGCATTCATTCCACCGGCACTTACAGGGAGTCGCCAAATTGTTTGACCGGTTCGTGCATTAATGCAGACGAGTGAACCATCCCCGGAACCTGAGTAGAGAACACGCTTGCCATTTAGCCATCCGAAGATTGGACGCCCAAAAGTATTATCTTTTGGAGCTTTGCCTGGGCTTGCACTCCAAACAAGTTCACCTGTCTTCTTGTCGAATGCATACAGGCGGTCCATGGCTGGGCCATCGGCACCCCAGTTACTGGTGATTCCGCGAACGATGACAAGGTCCTTCTCAATCGTTGGAGCACCGGTACGTCCATTCGTAAAGGTCAAGCGTCCGAGGGCTTCCATCATAGGGATACGGAAAACCGGTTTACCATCCGCTGTGAATGCGGCGAACTCACCGGCAGATGTCAGGACGTAGACATTTCCTGTTTCTGCATCTACACTCGGGCTACCAATGGTGTAGCGGTCATAGGTGATATCTGAGAGAAAGTCGCTGAAACCGTGTTCCCAGAGAACTTTTCCTGTGTCAGTGCTGGCACAAAATAGCACTTCCTGCAGATCAGGGCCGGTGCCACGGTACCCAAAGCCATAGACTTTGTTTCCTGCAACGACGGGTGTACCGCCACCTGCGATAGGGATTGTCCAGCGATGAACGGGTGTGCCTACCGCAATCTTGTCTGGAAGTCCCTTTTCACGGCTGACGCCAATGCCTTCCGGTCCACGCCAGTTTAACCAGCCGTCGACATCCGCAAAAGCCACTGATGACATCATCAGAGCTGCGGCTACTAGGGGGCCAGTGAGATTTCGCATTTCCTAAATTCCTAACTATGCCCGCTTGAGGTCTACGCAGACCGCCGTACCTTCGTGGCTTCGGGCATACAAACATCCGCCGGCAAGTGTTGGATGACTCCAGCAGGTGCCGCTCAAAATGGAGCTACGTGAGCGTTCAGTCAACTTGGTTGGGTCGGCATCGATGAGAATGAGCTCACCCCGCTCGGTCAGGACGATCAGCAGGCCATCAGCCATCATCAAGCCGCCCTTGCCAATACCACGCAATGCCCACTTTTCAGCTCCGGAGCGAGCATCCAAACAACGAAGCGTATTTTCATCGTTTCCAAACAGGTGTCCACCGCTCAGAATGCAGGTGTTGAAGTGATTTCGCATCGTGCGGGTTTCCCAAAGCTGTTTTGGTGCACCGCTTGCAAGGCTTACGAGGGCTCCGCCTTTGCCGTAGTTTGATGCGATAAACACATCATCACCGATAAAAATGGGGTCGGCAGCGTTGACATCGTAGGAGGTTTGCCACGGAAATGCCCAGAGTTTTCGGCCTGTCTGTGGGTCGACGCCCACGAGTTCTTTGCCGGAAAAGATTGCCAGAACTGTTTTGCCATTGATTGTCGTCTTCACGGGCGTGGCATATCCGGTAGGTCCGCCACCACTTGACCAGACAATCCTACCCGTGGCACGGTCAAGTGCGGCTCCGGTAACTCCAATATTGACAAACACGCGGTTGCCATCCACTAATGTCGATCCAGAAAAACCCCAAGTTGGGATTGGACAACGCGTTTCGGCTGCAACAGCACGTTGCCAGACCACTTTTCCTGTGTCTGCGGTAAGTGCATAGACGACTCCTTCACGGCTGACGGAGTAGACTACACCTCCGACGACGCATGGAGTTGCGCGTGGTCCTCCATAATCACCAGGCGAGCAAGGGTAGGAATATTTCCAGACAACTTTACCTGTCTTAGCATTGAGTGCCGCGATGGTATCGGTTCCTGCCACATTACCGCTCACAAATGCTCGGCCATCTGAGATGGTGATTGTTGACCAGCCTTCGCCGATCTGTGCCGACCATAGCTGCTTTGGCTTTCCACCTGGAAACGTACGTAGCAGTCCCTTTTCAGAGCTGGTTCCGTTTCCATTCGGTCCACGCCATACGGGCCAGTTATTGGTTGATGCGCCGGGTCCTGTCATTTCCCACCTGCCTTAATATCGTAGCAAAGGAGAACATCCATATCGCGAATGTAAAGCTTACCGTTAGAGACAACGGGGTATGGCCAGGAAGGTGCAGCGCTGCGCTCGGGTTGTTCAAAGCGACCAAGCTCGGTGTACTTTGCTGGCGTTGCTTCGACAAGTGCAATAGGTCCGCGCTCTGAGCGACATATCAGCATCCCATCAGCGAATGTCACAGACCCCTTGCCGACACTACGGTCTGTCCACACAACCTTGCCTGTCTTGAACTCCATACAGGTGAGGTTTGAGTTATCAAACCCGTAAATGTAGTCACCAACCAGAACCATCCCACCATGGTGATTTTGCATTTCCTTCGTGAAGTAGACTTGCTCGGCCGTTGTGCCTGTGGTGGTTTTAGTTAGCTTGGCCAGCCCGCCCCCATTCTGATAAGCAGATGCCGCGAAGACAAAGCCATCCTTGTAGAGGGGAGCGGAGCAGTTAATGCCCTGGCGACAAGCTGGGGCATCGTAGTTCCACAGGAATTTGCCGGTTGAGGCATCCACGCCGACGACGGCACCAGCGAGAAACTGAATGATTTGCCGCGAGCCCGTGACATCAGCGATGATCGCGGATGAATAAGATGCGTCATTTCGTCCGGGTACGTTAGATACCCAAACTTGCTCACCGGTTTTTTTGTTGAGAGCGACGATGGACTTCGCACCGCCCGGTGTGACGATGACATTGTTGCCATCGATTAGGGCTGATTCGGAGTATCCCCACGTCGGGACGCGTCCCCCAAACTCTTTGACCAAGTGGCGGCGCCAAACGACTGCGCCAGTACCCGTATCTTGGCAGAGAACATCGCCTGCGACGCCAACAGAGTACATCCGGTTACCTTCAACGGTTGGCGTCGAGCGTGAGCCGTTTCCCCCCTGCGGAGCATCCAATCGGATGGTCTTCGCAATCGGTGTTGCCCAGATATCCTTGCCCGTCTTTGCATCTTTGGCCCAGATAACTTCATCATCTCCACGGAGGCCCATGCCGTAAATGCGATTTCCGACGATGCTTGGCGTTGCATGGGCATCCCCACAGCCCTTTGCTGACCATAACAGCTTAGGACCCGTCGATGGCCAAGATTTCAGGAGACCTATTTCCTTTGAGATTCCTGTTCGGTCTACGCCACGGAACTGTGGTGAGTCTGTTGGGGCGGCGGATGTAGACCGTGGAGCAGCTAATGTAGCCGCCATCAGGACCGCGGATATCAGTGGCATCATCATTTCGTATTCCCTCCAAAAATCATGAAAACAGGAATGGTTACAATGGTCAGCCCGATAGGGATGACCACTTGGTACAGCTAGTCAGCGAGGCCGCTTGCCTCTACCTTGCCGGCATAGAAGCCACCTTTAGCCCCGATTGTATATACCTTTAGGGACTTACCTGGGCCCATGACGGTGAACTGCTGGGTCGTCGTTTTGGTGTCAGTGGCTGGGATGGAGCTCGCGTGGCCATCAACCCAAGCTGCATTGAATGTGCTCGAATGGCGTGCTTGTACCAGCTGTACCTGCATGCCAGGATATGGAGATGTACCCACATTGCCATCGTAAAGCATGATCGTACCCGCCACATTTTGGACTGCCGCCAACGAAACAGGTGTAGCGCCTGGGAAGAACCCATTGGTCATCAATCCACCGTTTACCACGATACTGGTCCATGGTGGGGTGTTTGGACAAGGTGCCCCGATGGTCAGCTGTGTGTTGATGGCATCTTTGTCGGATGGGCACCGGTTGATCTCATTGTTCTTTACATATGGAGAAACAACACTGTAAAAGGTGTCGACGCACTGCCCGTTCAGATTGGCTGAGAATGGGAATGTTTCATCGTAGTCTTGCACGTACATCAGTGCCGCTGTCGCATATTGTCGATGATTACTGAGACAGGAAGCCTGACGGGCTTTCTCACGCGCCTGTGCGAAGACAGGGAAGAGGATTGCTGCCAGAATTGCGATGATGGCTATAACGACGAGTAGCTCGATGAGTGTAAATGCGCGACGGGTTGTCATTATTGGTGTCTCCTTGAAACAACTTCCTCCGCCAAACGGCAGAGGTCCGTTGAGTGATTCTGCTATGAACCTGATTGTTTTTCCAGTCTATCCGACGACTGAAGACGTAAATCTGTTCAGGATTCCGCTTAAAGTAAAACAGCCCCTCATGAGAGGGGCTGTTTGAATTATGGGATTAGACTGCTTTTGCGGTCTTGACCGTCTGGATGATACGTGCCGCAACCTTGTATGGGTCTGCTGCAGAGTTTGGCCGGCGGTCTTCAAGCCAGCCCTTCCAGCCACGCTGCACGGTGCCCATTGGGATACGAATCGATGCACCACGGTCAGAGA
>JBJTQN010000050.1:0-3223 GCA_046075665.1 Armatimonadota bacterium | reverse complement strand
CGCGCGATTGCCTTAGGATCGAATGCTGGCATCCCACCGCCGGCAGCACCACCACCACCACCAGGACGTCCGCCGCCCATTCCACCACCGCCACCACCGCCCATACGACCACCGCCACCGCCACCGCCGCCGCCCATGCGGTTGTTAGCCTGCATTTCAACGGCAAGTTTTTTGATCTGTGAAACGTTGGTCGCGAGAGGCGCCGTGAGCTCCTTCGAAACTTGCTTAGCTTGATCTTCGGTCATATCCGGCTTTTTGGCCCATTTATCCAAAACTGCCGAGACCTTCTTCGCCTGATCCTTGGTCAGTGCGGTCTTCGGGTCTTTGTTGAGTTCAGCAATCGCACGCACCGTACGGCCAATCATCATGCGGTTCTTACGTGCTGTGCGCATTTTGTCCATGGCTTTGGTGAGCTCTGGAGGCATCTGGAAGCCACCCATACCACCCTGCGCCATCACGGGACCTGTAACAAGTGCAGCCATCATTAATGTCGCTGCAACCATCAGTACTTTCTTCATCATTATTCTCCTGCTTTTCAAACTAAGTTGCGGCAATGGTTGCCGCACAAACAACCTTGCCTTACTCGTAGCGTAGCGCCTCAATTGGAGACAGCTGGCTCGCCTTGAATGCCGGGTAAAAACCAAAGAATACACCAACAACCGCCGAGAACGAAAACGCGAGTGCAACTGTTTCCATTGCAACATCGACACGCCAGCCGTTCTGCTCTGAAATGAAGCTGCTTCCCGCATACCCAAGCCCAACGCCAATCAGTCCACCCACTAATGATAAAAACAGCGCTTCGAGGAGGAACTGCGTCAAAATATCGGCGCGTCGGGCACCGATAGCTTTTCGAATACCGATTTCCCGAGTACGCTCCGTTACCGATACCAGCATGATATTCATGATGCCGATACCGCCAACGACAAGACTGACAATCGCAAGGTATGTAATCAATGCGCCAAATGTCGACTGCTGCGCATCCTGCGTCGCCGCAAGATCAGACTGGCTGAACACTGTGAAGTCAGGGGCACCTGAATCTGAAATCTTGTGCTTCCGCTTGAGATTCGTATCAATTTCTGCCTTCGTCTTGTCCATTAGGCTCATCGAACGCGACTGAACGGTGATACTGTTGATGTTCTCCATTCCGAACAACCGACGCATCGCTGCGGTGACGGGAACATATGCGGCATCATCCGGGTTACGGAATCCTGTTCCGCCCTTTTCCTTTAGGACCCCGATCACTTCAAAGGTCTGGCCATTAACGCGGACCTGCTTGCCGACTGGATCGGCTCGGTCGAAAATGTCTTTTGCGACATTCGAACCGAGAACGATGACACGCTTTAGTGAACGCACTTCAGATTGATTGAAGAACCGTCCCTTTGCTACAGGGTGATTCTGCACCGTCGGGTAGTCCTGTCCCGTGCCGGTCACAGACTTTGCATCGTTTTTGTTCGCGTACTTAATCGTGGCGTTACGGTTGACCGTCGGGACCACCGCCTTGACGGTAGGGCAGTTACGGATGATGTAATCAGCATCTTCGAGCTTGAGGGTTGTGCTTGATCCACCACCAAACGAGATGCCTCCCCGGCGCTGGGAACCGGGGAAGACTGTCATCACGTTGGTACCGAGCTTTTGGATGCTCTCTGCCACCGCTGCACGGGACCCTTCACCAATCGCAATTGCAATGATGACGGCTCCCACACCGATAATCACACCAAGCATCGTCAGAAACGAGCGAAGCTTGTTAGCACCGAGGCCATTGAAGGCCATTTCGATGCTGACACCGAATGCTCCCATGCGACTGCCTGATGCAGGCGGCGCCGGTGGCTTGACGGCCGGGGCAGTAGTAGTGGGGGCTGCCATGTTACCGGCGACCTCCGCCACCACCACCCATGCCACGCATTCCTCCGCCACCAAACGGTGATCCTCCACCTGGCGTCGTTGGCGTCGGCTCAATCGTCTGCGTCACAACCTTGCTGCCATCGGCAACTGCGTTGCCATCACTGGACTTGATTTCCGTATAGTCATTCCCAACCACACCCGGCTCAACCTTGATCTTTTTGAGCTTTACATCAATCAGTGCATCAGGATCTGCTGCCGCGGGGTTCTTAGGATCTTCTGGCGCAGGCTTTCCACCCTTACCGATTTCAACAAACTTGCCATCGTTGTCTTCACGCACCGCTTCGTTCGGGACACGGACAGCACTCTCGGTCTTTTCCATCACGAATTCACAGGTCGCATTCATACCCGGCTTGAGCAAGGCAAATGTTGGGACCGAGTTGTCGACTTCGACACGCACGTGCACGGATGTCACATTCTGCAATACGACTGCCTGCGGATCGATGCGGATTACCTTGCCTTCAAATGGCATTCCAGGATACGCCTCAATAGCAACATCCACGTTCTGCCCCTCTTCAACCGCAGCAATGTCCGTCTCATCGACAGTCACATCGACGTACATCTTGGATGTATCGCCAATCTGAAGGAGGTTCTGTCCAGCGGAGTTCATTCCAAGGGCAGAAGCAATGATGGTTCCCTGCTCAGCAAGCTTCTGGAGAACAACGCCATCCATGGGTGCGCGGATGATGGTTCGCGCGAGGCTTGTTTCAGCATTGAAGCGACCGGCCTTTGCACGTGCAATCGTTGCTTTGTTCGCATCGATATCAAACTTGCGGATGTCGTTGTTAATGAGTGCAGCGTTGGACTGCTCAACAGTCATTTCAGCACGCGCAAGAGCCGCATTGGATGCGAGCAAGGATGACTCTGCTTCACGGACCGCATTCTCGCGGTTCTTGACATCCACGGCGCCTGCTTGTGCCTGCTCATACGCGGCTTTTGTTTGCGCGATACGGGAGTCAGCGGCCTCGACGGTTGATTTCAGTTCCTGATCGATGGTTTCGACTTTGGTACGAGCCGTCTGGACAGATGCATCTGTCACCTCGAGGTTTGCTTGCGCTGTGTCAACAGCCTGCTGTGACACAAAACCCTTTTCGAGAAGGGACTTCTGACGCTCTAAATTCAGACCAGCATTGCGCCGATTGGCAACAGCCTGATCCAGTGCAGCCTTTGCAGATACACGCTGCTGCTGCAGTGTCGCATCGAGCTGCCGTCGGTTAGTCAGCGCCTGATCGTAGTTTGCACTGGCACTTGCGATAGCAGCCTTTGTCAGCTCCGGCTGTGCATCAGATTGTAGCTTAGCCGTTTGTAAGCGTGTCTCAGCAAC
>JBJTQN010000049.1:0-21661 GCA_046075665.1 Armatimonadota bacterium | reverse complement strand
TGTGCTCCTGTTCGCTGTCGCGTGTTAATGAAGGTCCCACGTTATAACGTCGGGGCCGTTTTTGTTACATAAGGAGGAATCATGATCAAGATTGAAGCAGTTATCCGACCGCAGCGCCTTGACGAAGTCAAGACTGCATTGGATGACCTCGGTGTAACCGGGATGACGGTGACAGAGGTCCGTGGCTCGGGTAAGCAAAAAGGTTATACACAGCATTACCGTGGAGCCGAATATACGGTCAACCTGATTCAGAAGTTAAAACTTGAAATCGTCGCCGCAGACAACGAAGTGGACCGCATTGTCGATGCAATTTCGGCAGCTGCCCGCACTGGTGAAATCGGTGATGGCAAGATTTTTCTTTCTCCAGTTCTGGATGCTATTCGCATTCGTACCGGCGAACGCGGAGGCGATGCTGTTTAGTATCCCACCTACCCATCATTAAAAATAATTTTTTGAATCCTCCACAAAGAGAGGAATGCCTACCCCAAAGCCTTTCGATGCAAGACACTCACCCTGTCTTGTCCATATAGAAAGGAACGGTTCATGCGACATCAGCATTCCGTATACGCACAGACCCAAGGTCTGCTGCGTCGCTTAGCATACTTTATGGCGGCACTGGTGGCTATTAGCCTCCTGATGTCCCCGTCTGCGACGTTAGCTCAGGACGCACCGACGTCCGAGCAGACGATGTCGGCACCATCGACCACTGCGTCCCCTGCCCCTACCAAGAATATTGGGGATGAAAACGGACTGGCACATCCAGATTTCACAACAAAGTTCGATGGCACGATCAAAGCAGACGATGGAACGGTAAAGAATGAGTCTGCACCAGAGCTCAGCGGTGGGGACACTGCATGGATGCTCATCTCGGCAGCTCTCGTGATGTTTATGACGCCAGGATTGGCATTGTTCTACGCCGGTATGACGCGCAGCAAAAACGTCCTAAACGTGCTGATGCAAAGCTTTATCTCCGTTGCAATCGTCACCGTCATATGGGTTGTAGTCGGCTACAGCCTTGCATTTGCTCCTGGAACAAATGACATGATTGGCGGACTCGACTTCGTGATGCTCAAGGGTGTTGGACAAACGACATTTGTTTGGAACGGCACGGCTATGGCCATCCCACATCAGGTGTTCATGGCTTTTCAAATGATGTTTGCGGTCATTACCCCAGCCCTGATTTCCGGTGCAATCGTCGACCGCATGAAGTTCTCTGCATATTGTGTCTTTATCGCATTATGGAGCCTGTTGGTCTATGTTCCTATGGCACACATGGTGTGGGGCCCAGGTGGAAAACTCTTCAAGGTCGGTGCACTTGACTTTGCAGGTGGTACGGTCATTCACATGACAAGCGGCATTTCAGCGCTCGTCCTTGCAATGATTCTTGGGAAACGTCGCTTGTCAAGCCATGAAGATACACGTCCCCATAACTTGCCAATGACACTTATCGGTACCGGTATTCTTTGGTTTGGTTGGTTTGGCTTTAATGGTGGTTCTGCAGGAGCGAGCAATGGACTCGCGGGTAGTGCGTTTGTGGTAACTCATGTCGCAGCGGCGACAGCAGGTCTCGTGTGGTGTTTGATTGAATGGGTCCACGTCAAGCAACCAACAGCCCTTGGATTCGCATCGGGTGCCGTCGCCGGATTGGTTGCGATCACTCCAGCGTCAGGATTTGTAACTGCCAGCTCCGCAATCATTATTGGAGCCGTTGTACCGATCATCTCGTACACCGCAATCCAGATAAAGAACAAACTTCAACGGGTTGATGACACGCTTGATGTCTTTGCAGTGCACGGACTCGGCGGAATCTGGGGAGCTATTGCAACAGGGTTGTTTGCTGATAAGGCCGTCAACTCGTTGGTTCCAGACAATCGTGCAGCTCTGATGTCAGCTCAGCTGCAGTCGATAATGTGGGCCATTATCTTAGCAGTCGTCGGAACGCTGGTCATCGGCCTGATATTGAAAGTCCTCTTCAAAGGGCTTGCTGTGTCAGCCAATGACGAAGAAGCCGGGCTGGATTTGGCAATGCACGGGGAAACCGGCTACGTTTCCACAAGCGGCCTATCCGATGGTCAGGCTCACTGACGAATTCTACCTTTGCGGTTCAGGTTTTTGAATCTAACCCTCCACTTTTTATAAGGAATATCTAATGAAAACCCTCTCTCTTTCGCTCGCAGTTCCAGTCGCTGTCGTGGCAGTCGCATCGTCTCAGGTCAACGCTCAGGGCATCCAAATCGGTGCCACGATCGAAACAAACTACACGGCAAACTTCAATCGTCCAAGCACGGGACTGAATGGCGCAAACGGCGCACCGTACTACTTCAATGCTAAGGAAGGATCAACTCAACTGAATCTAGGTGAGCTGCACTTTTTCTCAGATCCTTCTGACAAACGGAAAACCGGATTCTCAATCCGTATGGTTGATGGCAATGTTGTCGCGGGTCTACCCCTTGGGCTGGCTGGTGTCAATACAACGACAAGCAATGTTTATGAAGCATATGCTCGCGTAATCGCTGGCGGAGCGAAGCCTGTGACCATTGATGCTGGAATCTTCCCAACCCACGTTGGCTATGAGACGATACCGACTGGCACCAGTGCGTTCTTTACGAAGGCATTTCATTTTGGACAGCTGCAACCCTTCTATCACTCAGGCGTCCGGGCGCAATTTGCTGCAACATCTCGTGCGACTGCCATGGTCTCGCTCCTAAATCGCTATAATGGTGTTGAGTCGAATGGTAGCCGAACACCAGGTCTTGGTCTTCAGTGGAATCAGATTCTTTCTACAAAGGACTCCGTCATCTTCAATTTCGCTCGTGCTAAAGACACCGTAGCAGGTGCTGAGCGAAACAAGGCAATCACAAACTTTGGATACTCCCGTACACTTGCGCCTAATCTGACGCTTGCGACGGATGCATCGATTGTTTCGGGAGTGCAGGCAGGATCTGCGGGTTATAAAGCTGGTGCAGTTACCGGATACTTGACATACGCAATCAAATCTGGTGACACCATATCAGTACGTGCAGAGCAGCTATCTGATGACACCGCTGGCGGCCTTTTCATTCCATCCGCCGACGCAGGTACAAAACCAACTTTAAGTTCCTTCACACTTACCTATGAGTTCAAAAAGGGACAAACGTCGGCAAGTCGCACGATGGTCGAACTTCGCCACGACAAGGCAAATACAAGCGTCTTCTCAACAGCGTCCGGAACCGCAAAGTCGAGCACAACCCTGACCATTGGTCAGGTCTTCTCGTTCTGACAATCCAACCGCCAGCGCATCAATCTGGAGGTTGAGCTAACCCGACTTAGTCCCCTAAGTCAAGCTTGATTGACCGCCCGAATCCTGACTCCAGTTGGGGTTTGGGCGGTTGTTGCATGTGGATGAGTTCGATTCTTCCCCGTCATGTATCTCGGATCTCGGATCTCGGATCTCGGATCTGCCGGGATTATCGCGTGCGGTCAATCATTTAGCTATCGAAACTGGCGTTGACAGGTTGCAGCAACATCCACAGCCATAACGGCCCAACCACGTGGTAAGTGCGGACAACACGATGTGAAGTGACAACGATGGTTTGCGTCCACGACCAATGTTGTGGCCACTACAATACCGATAGCCTTCTGCAAATTAGGTCAAATAAAGAACTTCCGACTCAGGTCAGTCAGTGATATTGACGGAAATTCAAGATCACTTTGCCGAGGATAGTGGCATCGCGTGTAATGATTGGCTTTAGTGCAGGGTTCTCTGGTTGTAGGCGAATACCACTCGCTCCCGCAGGATAAAACGTCTTGACTGTTGCTTCATCACCGATGAGGGCAACAACGATGTCCCCTTGCGTTGCAGTTTCCTGCTGCTGAACGACTACGATGTCGCCGTTTAGAATACCGGCATTGACCATTGAGTCACCTTTGACCCTCAGTGCAAAGCACGACTTATTGCGAGGTATAAGTGCATCAGGTAGAGGAAAATAATCCTCAACACTCGCTTCCGCTAGAATCGGTGTACCCGCCGCCACTAAGCCAACGAGGGGCACAGACACGGTTCGCTTTGTGGCCATCGTCGCCGCATCCTGTAACAGCTCAATAGATCGATACTTGCACTTTCGTCGACTGATATAGCCTTTTTCCTCGAGCGCATCCAGATGTTTCTGAACAGAACACGACGATTTCAATCCTGTTGCTAGTCCCAACTCACGGACAGTCGGGGGCTGCCCGACAGTAAGAATGCTGTCGCGGATAAGTGAGAGGATTTCCTGTTGCCGTGCGTTAATCGATTCCATCTATGCCTTGAACTCCCTGATGCTAACGTTGTCATTGTAGAGGTGATTGGCCCGTAAATGCAAACAACTTTTTGCCATTGGTTACTCAGGTACAATGGCGCATGTTGCAGGATGGTTACTCCCGATGGTTTTAGGTAAGCGTGTGATCGTGGTGCTTCCCGCGTACAAGGCGGCCCGGACACTTGAGCGCACGTTGGCAGATATTGACCGGTCAATAGTGGATGATGTTCTGCTTGTCGATGACTGCTCCCCGGATGATACGGTAGCGGTCGCAGAGGCGCTCGGCATTACGGTGGTCAGACATACGCGAAACCGCGGTTATGGTGGAAACCAAAAGACTTGCTACAACGAAGCTTTGCGACGTGGCGCCGACATTGTGGTTATGGTTCATCCAGATTACCAATATGCGCCAACTCTGGTCGGTGCACTTGCCTCACTGATTGCATCCGGAGAATACGATGCCGTTCTAGGCTCACGAATTCTTGGTACGCCCGGAGCTCGTAAGTCCGGTATGCCTCTTTGGAAATACATCGCGAATCGCGTACTTACACTAATCGAAAACATCATGCTTGGTATAAAACTAAGTGAGTACCATACTGGTTTTCGTGCGTTCTCAGCAGACGTGCTAAGAACCTGTCCACTCGAGGAAGCGAGCGATGACTTTGTCTTTGACAATCAAATGCTGGCTCAAATTGTTCATTTTAAGTACCGCATCGGTGAAGTGTCCGTTCCAACACGTTATTTTGACGAGGCTTCTTCGATCAATTTCGCACGAAGCGTTGTGTACGGATTCGGTGTGCTGGGGACAGCTACAACATATGTGCTCGAGAGCTTGAAACTCGTAAAGTCCCCTCTCTTCAAGGTCGACGGGAAGAAACTTCCTGCAGCAACGGAAGGATAACGGGATGAGCCGAAAGATTAGGCTGCTGATTGCTGAAGATGAAACGATGACGCGTTCGATGCTATCCCGATTGCTTTCCCTAGAGGAGGACATCGATGTTGTCGGTGAGGCAGCAAATGGGCAGGAAGCACTTGTGCTGGCAAGGTCCCGTAAACCAGATGTGGTGCTCACAGACATCGGGATGCCGTCAATGGATGGCATCACACTCACATCTGAACTGCGTCGTGAACTTCCACATATTGGAGTGGTGATTCTGACCATCTACAACGATGATGAGCGCGTATTTAGTGCGATAAAAGCAGGTGCAAAGGGCTACGTTCTGAAAGACTCACCTCCGGAAGAAACCATGTCAGCCATTCGCTCTGTCTCACGCGGGGAAGCCGTTATTCATCCAAGTCTGGTCCTCCGCGTCCTATCAGAGTTTGGGCGACTATCGGAACAAAAACGGGCGGACCTCAGTATATTTCGGCAGCTAACCGAACGGGAAATAGAAATACTGACCGAGATTGGGCATGGCAGGCGCAATCGGGATATCGCCGAAACGTTGTTTATCTCTGAAAAGACCGTCAAAAACCACATATCGTCTATCTTTGCCAAGCTTGAGATTAACTCGCGTGCGGAGGCAGCATTGCTGGCTGCGCGGCAGGGTCTAGTCTAATTTCGATTCCGCTCCAGCGGGGCAGATATGGGGTCGGATGTCGACTACATTGCCGACCGACCGGTACGTATTATCCGGATGATAACAGGTGCAATTTCTGCGTGATTTCATATACAAAAACAATCTCGACCTCTACTGTCTTCCACTTGCTTGTTCGGCAGTCTTCGTTTGAATCAATTTGTTGTCTTCTCCGACGATTTCCGCGATTTGTCTACGTCTAATACATAGTAATCATGCACCAGACCTACGAACATAGACTTGTCGAGCGCTTTCAGCGTGGCGATCATAAGGCAATGGAATTACTGGTCGATCATTACATCGATGGTCTATTGCGCTTTGTCATGCGTATCGTGGGATCGCGTGAGGATGCAGAGGATGTTGTACAGGACGCGCTTATAAAGTCATTTGAACGCGCTTATCAGTTTCGAGGTAATGCTACATCGTTTGGAGCATGGCTTTATGCGATTGCCCGTAGTACCGCACTGGATCGTAGGAGGCAACTTCGGTTTCCATTTGCTCAAATGACCCTGATAGATGACATCGCAATGCCGACAAATCCACAATCCAACCTCCACACGGTTTTATGGTCTGCCTTTGAGCGTCTCTCGGATGACGATCAGGCCGTTTTGATTTTGTGTGATGCAGAGGAAATGTCACATGCCGATGTAGGCACTATTTTGGAGCGAAGTGCAGCGGCAATCAGTAGCCAACTCTATCGTGCAAGGCGACGATTACGAGACGAAATGGCTCAGGTAAAGGAGGTCATGCCATGGATTGCGTGATGATTAGGCAGCTTATCGGACCGCTGTCTGACGCTCAGCTTACTCAGGAACTTGATGATGCCATAACGCTTCATTGTCTAACATGTCCGCAGTGCAGTCAGGAACTTCATACGCAAAAAACGATGCGAGCGCTTGTCCACAATCACTTGATTGACCAGTCGCTGGCAGTCACTGATTCGTATCGAAGTCGTTGTATGCGCCGACTCACTGACCGCTTTCCACACTTTCAAGGAACCAGCGCGGTTTCTTCGAATCAATCTCAGTACCAATTACCAATCCAGCTGGAGGAATCATAATGCAAGCCGTTAGCCCAAGAAGAGAGCTGTTCGAAGCAGTTCAGACCGTTGGACGTGCCGTCAGTGGACGCACGAGCCTCCCCATTCTGTCACATGTTCTGGCTCGGCCCGTTGGTGATGGCCGTCTCAGGCTCATGGCGACGGACCTCGAAATGTGGCTGGAATGTTCCATAGGTTCCCGAATCTCGTTCGGATTTGATGATGGTGACCAACCAGGATTTACCTTTCCGGCAAAGCTGTTTACTGAAATGCTTGGTGCGTTCGCAGAAAGCGATGTTGTCCTCGACAGACCAGATGTGAAAGCGAAGACATCGGTTCGCTGCGGACGCTCAAACTACGAGCTTCTTGGTCTCTCACCTGATGAGTTCCCTGCCCCTCCGGAAGTTGATCACATCGCATCCTTCACAATCGCCGGCGGGCTTCTCAAGTCCTTGATCAAGGAAGTTAACTTTGCGGTTTCGACGGATGAAACGCGTGTTATTCTCACAGGTGTCCTCTTGAAATTTGATGGAGCGTCCATCAAACTCGTTGCGACGGACACGCATCGCCTTGCCGTCACAGAGGGTCAAGTGGCAAGTGGGGATGGTGTAGGCAATGCAGTCGTTCCAGCACGCGCCATGAATGAAGTACTCCGTCTCGCAGGTGATGACGATGCCGTGCAGGTTGTTCTGGCAAATGGACAGGCACGCTTTGAGTTTCGTAAGCGTGCGGACGACAAAGATACAGATGCGGCATCAGTTGCTGGTCTTGAAGGACGCTTCCGTGTGGACACTACGACGATGATCACCCAGCTCATTGACGGTCAATTCCCTAATTACGAACGCGTGATACCGCAAAACTACGATCGTAAGTTGACCATCGATAGAAGCGACTTCATCGCGAGCGTTAAGCGCGTCGCCATTGTGGCCAAAGAAAATGCCCAGCGAGTTGTATTGGAAACCCAAGGGGATCAGCTGGCTCTTACGGCTGAGAGCGGAACCATTGGCAGCGGTCGCGATGAAATTGAAGTAGCCCGCGAAGGTGCTGATATTGCCATCGCATTCAACGCCAAGTATCTGGCAGATGCGCTCAATGCCATCGATGCCGAAGGTGTCGCACTAGAAATGACGGAACCTCTACGACCCGGAGTGATTCGCCCAGTCGGTGGGAACAGACCCGCTTATTTATGCGTTTTGATGCCGATGCAGGTAATCTAATACATAGTACAGATTTGTGGACGAATGAATCGGTTAGGGGCATCTCTCGTAGATGCCCTTGGCGTGTGTGAGGTGGTTATGATGCGCATTAAGCATTCTTCGCTTGTGATCCTGATTTTATGCGGAGGCATCGCCGGGTGTACCGCGCCAGCGAAGCAATCAGATGCTGGTAAGGTCACTCGGGTGAGTGTTCCAGTTCAGGTTGCCACTGCCAAAATTGAGACATTCACCGATGCCGTATCAGTAAGTGGATCTATAAAAGCACTCAATGTGTATGAAGTAGCTCCCCGTGTAGGTGGACGAGTTGCAACGGTGACCGTGTCTGATGGCCAGATGTTGGCCGCAGGGCAGGTTGTCGCAACAATCGAATCAAGAGACTTTGAGATCGCACTCGCCGGTGCCACTGCCCTTGAGGCGAGTGCAAAGGCTGCGATTTTGCAGTCACAAGCAAACGTTAATGTTGCCCGCCTACGCTTAAATCAGGCTAAGCGCGCTCTCGAGTCACAAGCGACGGCTGGTGATGTCGGCATCCGCGATGCCGAAGATGCACTCGCGATTGCGAAAGAGCAGCTTGAAGTTGCCCGGCGTCCACAACGCACTCAGGAAGTCATTGCCGCTGAGAGCACTGTAGCACAAGCGGAAGCCAATCTCGTAAAAGCATCCGCGGATCGTAAACGCTACGAAACCCTTGTTCGTGAGGGTGCTGCATCACAGTCTCAGCTTGATCAAGCGACTAACGCAGAGGCGGTTGCCAGTGCTGGCCTTCGCTCAGCAACAGCACAGCTGGACCTCGTTCGAACGGGCGGACGGGCAGAGTCCATCAAGCAGGCTGAATTGGTGGTTCGGCGGGCAGAGCAGGCACTCCGACTGGCAAAAACCAGTTCGATAACTTCGAACATCAAGGAAGATGACGTCGCCGCAGCAAAAGCTGCTTTAGAACAGGCCAATGCCTCATTATCGCAGGCAAAGGCAGCTGCCGGAAATGCAAGCTCTGCAGTTGCTCAGGCTAAGCAGGCTCTCTCTGAGTGCACTGTACGTGCAGCAATGTCAGGTCGCGTGTCCAAGCGCATCGCTGAACCGGGACAATCTATCTCTGTTGGCAATCCAATTGTGCAAGTCGTTCCCGAAGGTACCAGTGTTTTCGAAGCGAGTGTTCCTGAAGGTGATGTAAGCAAGATACGGACAGGGTCGAAGGCGACAATTGACATCAGTGGAATCAACAGGTCACTGGAAGCAAGTGTCATCGATGTCTCACCTATCGCAGAACAAAACTCTCGCAGTTACAAGGTACGTCTAAGCATCGCTGGTGATGTCGATGCTGTTCGATCTGGTATGTACGGCACAGCAAACATCCAAATTCGAAAAATAACAGGGACAGGTATCCAAAAGTCTGCAATGGTTACCAAGACTGATGGATCAGCGTTTGTTTACGTTGTTGAAAATGAAACGGCAAAGCTAAAGCCAGTAAAGGTACTTTTCCAGAATGCAGACGCGTGTGCATTATCTGGCATAGAGCCCAACGAAATTGTGGTGATCAACGGCATCGGTAACTTATCGGATGGATCAGCGATCCGAATCCCAAAGGGCGAATAACCAATGTCCCTCACGCAACTTAGTATTAAGCGGCCAATCGCGATTTTCATGCTTTTCGCGGTTTTGGCAATTCTTGGGCTCCAGGGATTGTTCAAAATGCCAGCTGAGCAGGATCCGCGCATTGATTTCCCATTCATTTCCGTAAGCACGGTCTATCCAGGTGCTGGACCAGGTGAAATTGAAACCCTGATTTCGAAACCAATTGAAGACGCTGTCTTCAGTGTTAACGGAATCAAAAATGTCACCAGTGTCTCGCAGCAGGGTATTTCGATTGTCGCGATAGAGTTTCAACTTGGTGTTGATGTTGATACTGCGGCTGCCGATGTGCGTGCGAAGGTCGATTCTGTACGGAGAGCGTTACCACAGGCAGCAGATGTCCCCCTCATTGGGAAGTTTGACACCGGCTCGGCTCCAATCATGTTTCTGGCGGTACGCTCTACATCCGGTAGGGATTCACGTGAAATCCGCGATCTGTGCGACAGAACGATCAAAGACCGACTAAGTCAGGTAGCAGGAGTTGCTGCCGTCAATGTCATCGGCGGGGACAAGCGGGAAATTGGTATTCAGCTGAACCGTGGAAGACTGGATGCACTTGGATTGACGGTCACCGATGTTGTAAACGCAGTTCGTGCACAAAACCTAAATCTTCCCGCTGGTCGTGTTACGGAATCCGTGCGTGACTACGCCGTACGGGTTGTTGGCGAATTCAAAGACGCTAATGAGATTGCGGACTTGGAGTTTACAGCACAGCTACCAAGCGGGCCAAAGAGCATTCGACTTAGAGATATTGCGGATGTTAGAGACACTGCTCGGGAGCGTACTGAAAGCGCTTCGCTTGCCAAGCGTGATTCGAGCGGTACTATCTCTGACTCGACCGACACGGTAACCCTTTCGGTTCAAAAGATTAGTGGCGGAAACACGGTTGACATTGCACGTGGGATTGAGAAGCAAATCGCGGCCGCTAAGGCACTACTACCCGCGGACATCGAGATAACTACAACAAGCAATCAGGCGAAAGAAGTGAAAGAAAACCTGCTAGATGTTCAACACACGCTCATCATTGGTGCAGTGCTAGCCGTTTTAATCGTTTACTTATTCCTCCATAATCTGCGCGGAACACTAATCGTTGCTATTGCCATCCCGGCATCAATCGTATCGACCTTTCTTGTCATGCAAGCGCTCGGATTTACTCTCAACTCGATGACTTTGCTTGGCCTTTCTCTTGCGGTAGGAATCCTTGTAGACGACTCCATCGTTGTACTTGAAAATATTTATAAGTTTCTGGCACTTGGCTATCCACCTGATGAAGCCGCGCTGAAGGGCCGTGGAGAAATCGGTCTGGCAGCACTCACAATCACTCTTGTGGATGTTGTTGTATTCGTCCCGGTAGCGTTTATGGGTGGCATCGTCGGACAGTTCTTCCGGAGTTTTGGCGTCACGGTAGCTGTCGCAACACTGTTTTCGTTGCTTGTCTCCTTCACGCTGGCTCCAATGCTCGCGAGTAAGTGGTATCAGCAGGGATTTAGTGACGCACCAACGAGCAAGTTCGCGCGAGCTTTTGATGCATTCTTTCATTCACTTAGTGCAAAGTATCGCAACGCCCTGCATTGGGCATTGCTACATCGCGGCACGGTGATTTTCATAGGAAATATGGCACTGGTCAATATCATCCTTTGGATGATAACTGCCGGATCGGGTGGAAAGGCTAGTGCGACAGCGATTCCACTGGTAGCCATTCAAGCAGCGGGAGGTGCGATACTCTTCGGTATCAATCGAATGAGAGGCAAACGATCCACCGAGCCTTTGATTGTGGGTGCGATTGGCGCTGCCGTTTCGTTTGCGGTCTGTAGCGTTTCAGGTATCGTAGGCACGCCGCTCGGGTTCAGATTTGCTCCAGGAATTGATCAGAGCCTAGTTTCATTGAGTGTGGAGCTACCAGCTGGATCCAGTCTAGGACGTACCAATCAGGCATTACGCAAAATTGAGGAAGCGGTTCGCGACATTCCTGAAATCGACTATATTGAACTGACCGCAGGTAGTACGTCGACGGGTGGCTTTGAAAGCCAGACTAGTTCAGGTTCGAACTTCGGACAAGTCAGGTTAATTCTTGGTGAACCGATTGGCAACCTAGATCGGTTACAGGTCTGGAAGGACTCGTCAAACTTACGTCGTAAGTCGGATGTCGAAGTCGCTGAGCTTGTTCGTGCACGAACGAAGGACATTGTTGGAGCTGACGTAAAAACGACAGAAGTCTCTGGTTTTGGAGGCACTGCAGCACCTGTACAAATCATCATTACTGGTCCCGACCTGAGTGAGCTGCTCGAGCGGGCCAGTGCAGTCAAAGACGTCTTGTCAAAGACCGATGGAATTCTCACACCCGATGTCTCGTACAAGCCAAGTAAACCAGAAGTGCGTATCGTGCTTGACCGAAGACGGGCTGCGGACTACGGAATGACTGTTCAACAGGTTGCCGGCGTCCTCCGGGATGCCATCGAAGGCAATATTGAATCAAAGTTGCGTATCGATGGCGAGCAATACGACATCCGTATTCAGTATCAAAACCTAAACAGATCATCGGTTACAGATGTTGGCAACGTCATCATCGGATACCGAAATGGACTTTCTGTACGGGTTAGGGACATTGCACGTATCTACGAAGACCGCGGTCCAACCAAAATTGACCGACGCAACCGCCTTCGTCAAGTAACAGTCTCAGCTTATCTGGCTCCAGGTAAGGTCATCGGAAACATGCAACAAGCCATTGACCCGCAGCTAGCCAAAATCAACTTTGGACGAGCGAGCTACACATGGGGCGGTGAAGCAAACACGATGGCCGAGGAAGGTGTCTTCATGATTTCAGCCCTCCTCCTCGCGATTGGTTTAGTCTACATCCTGATGGCAGCCCTTTTCGACAACCTGCTCTACCCGCTCGTAATCATGCTCTCAATCCCTCAAGCCCTTGTCGGTGGTCTCCTTGGACTGTTGATTACGGGAAAGCCACTCTCAATTATTGCGATGATTGGTGTGATTATGCTGATGGGTCTCGTAACCAAGAATGCCATTTTGTTGGTTGACTACACGAATAACCTGAGACGGGAAGGTAAAGACAGATTTGAGGCTTTACTAGAGAGTGGACCGGCACGTTTGCGTCCTATCCTGATGACTTCACTTGCTCAGATTCTCGGTGCATGGCCCGTCGCAGCGGCATTAGGACGTGGGTCAGAGTTCAGACAACCACTTGGCATTGTCGTGATGAGTGGCCTGATTCTTTCAGGGCTTCTCACGCTGCTAGTGATTCCTTGTACATACATACTCTTCGATGACATCAGCGAGTTCTTGTCACGGAAACGTTCCAAGGTCTGATGGAAGGGTTCCTGACACTTCTCTCCTGCATTCTGTTCGGTATCGTCCTCTGGGCTGTAATCAAAGATAGGGTTGATACAGTTAGGGAGCGTGATGCCGAACTCAAGAGACGCTTGACACTAGTCACGTTACGAAGGCAATATATCGAGGCATCAGCTGATGTTCCGGACGCGTGGGATCGATTAGGGGATGCGTTACGTGCTGCCGATCAGCCGGATGATGCCATAGATGCTTGGCTAAAGGCTGAAGAAACTGCAAAGGCAAACGGGATGTTTGTATCTACGGATACCGGACGAAAAGTTCGGTTGGCGCAGCTCGATATCGCACAACGTGAACGACCGGGAGCCTTTGGAATGACGCTCCATACACGGGACCAAATCTGTCGAACCTGCAGCCGTATCAATCCCGCACAAGCCAGCGTGTGCGGTGAGTGCGGTGCTGCACTGCCGGCATCATCAATAGTTGCTGCGACAAAGGGAACGCACCGAACGGAAATTCTAACTGAGTTGATTCCCAGGTTGTGGATTTGGGGGGTGTTACTGCTAGCAATCGGCTTAGCCACCTTTTTGCCAATGGAAGTCCGTGGTGTCCTCGGCATTGCGACGTTGGCAGTTATCCCGTTCTGGTGGTTAAAGAAGTTTGGCGAAGGAACAAACTAAGCCAAATCAGTCTCGACCTGAAGTCCAACGGACGCAATAATGCCCGCTACTCGTTCACACTTTTCCCGATTAGAACGGAAGACGATTGCACGACCGTCAAGATGGACTTTGTAGGCAAGAAACTCTGCGACATCCTCGGTACATCCTGTGGCTCGCTGGAGTACTTCAATCACATCATCGAACGTGTGACAGTCACAGTTATAAAGGATAACAACCCAGTCGCCATCGCCAGGTAACCTTGACTGAAGTGACTTTTCTGACACCACATCAGGTAGCGCAACAACGCTCGAACTAGCATTCAACACGACCATTCTGACGCGGAGTCTACCACAAGAGACGACATCGACGAAGGGTATAATCGTCATATCTCGCTGTGTAAAAGGAATCATTGCATGCCCATCGTAACGATTGAAGGTGTTGGACCTGTCGAAGCTGAGGTTGGACGAAAGCTCGTAAATGTCATTGAAGGTGCCGGTGTTGACATTCTTCACCGATGTGGAGGCCGGCCGGCATGCACGACATGTATGGTCAAGGTCAAGTCCGGCAGTGTGTCGCCGATGGAAGCAGCCGAGGAAGAAGCTCTCGAAGAACCAGAACTGATTGAGACTTGCCGCCTATCCTGTCAGATACGAGTGGAATCTGACATAACAGTCGAGGTCATTCATACGGTAACTAACTCGGGCAAAGATGGTGCTGGCCCAACCGTTGATGAGTGATTTATCATCAGCAAATGTACGAGTGGGTGGAGATACCTCCATCCACTCGTTTTGATTACAGCTCGTCGTTCTGGAAAAATTCCAAAACTTCACCATCTGGCCCTAGGAAGAAGCCAACCCGAATCGTCTTACCATTTACATCGACACTTTTGGGCTCGACGGTAATCGGGCATCCTAGTGCACGCACGACTTCAATGTCAGCATCCACATCCGTTGAGCGAAGCGCCAAATGAAAAAATCTTCCCTCCACCGGTGGGTTCTGCTCACCTGAGCTCGCAAACAACTCAAGATAGTTGCCATCACCAAGGTCAAGCAGTGCTATACGCCCACTCCCTTCTCCCCAGGAATGTGCTATTGGAAAACCCATCCCTTCTGTGTAAAACGAGAGACTTTTGTCATAATCCGATGCTCGTAACGCTACGTGATGGAATCCGCATCCGCTGAATTTGTGGTTTGTCCCCGCCATGTGCCATCCTCCAGTAATATCTTTGTTATCTTATCGGCTCTAATCGTATGGTCGTTTTTTGACGAAGCTCAGGAGTGGAAATCTGTGTGTCCAACACCCAGGGGATTACCACGTTCGGTGCCCAGTCTGCGCTAACTCGTAGGGTCCGATCACGAACACGAGTACCACTGGGCTCAAACACACGTACTTGAAGTGCGAATCTTCCCGTCAATGAGGTCGCGCCAGTCACCTTGGCATAACCAAACAACAAGCCACCATTACCCCAAACGACATCAGTGAGACGAATACGACGGATATCTCTAGGTTCCAAGAGTTTTGCTCCTGGATCATCCTGCCAGGATTGGATCCACATTCCATCATCATCGGTTTCAATTTTTCCACTAAGGACATGTCGACGGACTTTGATGCCATTGACATCACCGTAGCGCCAACCGTACGTGGTTGCAGCAAGCCCACCCCAGACCAACCCCGCAAGCGTGGTTAGGATAACGATCAGTACTATCCGTCGATTCATACGACATTCCTCACTACAGATACACCAATCTTGCCTACGGTCAGTGAATCGGAACGTGCTTCATTTCGAAGGTGGCAGATGGCAAGTGTCCGCTCAGCACCAATGGTGGTTGCGGAACGAACCTGCCCTACAACACTCTCCCCAGAATAGACATCGCGCACCTCGGTTTCACCATCAATCTCCAAGCAGACAAGTTCACGATGCGTTCGGCCCCTGGCATCAATGCGGGCTGTCACCTCCTGGCCAATGTAGCATCCCTTATTGAATGAGATTGCCCCGTCGACGATCCCACATTCCATCGCAAGAATACGTGCAAAGTCGTTGCAACCGGCGGGGATACTTGCGGATAGACGTTCTGCTTCTGCAACTGCGTAGGTTGCAGACACTGCGCCGGCGTGTTCCAGAACAGGCAACACATCGCAATCAAGTGACCACACGACGAAACATGGACCAAATCTACGGAGAACGGGAAGCGCATACAAAGCGACAGATCCAACATTGACCACCTGCAAGTTTCCATCTATTGACCGCGTGTCTTCAGGAAAAATGTCAGCGATATCGCCAAGGAGCCAATACGACGGGTACTCACCAACGGCATCACTTAGAGAACAACGCTCCATTACTAGATAATGATCAAACGTGGACATCACATCCTGCGATACCGCTCCTTCTATATCGATAAAAAGCGCATCCGAAGAGACGTGGACTGTCACAGGAAAGACGATGGCACCTTTACTATCCAGATGGAAGGCCCGCAGTCCCGTCGTAGGAAATTCGCCTGAAACGTCATTCGTAATCATCCCTTGGATAAACTGAAAACGATCTCTACCTGTGACTTTAAGGATCGATGATACTTGCCGCCGGACGACCTTAACCTGCACGATTGAACCTGCTTTCTACGCGATTGGTCGACGTTCTTTGCCGACGCCAAAACTAATGTTCCATCTAGGCCCGACGCCCCATCAGGCCATCCAGTTTGCTTAGCACTGCATTTCCGGCAATCAACTTTCCCAATGAGTATCTCTCCGCTAAGAGATTGAGAAAAATGGCGAAAACGGTGTACGCTACAGACAGTGTTATATTACTTGATGCAATGATAACCAGAGCAACAGCACTTCCAATTGCGAGCGCGCCAGCATCCCCCATCATTACCTTTGCCCGTGCATCTGGGATGATTGTTAGAAGCAGGAGTAGAACTGACCCAATGATTAGGGATGATTGGTAAACAGGAAGAACGGCAAGCAGCGTTACGATAGCAAAGCCTTGTGAGCGGCCAGGACGAAGATCTAGAAGATTGAAGACATTAGACGATGCAGCAATCATGACCGTGTAAAGATAAGACAACCAGTTACTGGGTCCAAGTGTGATACATGAGTACGTCGCGGCCAGTAAAGGTGATGCAAGTAGCTTTACTAGGCCAGTAGTAACTATTCCCTTACGTAGTGCCGTGAGATGCCCTTTGATGCCACGGTATTCAGGCGAACCATATGCGTCGTCCAAGAATCCAACAAAGCAGAATCCAATTGTCAAAAGGAAGGCTGAAATTGCGGTTGGATGTCCGAGTAACATCAAGAATGATAATGAAAGTGCCGGGACGAGACCAAAGGTTACAGGAATAGAATGTCCAAATGCGTTTACACGACAGAACCGTGCGGGCCAATTTAGTCGAGGTAAAACAATAGTCGACACCGCCGTCGTGCCCAAGAGTATTACAAACTTAAGGACTTCACTTCTAGCGAAAACATTCACGGATTATTGCCATTACGAGGTGGATTAGTTGCCTTAGTCTATGGATTCGACCTCGAAAGTCGTTCTGAGTAACACGATGGTCCATTTGTGTCGAAACTTCTATTAGTTGAACACTTGCCTTACCAAGACGGACGTTCATCGCCGTTTCAAGTCCAAAACCGTACGGCAGCGGAAAGATAGCCTCAAGAGTATCCCGGCGTAGTAGTCGTTGTCCGGATAACGGAGCCTTCATCTGCCATCCGCCCAAATGTTTAGTAGCTGCTCTTGAAGCGCGCACTGCTAGCCCTGAACCGCCACCACGGCCGGGTAGCACGGGAAACAATGCTACGACACAGGCATCTTGCCCGACAGGATATGCGTCGAGTAACTTCACAATTTCACTAGCAGTTGCGCCAACATCAGCATCCAACATCAGGATGTAGTCACTTGATGACACGCGCACCCCAGCCATAAGCGCTGCAGACTTGCCTTGGTTACTCTTAAGTCTGACCAATTTGACTCTGTATCTCGCCGCAATCTCAGATGTTTTATCAGTAGATCCATCATCAACAACAATTACATTGGAGATACCTGATATATCCGCTAGAGCATCCAGCGTCACAGCCAAGTAAGCTTCTTCATTGTGCGCGGGAATAACCACATCCACGGTCATGGCGCCGTTACACTCCACTTAACAGGTGGCAAGTCATCATCAACATTTTGTCCGGTTCCGTACACAGCCGGTCTAGCACCCGCGGAAAGCATTACTGCTGCCATCCCAACACTCGTTTCAGCGTTCGTAACCACAGGAATACCAAAGGAAACACACTGATGGATAAACCCTGCATCCCCGTCATCCGATGTGATGGCTACTACATCACATTTAAGCTTCACAAGGTCTACAAACAACGTAATCAAGTCCTGTCTCTGGTCAGGTGTGAGTTCACTAACCACTGCAACAGGAGGAAGAATAAAGAGCAGGATTCGCTTCTCTTGATCTTCTGTTCCGTCCAACTTTAGTGAAATCGTTGGAGATGTGGCTTCATTGTCATCATCAATCCACTTACCGTCCTTTAGTGAGAGGTATCGGGAATCAAAAATCGGACCAAGTTCTGAAACTGCTTGGACCAGCTTTTTGGAGTTTGACTTCTCTACCGAAACGAAGCTGACTGACTTACCTTTCCAGAGGTTCCCGGTAGCAGAAGTAACCAAGCTTGATAGTGCAACATCTGATTGGCCTCGCCGCTTGATATCAACTTGGAGATCTTCCATCCGACGTTCCAGCTGCTGAACCAGCCGTGCCTGCCGGTCAACGACTTTACCACCGACAACCAATGTCCCCATGACAACACCAATGCCGAGTGCGAAGAAAATCGATGCCAAGGAAGCGATGTGGTAGCGAAATCCTGGATTCATGCTGTAAACGCCTTATAAACAAGCACAAGTGACCGGGAGAGTATCTGTCCAGCCGGTGTCAGGATCAATAGAACTGCAATTGGAAAAATGGCGGCTAAAACAAGGAAAAGTATGGATGGAACCACTGGCTGGTTCATTGACATCAGGCTGGAGACACCTTTTGCATCAACAAGTCGGCTTCCAACTTTTAGACGCACCAAAAAGGTCGACGACATACCCTTACGTCCTTTATCCAAAAAGTCCTCCATATGCGTATGAGTACCTACAGCTACGATCAATTTCGCGCCCATTTCGTATGCGAGCAGTAATGCTGCATCCTCACTTGTTCCAGCAACTGGAAAAGTCATGTATTTCAAGCCTAGATTTTGACATCTGACTGCGCCTGGAGCCGTCACCGGTTGCGATGTGGAAGCGTAAGCATGAACAATCAGCTCTGCGCCACAGCGTAGTGCTTTATCGGAGACACTATCCATGTCGCCAAGAATGACGTTGGGAACTAATCCAATCGACAACAACTCATCGGCGGCGCCGTCAACTGCGATAATCAATGGCCTAGCATCAGCGAAAAAGTTTGCAAGGAGACGTAAATCCTCACGATACCGATTGCCCCGAACAGCAACTACGACTGGCTTATCAAAAAAATCGGTCTTGACATCTGGTGGGATGATCGGGTCAAGTAACAGCGTACGCTCGGTATCTCTCTCAAGATATGAGAGCGTGTTCCGTACAAACGCATCAAGCTCACTATCCAGATTTTCTCTGGCATGACAAAGGGATAGTGAAACGTCATCACTACTAAGTTCCCGAATCGAAAACTTCCCCAGTCCATTGACTATAAGGTCACCCGAAACTACCCTGCCTAAGGCTCTGTCAGGGACTATGTCAAGAAGATTACTGTCCGATTCAAAAATGGGAATGCCCGCATCGAGTAAGATGGACGGTCCCTGATTTGGGTACTTGCCCGTAATAAACTTGGAACAATTAATAACTGCACTTGGCTTGGCCCGACAAAGACTCTCAGCGGCTACAGAATCAAGATCAGCATGGCTGATAACAACGACCTCGCCGGCCTTTACTGTCGGAGCAGTAACCTTGGTTCGATGAGCTATGCGAATCGTTGGGCCCGTTGATGGAGCGCGAAACAAAACCATCACCTTCTGCATTACGCCCATTGCCGTATTGTATAGCATGCATCATCAGACAGAACCACCATGCGCGCGGAGAACGGTATTGTATGATGCCGGCTCATCAATACTGACCTTTCAAAACTGTCATGTCATAAATCAAGTAAACCGGTCGCCGGTTAGTTGGCGAATCCGAAAATCACCGACAGATGTCACTGCGACTGAACACAAAAATACAAAAAAATCCCCCCTCGTCGAGGGGGGATTCAGTTCAAAAACTAGAGCTCCAAACGTGTTGCACCACTTGGACCTGCATTCGCAGTAGAGCGGAACGGTACACCAAGAAGCGCAAGAAGGTGACGCGCATCGGCATCATTTTCGGCAGTGGTTACCATAATGATATCCATGCCACGCATTCGGTCAACCTGATCATATTGAATCTCAGGGAAGACCAGCTGCTCCTTCATACCCATCGCAAAGTTGCCACGGCCATCAAAGCTATTCGGATTGACACCTTGGAAGTCACGTACACGTGGAAGTGTGATGTTGACCAAGCGGTCCAGAAACTCCCACATGCGTGCACCACGAAGGGTAACTTTGCATCCAATCGCAGAACCTTCGCGTAAACGGAAATTAGCAACTGACTTCTTAGCACGACAAACCATTGGCTTTTGCCCCGTAATGGCTGTCATATCTTTGATTGCATGATCCATAAGCTTAGGATCACCGCCGGTTTGACCAGCTTTTCCGACGCCCATGTTCACGACAATCTTTTCAAGCCTTGGGCACTGCATGACGTTGTCATACCCAAACTGCTTCATCATCGCAGGCGCGACCTGCTCTGCGTATACACGCTTCAAACGTGGTTCGTAATTTGACATATTTCCTCGCTACAGACCGAGTTGATTCCCGGAAGTACACGCAAAGCGTGCCGGGGGGTTTTAGGACACCTCAGATAACCTGTCCGCCCTTTACAGCGACACGTACCTTTTTACCATCGACTACCTGAGTGCGGATCCTAGTAGCCTCGCCATTGGCATTTACCAATGCGACCTTGCTCGCTAGAATAGGTGCTTCAACGACAACCTTACCACCCGTCGGATTTGGGTCCGCAGGAGTAGGCTGCGCCTTTTGATGCTTGGTGACAAAGTTGACGCCTTCGACGATAACTTTGCCTGTCTTCGGATAGACGCGAGTGATCACGCCGGTCTTACCAGCATCTTTACCAGCAAGTACCTTGACGGTATCGCCGGATCTAACCTTAAGCTTAGCTTCAAACTTGATTGGGGTTCGTGGCATTAGAGCACCTCCGGTGCAAGTGAAACGATCTTCATGCCACCAGAGACGTTGGTCGCATCACGAAGCTCACGTGCGATTGGTCCGAAAACACGGGTACCGCGCGGTTCAAGGTTGTTGTTCAGAACAACTGCAGCATTCTCATCAAAACGCAGCGTTGATCCATCAGCGCGCTTAATTGGTTGCTTTGTACGAACGATGACTGCCTTGACGACATCACCTTTTTTTACAGCAGCACCTGGCGTAGCGGACTTAACGGCGGCAACGATCACATCACCGACGTGGCCAACACGCGTCATGGAACCCTTAAGAACACGAATACACAACAAAGACCGCGCACCCGAATTGTCCGCGGCCCGAAGCCGCGTATATTGCTGAATCATCTTTCACTCCTATCGGCAGCGCGGGGTATCCCCCGCCTGCCGATTGCCAAACTATGGCGTGCGACGCAAACTATTTGGCCTTTTCAACGACCGCAAGTAGACGCCAGTTTTTGTTCTTCGAAATCGGACGACACTCCATGATTTCTACAGTGTCACCGATACCGGCCTCACCATTTTCATCATGGGCCTGGAAACGGGTAGACCGCTTCATCGTGCGTCCATACAGAGGGTGAGGAGTTAAAGGGGCTGGATGCCGCTGGTCTTCGGGTTTCATCCAACTTAGCCCGAAGACC
>JBJTQN010000048.1:0-10541 GCA_046075665.1 Armatimonadota bacterium | reverse complement strand
CAGGTGAAGAGGCCATGTGAGCCAAGGATGACACCATCACACTCAGGATTCTGTGCGATTGCGCGCTCAAGCCAGAGTCCAAGCTCAAAACCGGGACGCTTCCATGGCAGCCAGACCAGGTGGATGCCTTGTTCAGCGCGCAAGCGCTCGAGGAGGGCAGGGCCATTCGCCGATGCTGCAAGCGCAATCGCCCAGTCAGGGTGGAGGTGGTCGACGTGGCGCTCGGGGACAAATGCGTGGAGCGGTGTATCAATCGATGGAGCCGTGCTATTCTGGCCAAAGGCGCAGAGTGGGTACAGCGCAACCATTTCATCTTCGAAATCCAAACCGCGGTAGCGGGACTTCAGCGCTTCCAGCTTGTCCTGATAGAGCGTCGCAAAACCTGAGCGCTTTATGGTGCCAAGATCGCCACCGGAACCCTTGACCCAGAGGACATCGACGGTCGATCCAGTGATGGGATCGATACCGGAAATCTTCGCGGATGTATTCCCGCCGCCAAAGTTTGTCAGGCGAGGGTCGCTGCCAAGGAGGTTTGACCGATAGCGAAGGAGCTCGGCTTCATCCATGGATGCTGCCAGCGTGTCATCCCACTTGTCTTCCAGGTAATCGAGTTGCATGTACATCTTCCAGACCGGGCGCCGCCCGGGAGCGTTTCGTTACGTACCGTATTCTAACGCGCATCCCTTGTCGAAAACGTTTGCAAACCAGACTGCCTCACGGGGCCTTCTTTAATAATTCCGCCTTTCTTAGGCAGTAGACTCACCCGCTGGATAGTGATTCAAGGTAAAACACTTTTTGTGTCAGCAGTAATATCGCAGCGGGACGCCGCTCAGGAAAAGCGTACCCGGATGATTCTGGAGGGGCCTCTCGGGATGGGAGTCCTCCTCATCGCCCTTCCAAGTGTGGCGACGATGTTGCTCCACACCATCAATGGTTTTCTTGACCGTTTTTTTGTGTCTGGGCTCGGCACACCCGCGATGGCTGCTGTCAGTATCTGCACCACACTCATCTTTACGGTTGGCTCAGCTGCTATGGCCATTTCGGCCGCCGCCAGCGCCCTCATTGCACGGGCTGTCGGCGCGGGAGACATCGACGAAGCACGGGATGCCCTTCGCTACTCGCTAACCCTGATGCTTGTTCTCGCGGTAGTGATAGACATCGCTCTTGTCGTTCTCGCCGAGCCACTTTTGCGGATGCAGGGGCTGAAAGGCGCATCGCTTGCAGCCGGTAAGCAATATCTGCTCTTTTCCGGGATTGGTATTCCGTTTGGTTTTGTGATGTTTGTGCAAGCAGGAGCGTTCCGCGGGCTTGGAGACACAATTCGTCCTCTTTACGTGACGATTGGCTCAATCGTGGTGCACGCGGCACTCAACGCCATCCTAATTCCAGGACACTTTGGCTTCCCCAAACTTGGCGTCGTCGGTGGTGCCCTTGCTTATAGCTGCTCCGTTATCGTCGCATGCATCCTTCAATTCCTCTTTCTACGTAGCTCCGTGCTCCAGGAAGGACTGAAGCTCACAACGCTCCGGATTCCAAAAGACTGGCTGGATCGGATCAACCGTATCGCCCTCCCCGCTGGAGGACAGCAGCTCCTTCGCACGAGCTCGATGCTCTTTCTGCAAGGCATCCTGGCAAACAAGTCCGGCGAGCTAGCAGTGGCAGCACTTGGAGTTGGACTTGTCGCTGAGTCCATCGCCTTTATGCCCGGCTTTGCCTATTCGATTGCCGCGACAGCCTTTGTTGGACAAAATCTTGGGGCACAGAACGCCAAGCGTGCCACGGCTGCCGGTTGGGTTGCGACATGGCAGGCGGTAGGGGTGATGTCTGTGATGGGCATCGTCTTTGTTCTCCTTGCACGGCCATTTGCAGAACAATTTGCAACGGGTGTCGACCGGACCGCACTCATCAATATGGTTGTCACCTACCTCAAAATAGCCTTAATCAGTGAGCCATTCCTTGCGGTCGCGATGGTCCTCTCCGGAGCCCTTCAGGGCGCTGGCGATACACGTGATCCAACAATTGCGGTTGCAATCACCAACTTCGGTGTTCGTCTGCCGCTTGCATATGTGTTTCTCGTGATGTTTGGGACAGCGGGTTGCTGGTGGGCGATGACACTGTCAACGATGCTCCAGGGGCTGGTTGTAGCCTGGATGTATCAGCGCGGGCACTGGAAGCGCCTGCACATTTAAGGCGATGCGTGTCGTCAGCATCACCGTTGGTGTCTCTCCGATATCGGCTGTATCCTGACACGGTTGGATTACTGCTGCATACGTTAACTAATTTGGAACTCAATGAACGATTGGTGAGGTAATTGCAGTATCAGATGTGTGGTGTGGCTGAACACACCGATAATGTGAGGAGAATCCCCTTGAAGCGTTCAATGAACAGCAGTGTCACGTTTGCAGCCGCAGGAGCTGCGTTTGCGGCTCTCGCCCTAGCAGGATGTGGCGGCGAGTCTGCGTACTTCACCGTCGGTGGACAGCAAGTCTCCAAGGATGAATACATCAAGAAGCTTGAGCGACAACCCGTCTCGCTTCCAAATGGCTCATCCCTGACTACCGAACAATACGTCGTTGACCTTATTGTGTCTAACCGCATCATCATGGCCGAAGCAGCCAAGATGGGCGTAACCCCATCCGACAGTGATGTCGATATGCTCTTCAATGCACAAAAAGCCCGGTTTGAGAACATTAACCCTGGCAAGACCTATGACACCCAGCTTGCAAAGCAGGGAATCACTGCGGCTGAAATGAAGGATGACATCCGTGGTCAGCTGGCAGAAGCCAATGTATTTGCTAAGTTGATCAAGTTCAATGAGAACGAAGTCAAGATGCAGTACACCAAGATGAAGGACATGATGGCCCTTCCTCCACGTACACAGGTCCGCCTGATCCTCCGCGATCCGAAGAACATGGGGGAATCCGAGACAGTTGTCAAGGCGGCAGGAACAGATGCCAAAAAGTTTGAAGCCGCTGCAAAGCAGCTCAACATCATCCCTGAACTCTTGCAGACGGCCGGTCTCCGTGTGCTACCAAACGCATCGATTCCGAAGAGTGTTGCCTCCAAGGTGGAAGCCGCTGCTGAAGGCACGATTATCGGTCCTGTCGATTGGGTCATCAGCCCGACGCAGTCGTTCCGAGGATGGGTTCGCGTTGAGAAGAAAATCGCTGCATTCAGCCTGCCACCAGATCAGGAAATGGCATTTGTTCGCCTCGGACTCATTCAGCAAAAGGCGATGGATCCAGCAAATGTCGGTCTCCGGACACAGATTCTCAAGCAAAAGGGCACCATCTCGTTTGATACAAAGGATGCCGGAGTCTCGGCTGTCTGGAGTGGCATTAAGGAAACCGCTAACGAGATTCAGGCTCCTCTTCAGGCGTCAGGTGCTCCTGCCGGGATGCCAGCTGCCGGTGCACCTGCAGGTGCTCCAGCCGGTAAGTAACCTTTCGTGATCTACTGTGTGGGTCTTGGCCCGGGGGATGTCAACGCACTCCCGGCTAGGGCCCATACGCTTTTAACCGGGGTGCTCCCGACTCTCCTTCGAACGGAGCGCCACCCGTGCATCGAAGCAGGCCCTCTCGCTGAACACTTCGCATCCCGTGGTGCTGGAAATGTCATCCCTTTGGATGATGAATACGAAAGCGGCCGTACCTTCGAAGAAACCTATGATGCCATCGTTGAGCGGGTGCTTCGTACGCACGCCACTCGCGGCGATATTGTCTACGCAGTCCCCGGTCACCCCCTCGTTGGCGAAACGACAGTCCGCATCCTCCTCGAACGCGCCGCTGATGAAAACGTCGCGGTCCAAATTGTTGGTGCGCCATCGTTTGTGGATGCCTGCCTTGAAGCAATCCAAGCTCCCGTAGTGGACCATCTCCATGTCGTTGATGCCCACCTTCTGCGAACCGCACTACCTTATGCGGATCCTAATCTCGGTACCGATGGTCCGATACTCCTCTATCAGGTGCACGAACAGGAAATCGCATCGGATGTCAAACTCGCCCTTCTCGATGCCGGCTTCCCCGATGACTGGCCTGTCAAAGTTATCACCGCCGCAGGCGTTCCAGGTATCGAGCGTGTTGACGCACTTGACCTGGTCCGCATCGATCGTATATCTGTTAATCATCTGACATCCATTTTTGTCCCGGCACTCCCTCGTGAGAAACGCCCCGCGGATATTAACACCCTGAGTGAAATCATGGCCCGCCTTCGTGATCCGGAAACCGGCTGTCCGTGGGATCTTAAGCAGTCCCATCAGACACTGCGTAAATATCTTATGGAAGAGGCTTATGAGGTTGCGGAGGCTATTGATGCGGATGACACGGATGCCCTTGTTGACGAACTAGGCGATGTGTTACTTCAGATTGCGTTCCATGTGCAGCTTGGGCGCGAGAGTGGGATGTTTACGCTTGGCGATATCGCGGATGCCATTTGCACAAAAATGATTCGGCGGCATCCGCATATTTTCGCTGATGCCAAGGCTGACGATGCGGATGCGGTCCTCGCGAACTGGAATGCAATCAAGGCCATTGAGAAGGCTGAAAAGGGAGTCGCGAGCGCAGCGAGCGCCTTGGATGGCATCTCACAAGCGCTGCCATCTCTATCCATCGCATCCGAAGTCAGCAAGCGAACAGTAAAGCTTGGCTTTGAGTGGCCTCAAGCCGAAGACCTGCGTGACAAGTGCCGTGAAGAGCTTTCAGAGCTGTTGGTGGAGTGGGATGCACTCATCGCAAATCCTACCGACGACAATGCCCGCGTGCGCTTCGAGGCCGAGCTCGGCGATGTCCTGTTTACACTGGTTAATGTGGCGCGCTGGGCAAACCTGGATGCCGAGACGGCGTTGCGTCGGCAGTTGGTACGGTTTGGTAAACGCTGGCGACATATTGAGATGCAACAGGCCAGTGCGGGAGTTGTGTGGCAGGATGTCGATGCGGCTCAGTTCCGCGCATGGTGGTCCGAAGCCAAAATCGCAGTCGATGGGTCGGCTTAGAGATTAGCTTCCTCCGGTGCGCTTTGAAATGTCAGCGATAGGATAACGGGATGCAAGCCAAACTCACCTTTTCATCCAAGGCGCCGGCGGTTGTCGCGCCGGGAGCAAGCCTGACACTGATATTGACAGCAAAGAATGAAGGTAAGGCTGCCGATGTATTGCGCTTCCGAAATGGAGGCCGTGTTGACATGCAGCTGATTACGAGTGCTGGCAAAGTCGTCTTTCAATGGTCCAAAGGAATGATGTTCACGATGGCACTAGCGGCCGAGCGTCTGGAACCTGGGGCATCCAAGGAGTGGACAGTTACAGCGCAACTTCCGGCAGACTTACCAACCGGCAATTACACGGTTCGCCTTTGGTCGATGGCATCTGGCCTGGAAAACACCAGTTCTGTAAACAGTGCCATTCGAGTGATGTGATGATTGTCCTTGGCATAGAAACCAGCTGTGATGAGACCGCCTGTGCAATCGTGCAGGACGGGCGGAAGCTGCTATGCACGGTTGTTGCTAGTCAGATGGAGGAGCACGCCAACTACGGTGGTGTTGTCCCCGAGCTCGCATCGAGGCGTCATGTAGAGCTCCTGATTCCCGTTATCCGCCAGGCCCTTGCTGAGGCAAACCTGAAGCTGCAGGATATCACTGCAATAGGTGTAACAAACCGGCCGGGCCTCCTCGGTGCCCTGCTTGTCGGAGTGACTGCCGCAAAGGCATTGGGACAGGCCCTCAGGATTCCTGTCATCCCTGTCCATCACATCGAGGCTCACCTTTACGCCAACTTCATCACGCATCCGGATATGGAATTCCCCGCGACTGCACTCGTGGTCTCCGGAGGCCACACTGACCTCTTTGACATCGAGAGTCACGGTGTTTATCGCCTGCTTGGGCGGACACGGGATGACGCAGCTGGCGAGGCATTTGATAAGTGTGCACGCCTAATGGGCTTGCCTTATCCCGGCGGACCAAGCATCCAAGAAGCAGCAAAGACGGGTAATCCCAAGGCGATTGCATTTCCACGTGCGTTGATGCCCGGGACCCATGCGTTTTCTTTTTCCGGCCTAAAAACTGCAGTGAAGTATGCATTGGCAAAACCAGATTGTCCTCCGATTCCGGATGTCGCAGCATCCTTTCAGGGTGCCGTCGTAGATGTCCTTGTACGAAAAACGATTGCCGCTGCCAAGGAATGTGGGCGCTTAACGGTTGTGCTTGCGGGTGGAGTTGCGGCGAATGCATCGCTAAAACAGGCGATGGAGCTTGCCTGCACCAGGCGAGGAATGCGATGCTATATTCCACCGCCTAGCCTGTGTACGGACAATGCGGCGATGATTGCTACGACAGCTGCGTTTCATTACATGCACCGACCAATTCCCGGACTGGACTTTGCAGTAATCCCAAGCGAGCCGCTGTCCAGCCACTGTGTTTAGTCCAACGATTGGCACAATCCCGATGGCAATATCGTAACTACGGCACAGTAAGCGCATGCACGCTAGACTAACGCTGCTAACATGTTCGTGTTTTATTCCATCCTCATCACACTCCTAACTCCCGTCATCATGGCTGGCTATCGCCGTCGCCTGAGGCAAGGTAAGGAGAGTCAAGAACTTGCTGGCGAACGCTTTGGTACAGACCTGCCGAAGCCTCCTGCCGACAGGGATGTCTACTGGGTTCATGCTGTCAGTGTCGGTGAAACCGTTGCAGCAAAGCCCGTTCTGCGAGAGCTGCGCAAAGCACGCCCCAATGCGTGGATTGTTGTTAGCACCACGACGCTCACGGGAAGGGATGTCGCATCGAAACTGGACGGTGTCGACCAAGTCATTCAATTTCCCATTGATTTTCCACGTTGTACTTCCAAGGCGCTAAACACCATTCGGCCCAAGCTCATCATCCTGATGGAAGCAGAGCTCTGGCCAGGCTTCATCGGAACGGCGAAGCGAATGGGGATCCCGGTTGCGGTCGTCAATGGCCGTTTCTCCGATGCGAAACTTACATCGTGGATACGGTTTCGCTACTTGCTTGCACCTGCAATCGATGGCGTTGACCTCTGGCTGATGCAATCATCCGAAGATGCCGACCGTGCCCGCAGACTTGGCGCATCCCCAGAAAAAATCAGCATCGTCGGAAACACAAAGTTTGATGAGTCATCCGTACCGCTGTCGCCCAATGAGCGGCTGGATCTGCGTGCGTCCTATGGTATTCCGGTAGATGCCCCGGTTGTCATTCTCGGCTCCACACGGGAGGACCGCTCCGGGGGACCCAGTGAAGAGGCGCAGCTGCTACCAGAGTGCATTACTCTACGACAGCGCTACCCCAGTCTCCATGTCATCATCGCCCAGAGACATATTGACCGTGTCGGGGAGATCTTGGAGCTCTGCCCGGATGCAGCACGTCGGAGCCAAGGGAAAACAGGTTGGCTCCTTGTTCTTGATACTTTTGGCGAGCTTGCGACCGCTTATGCTGCTGCGGACATCGCATTTATTGGCGGAAGTCTTGTCCCGTGGGGTGGGCAGTCGGTTTTTCAACCACTTGCACAGGGGATCACCTGTTGCTTTGGTCCCCATATGGACAATCAGAAGGATATCGCCAACCTCGCACTGCGAAGTGGCGTCGCAACCGAAGTCAACTCCGCAACGGCGTTTCGCCAGCTCATCGAAACCTTTTTCGACAAGCCAAGCGATGAACGGGCTACTCTTGGTGCGAAGGCGCGGTCACTGATTGACTCGAATCTTGGTGTCAGTGAGCAGTACATCGCCCGTGTGTTGACGCTGGTGTCCAGCTGACACCCGAACCATCAACGCATTCTGTACAATCGGTATGTCCCCGTGTAAATTTGTATGAAAACTGACCTGATTGAAGAAAGCTGGGAGCTGATGCAGCCGAGCTCACGCACCGCATGGCTCCGCGCTGTTATGACACCGCTAGCCGTTTTGCACCGCGTTGGGCTTTGGTGTTTCCTTCTTCCATATCGGCTCGGGATGCGACAGCAGCACATCCTTCCAATCTGCGTTGTTTCGATTGGCAACCTTGTGTCCGGTGGAACAGGCAAGACACCGACAACGCTGTGGCTTGTACGTGCACTTCGTGAGTCTGGCCTACGTGTCGTGATTTTGTCGCGAGGGCATGGCCGCACAAATGAGTCTGTAGATCCGGTGATGATTGTTTCCGATCTCCGGGCTGTGCGTGTGGACAATCCTGAGTGGGCTGGTGATGAACCGCTTCACCTTGCTAAATCACTACCCGGGACACCGGTGGTTGTTGCCCGTAATAGGCGTGACAGCGGTGATATGGCTGTGGCGCAGTTCCAACCTGATGTGATTGTTTTGGATGATGGTATGCAGTACTGGCAGCTGTATCGGGATATAGAAATTTGCCTCTTAGACTCCCGCCAGCCTTTTGGAAATGGCTGGGTATTGCCACGTGGACCGTTGCGCGAACCTGTCAGTCACTTGAGTAAGGCCGATATTGTCGTACTTACCCGAGCCGATCAGGCATCCCCGGACAAGGTCGAAACCTTGACACAGAATATCAAAGTCCGAAATCCAGAAGCATGGGTTACACAATGTAGTCATGTGCCGGTTTGCTGGCTTTCGACCGATGGACAGCAGGGTGCATTGGCTGAAATGAAAGGCCTAAGCGTTCTGGCTGTTACGGCGATTGCGGATGCCGTACAGTTTTTCCAGACCTTGCGAACGCTTGGACTGAACGTTGTCAGGGAAGTGAAGTTTCAGGACCACCACTCCTACACCAAAGAAGATATCGATTCACTCATCGCTTCTCCAGAAATGTCAGCGGTACATGTTGTTGTAACAACGGAAAAGGACATGGTCAAGCTCGGACATCAATGGCCAAAGTCTGCGACACCGCTTGCAGCCCTGCGTATCGAGACCCGGCCGGTAGATCACGATGCGCTCATTGAGGCAATCCTCGATCGCATCGTGCGCCGGAATCGTGGAGATATAGAGGTCTGACGCACAGCTCATCATGATGCGGAAGCGATTCTCATTTTGATGAATGGACAAAATGCAACGCCCGCCGGGTTTCCCTGGCGGGCGTTGTCATTTAGTGCCTGAAGTTACATGTCCTAGCGCAGCCGAATAACAATCAGGCCACGTGTCAGACCCGTGCCACCTGCGGCCTCCGAGCGTCCACCGATGACTTGCAGGCGCACTGTCTGAGGATTCGCCTTGAGGACAGCATCAATATCGGATGGGCTGTTTAGGATCGTCCCGTTAGCATGGGTGATGACAGCGCCTGGAATAAGTCCGGCATCATCAGCTGGTGACCCATTCGCCACCGTTGCAACCTGAACGCCAATGGATGTTTTGGGGATGCCCCGCTCTTTCTTGTCATCATCGGAAAGTGGAGTGACCGTAAACCCGTACTTTTCAGCACCAGTTTTCAGTTTTCCCGGTGCACTTGGTATCGTTCCCTGACCTACCTGAGTTTCCTTAATCTCTCCAAGGACGACAGCCGCCGAGCGTGATTTGCCATCACGGAGGTAGTTAACATCCACCTTGCTTCCAGGTGCGGTGCTACCGACGGTATCGCGCAGTGTGATCTCATCTACGATAGGTGTTCCACCGATTTTTGTGATGACATCACCAGCCTGAATCCCGCCCTTATCTGCGGGACCGCCTACGACGACTTCCTTCACATACGCTCCGGTGGATGTACCAACAAGGTTGCGTTCATCCGCGGTGATGTCCTGAGGTACAAGCCCTAACGAGCCTCGGGTGACCTTGCCCTTCGAAATCAGCTGGTCAGAGACGTACTTCGCTGTATTGGATGGGATGGCATAGCCAATTCCAACACTGGTCCCTGTTGGGGAATAGATGGCTACATTGATACCAATCAGCTCACCCTTGATGTTGAAGAGTGGGCCACCGGAGTTACCACGGTTGATAGCCGCATCTGTTTGGATAAGCGATGGATAAAAGCGACCTGTGACACCATCTGAAATGTCTGACTTCCGGTGGAGTGCACTGACAATGCCAGTCGTCATCGTGTTTTCTTTGCCAAACGGCGAGCCGATTGCAATAGCCCATTGGCCTACATGCAATCTGCCACTGTCAGCAAAGCGCACGGCAGGAAGCGGCTTCTTTGGTTCGACCTTGACAACGGCGAGGTCTGAGCGAAAGTCCCGCTTTACGGTGCCATTGAGTATGGTGCCATCCGAGAGCTTTACGGTTACCTTGCCATCCTTTGCACCTTCGACGACGTGGTCATTGGTGAGGATATAGCCATCGGAGCGCACGATCACGCCGGAGCCAACGCTTGTTCCCATTCGCGGCGCGGGAGCATCCTGGCCCTGACTGCGACCTTGACGACGGGGTTGTCCAAAGAATTCAAAGGGGTCGATTCCTTCAGAATCGCCGCCGAGCCCTGGTATCCCGGACATCCGGGGGGATGCGACTTCAGCTTGAATACTAACGGTTGCCGGGCCGACATTGTCAGCAATATCAATAAAGGCACTTTCAAGAGCGCTGGCAGTCGCCCGGTCTTCTGCTTGTGCCCGTTTTGGATCATCTGCCTGGAGTGGCCGGCCAGTCGGGAGGAAC
>JBJTQN010000047.1:0-26714 GCA_046075665.1 Armatimonadota bacterium | reverse complement strand
ACAACGCCGGCACGTACCTTCTCGTGAATAGCATCGTAACGCTTATCCCGATGGCTCATCTCAAGAAGTGACATCCCACTCCCGGCGAATTCGCGAACCGCATCGGCAGCCTGTGCGAGCACAGGTTCCGGCAGGATGGCTGGTCCGGCGGAGAAGTTGAAAATACGTCCCATTTTGCGATGTCCTCAAATGAAAAAAGCGTCGCACCTGCCGGTGCAACGCATCATTGCGTCAGCGAAACGCTGCTAAAAAAGTATATCGCCTTCGGCTCGGGCAACTACGGATGCGCTTCCAGATTAGGCGGTCCTACAAAGCGCTTAATAAACGCAACTAGTTCGGCTGGCTTGAATGGCTTCTCGATATAAATATCTGTACCGCTGGAAAATCCTTTGGAAATGTCTTCATCCGCGGTTCGGGCTGTGACCATGATGACAGGGAGGTCACATAACGTTTCATCCCTGCGTAGCTGGTCCACAAGGTCGTAGCCATCGAGGCCAGGCATCATCACATCGGTTACCAGCAAGTCTGGCCGCTCAAGCATCAATTGACGAAGCGCATCATCACCGGCCGTAGCTGTCGTAACGGAGTAACCCTCATGTTCGAGTGCAAATGCAATTTGACGGAGGACGTGCGGGTCATCTTCGACGACCATGATTTTTGGTACAGATTGCACAGCGTTGGTTTCCATATTTCACAGCGTCCTCGGTAACGAGGAGACTGCATTTTACAGGGTCTAAATCACATTTTGACGGCCAGTAGGATTGAGAGTAAATAATTCCACCCTAGGGTTACGTAACATGTGACGTAACGGTTTTGCAAATAGAGTGGCTGTTCAACGCAGTAAATTCAATAATGGATCCATAATGGGAAACATCGATTCACCTTCCATCACACGGGAAGTCTGTCACAGTTCACCACAGCCCCTCAGTCTCCCGAGAGGCTTTCATCAAACTCATCAACACCACATTCCGGGCTATGGCGCGATCTCATACTCCTTCAAAATATGCGCCGTCTTTGCCTTGCTAACACGGTGATGAATCTTTCTTGAAAAAGGCTCATTGCACCAATACAAACACATCCCCTCGGTAAAAAACAAAAGACCCCCGGTCTTCCGAGAGGCTTTTATCAAACGCATCAACACCACATTCCGGGCTATGGTGCGATCTCAACCTCCTTCAATATATGCGCTGTCTTTGCCTCGCTAATACGGTGATGAATCTTTCTTGATACAGGTTCATTGCACCAACACAAACACATCCCCCCGGTAAAAAAACAATAGCCCCCCGGTATCCCGAGAGGCTGTCATCAAACGCATCAAAACCACATTCAGGGCTACGGCGTGATTTCATACTCCTTCAATATATGCGCCGTCTTTGCCTCGCTAATACGGTGGTGAATTTTCCTCGACTCGTGCTGATCGCGAAGCGCCTTTGAAAGCGTAAAGGCAGATTGAATGGTTCCGAAAAAGCCCATGGTCAGGAAGCCCTTGATCCAAAGCTCCGCCGGTAACCACCAAATCCCGATAATCATCGCGAAACAGCTGATGGCAAACGATGCGTGTACAAAGAACATCCATGCTGGACTGTCCTGGTTGATTGTTGGTTCCATGATCTAAGCATAGCGCTGACATAGCCACCGTTGGCTGAGGCAAAGGGCACAAAGTAAAGTCCCGGCTGGACCAAAAAAGCCGGGACTATTGAAGGGACTTTAGACCCTCTTTCGCTTAGCCGAGCTGCTCAAGGCGCTCAGCAACCTTACCTCGACGTTCAAGCAGCTCAGCCTGCTGACCGCGTGCCTTGGCCACAACCGCCTCCGGTGCCCTCTCCGCAAATGTCGGGTCACTCAGACGCCCTGCCAGGCCCGCAAGATCCTTGTCAATCTTTGCAAGTTCGCCCGACAATCGCTTACGCTCAGCCTCGATGACCTCTGGCGTCGCGCTTGGCCGCGGCAAACGAACCTCACCAACCGATGTCACCGCAAGAAAGCCATCTTCTGGCCCGACCTCAAAGTGCACCGCATCACACTTCGTCAGGTAGCGCACCAAGGATTCGCTTGCTGCAACCGATGCCTTGATTTGTTCCGTGGCCGCATTCAGGAAGATATCTCCGCCCTTTTTAAGCTGGTTCTCCGCCTGAATGTTTCGTGTGGCACGAATCACCTCCCGTACCGTATCCCAGCGCCCGACAGCTGCTTCATCGCGAGGCGTCGAGCCAGCCGCCGGATACGAGGCATGCATCAAATGCTCTACACCTGCACGCTCACGTGCAAATGGCAGCTGCTGCCAAATGGCCTCAGTAAGGAATGGCAACACCGGGTGCATCAGCTTTAGCGAGCGATCCAGCACATGCCAAAGAACAGCCTTAGCAGTCGCTTCTGAGCCATCTGTTGCGGAAAGCCGTGGCTTCGCCGCCTCGATATACCAGTCACAGAAGTCATCCCAGAAGAACTCCTGAATCGCACGGCTCGCATCATCCATGCGGTAGCTATCGAAGCCCGCCGCAACCGCTTCCGCAGTTTGATCCAAGCGAGCCAGAATCCAGCGGTCGACGAGGTCATCCGATGCCGGAAGCTCAACCGGAGCCTCATAGCCATCAAGGTTCATCAAAACAAACCGGCTCGCATTCCAAATCTTGTTACAGAAGTTACGTGCCTGCTCTACCTGATCCTGACGATTGTCGCGAATAGGTTTGACGCGGATGTCCTGACGCAAACCCGCCTCGCGCATCAACGCAAAACGGAGCGCATCCGCGCCGTAGAGGTCAATGAGGTCGACCGGATCAACACCATTCCCCTTGGACTTACTCATCCGGCTGCCGTGCTCATCCAAAATCGTCGCGTGGATATAAACCGTGTCAAATGGTTTCTCACCTAGGAAGTACTCACCCGTCATCACCATCCGGGCAACCCAGAGATACAAAATCTCCTGCGCAGTTGACAATAGGCTCGTTGGATACCACTGCTTCAGTGAATCTGTATTCTCCGGCCAGCCAAGCGTCGCAAATGGCCACAATGCTGAGCTAAACCATGTGTCCAGAACATCATCGGATTGAACGACATCCGTGCTGCCAAGCTTTTCCGCTGCGACATCCGCTGTACGAGCAAAAACCCAGTTGGTCGCGACCGTTGGGTCAGAGTCTGCCTTACGCCAAACCGGCAGGCGGTGGCCCCACCAGAGACCCCGGCTGATTGGCCAGTCTCGGATGTTCTCCAACCAGCGCACATATGTCTCGCTATAGCGCTCAGGAACAAAGTTAATCCGCCCGGATGATGCAGCATCAATAGCCTTATCAATCATCGGAGTACCGGACATCTTGCAGAACCACTGATGACTGGGGCGAGGCTCGATGACTGCCCCCGAGCGGTCACAGTGAGGGACTTTATGGCGATATGCTTCGACCTTGACCAGAAAGCCGGCGGCATCGAGGTCGCCTACAACACGCTTTCGCGCTTCGAAGCGGTCGAGCCCCGCATACACGCCCGCAGCTTCGGTCATATGACCATCCGTGCCAATCACTTCAATACGCGGAAGGTTGTTTCGGAGACCACACTCAAAGTCATTTGCATCATGGAATGGCGTGACCTTTACAGCCCCCGTGCCAAACTCAAGCTTTACAAAGTCATCCGCAACGATTGGAATCTGTCTTCCGAGGAGAGGGACATCGATTAGCTTTCCAACCACAGCTGTGTAGCGGGGATCTTCTGGGTGAACCGCAACTGCGGTGTCGCCAAGCATCGTTTCAGGGCGCGTCGTCGCAACGATGACTTCTCCGGTTCCATCCGCGATGGGATAGCGCAAATGCCACAGGTGGCCATCAAGCTCTTTGTCCTCAACCTCGATATCCGAAATGGCAGTCATTAGCTTTGGTGACCAGTTCACCATCCGCTCGCCAAGGTAGATAAACCCTTCGGCGTGCCACTTGCCGAAGACATCCATGATCGCATCCACGTAAGGCTGGTCCATCGTGAAGCGCAGCCGGCGCCAATCATAGGAACACCCGAGGCGCTGCATTTGACCCACGATGCGGTCGCCGTATTCCTGCTTCCATTCCCAGACGCGCTCGACGAACTTCTCACGCCCGAGATCCTGACGGGTCAGGCCTTCGGTCGCGATACGCTTCTCAACCACCGACTGCGTAGCGATTCCAGCGTGGTCTGTGCCAGGAAGGATGAGGACGTTGTAGCCAAGCATCCGCTTCCAGCGCCCAAGCGTGTCCATGATGGTGTTGTTCAGCGCATGGCCGATGTGGAGCGCACCCGTGACGTTTGGTGGCGGAATCGTGATGCAGTATGGTGGTCGACCGGAATCCAAATCTGGCTCCGCGTTGAAACACCCAGTTTCCAGCCATCGCTTGTAAATGTCGGCTTCCGTCGCATGCGGCTCGTACCGCGTTGAAAGTTCCACTGCCATCGCTAACACCCCTTATTCACCCAAACAAACAAAAACCCTACGTCCACAGAGGGGAAACCTCTCGGCTTCCACCTCAGGGACGCAGGGTAAAATCTGCGCGGTACCACCCTGATTCAGCTGGACGCACTCCAGCTGCACTTCATTCGCGGTCAGCTCCCCGGCGACATTCCACGGTTTCCACTCACCAGGTTCACAGCCAAGACCCGGCTCTCTTGCAGTGGCGCATCCGTGTACTCTTCCGGTTCTACGCTGCTTTGTCGCTTCAGGCTGTATGCTACCGCATCACGTCGACGAACCGGAAACCTCCCTCATGAAAATCGCACTCATCGGCGGCACCATCTTCCTTGGCCGCGCCCTGACATCCGCCGCACGCGCTGCCGGGCACACCGTCATCCACTTGAATCGCGGCAGATCCAACCCCGGAACCTTTTCGGAAATCGAAACGATTATCGGAGATCGTAGTGACCCCGATGCGTTGAAATCGCTTATCGATCTGTCTCCGGATGTCATTATCGATACATGTGGGTATTCGCCGGGTGTGGTCAGACTGGCATCAGATGCCGCAGCGGCGGCAGGGATTCCCTACTGCTTTATCTCAACGGTGAGTGTCTATGTTGGCTGGCCAGAGCAAGCAACCGATGAGAGTGCTCCCGTCCACCCGTGCCCCGATGACAACGCTGCGGTCACGAGCGAGACATACGGTGGGCTCAAGGCACGGTGCGAGGATGTTGTCAGAATGGCTCATCCAGAATCGCATATCATTGTCCGCCCAGGGCTTATCGTCGGTCCGTTTGATGTAAGTGATCGCTTTGCGTATTGGGTCCGCCGAATCGATGAGGGTGGAGCTCTGATTGCTCCTGACGGCCCGGATTACCCGACACAGTTCATCGATGTTCGTGACTTGGCAGACTTTGTTCTCCGACTGATCACTGGTGGGATACGTGGAACCTTCAACGCGGATGGCCCTGTCGTGTCACTTGGGATACTTCTCGAGACGATTCAGGCGAGTGGTTCGACCGATAGTAATATTGTGTATGTTCCGGGGGATGTGCTGACAGAGAATGATGTTCAGCCGTGGACGGAGCTGCCATTATGGATTCCCGGACTTACGGACACGGATGGCAGCACAGATACGGCAAAGTCCAGGCAACACGGACTTACGACGCGCCCGCTTAGCGAAACGGTAGCTGCCACGCGCAAATGGCTTGCATCCGATACCCGTTCGACGAAGTGGCTTCGTACATTGACAAAAGAAAAGGAGCAGAGCCTTCTGTCTAGACTTTGACAGGACTCTGCTCCAACGCATTGGTTCACGTTGAATGGGCCTACGGAATGACCTTCCCGCCCATCAAGGATTGGAGAAGTCCCGGTGGCAAGCCACCTCCACCACCACCGCTTGTAATCGTTACTTTTGCATCAAGCGTTCGCGTGATTCGCTGGATGGTATCTGCGATGTGATACTTCGTCATCCGATCCATTTTGGATGTGTTGACCTTACCCAGCTTTGCGCGGAGGCCCTGAAGTTGGATACTGGCAACCATTCGCATTTCATCCGGACCACCACCACTTAGGACAAAGTTGCTAAGAGTCTCAACGTGGAGACGTTGCAGCTGCCTTCGGGCAGAGGTTGCCGATCGACCGTAGAGAATCTCGCTCCAGAGAGGCATCCCAACCAGCTCTGAATAGGTCGCGAGGTCCAACACTGGCTGCTTCCGTGCTTCATCTTTGTAGGCGTTATTGACGACGCGTGAAAGTATCTGCGGTGAATAAAGTCGACGAAGACCCATTTTCTGGACATTGCTGAGGGAGTCAGCGATTGGATACTCCCCTGGTGTAGCAGGAAGTGTGTCCAAGCGTGCCTGCAGCTTATCGAGTGCAGCGGCCGGTATCGGGAGTGCAAACGTACCAAAAAGGTAGTCATGGAGCGTTGCGATTGCTTTTTTCTGCACGGATGCTGGAACGGGCCGCAGCGGTGCAGGCGCGTTGACATCCCCCTTGAAGGAACGGTTTATGGTCTGCGCACCAACGAAGCGGGATACCTGCGCCGTAGCTTGACCGATTTGGTTCACTAGCATCCCGAACGAACGTGTGAACTCAACATAACTCCGTCCATACTTAGGAAGGCGACCAGGCAATGTGGCCAGCTGCTTCTCGGAGAGCTGTAATGACTTCGTCCAGTAGGCAAGTGGATCAGCACTGAGGTCAAAGCGTGAAACGGTCGGGTCAAAACTATCCGCTGACTCATCCCCCTGATAGCGATACCCGACTTGGCCAGACTTGCGGGCAATTTGGTTCAGAATTGCCGTCTCATCCGCCGTGTCCCTTACACCCTTCATATCGGTGTAGCCGTACTGAATTGCCCAGAAGTCGTAGGGACCTATGACGGGTGAAAAGAACGGGACATCCTTGTCTTCGATAGCCATGATGTTGAATGGCGTGTAGTCCATCACGCTCGCCGATGTGCCCTTGGTGTTGACAAATGTCGAGTTTCCAAGTTGGCCAAGCGTGTATTGACTGGATGCTGCAAAGTTGTGGCGTAAGCCCAAGAGGTGGCCGGTTTCGTGTGCAATCGTTTCACGCAGAAACTGACGGACATACTCACGGGATGACAAAGGACCACGGTTTGCTCCGCCCTCCAAGGCTTGTAGTCCCAGCCACGCATTCATACGTCCGTGCTCAGCAAGGCGGCAGCGGAGTGATTCCTTGCTGCTGCCGAGGAAATCTGCAAACGGAACACCTTCTGCGACGCGTGCGAACGCTGCCGCTGGATCCACAATCAGTGACTTTTCAATTTGTGTGATGCGTACGAAGGAGCTGGTGATGTTTATGGAACCGCTGAGAACCTGCCCTGTCAGCGGGTTGAAGCGAGCATGAGCAACTGCATGGGCATTTTCGAGGGAATCATCCGTAACCCAGCGCACGATGTTGTAGCGTGCATCCCCGGTATCAAGCGGCATGTCCTTTGCATCTGCCGGGATGACATCCGGGAGCTGCTTTACCTGAACCACATTTTGAAGACCAATCGCAACAAAAGCCTTGTTCCACTCCAAAATGCCATCGCGAATCGCATCGCGCCACTCGACTGGAATTCCGCTATCAAGCCAAAACACAATCGGCTTGACTGGCTCGGAAACCTTGGCATCTGGGTTTTTCTTGCGGACATCAAAGCGGTGGATATAGCGAACGGTCAGGTCTTCTTTATCCTCGCGAGTAAAGTCCATCGGGCTTGGCGTCGCATACTGCTCATTCGTAAAGTATCCGATACGTGGATCGGCGAGACGCGGCTTGTAGCCGTTGCCAACCGGGAGTGCCGACAGGTTGTACATCACCTTGTAGCTCGCACTCCGTGAGTCTACCAATGACTGACCGACAACCGGTCGGTATTGTCCGCGCACAAAGTGGTATTGGGTAACTGCGATGATGTTTTCCGGAAGTCCCTTGAGGCTTAGCATAAAGGTCTTGTCACGGTCAAGGCCCATCGCACCGCCCTGCGGTCCACCCATCAGGCCAGGAATCGGAGGAGGAGCAAAAGGTGCCGAGACACCCAGCAAGTCTCCTTTGAACAGCTCAGAGATATCGATTAGCTGAGATTTGCGCTCAGGTTGCTTTGCTTCGACACGATACGCCTGAATAATGGCATCAGGATAAACAGCACGCACATTCTTTTCCGTCAATGCATCGCCAGGTGCGATATGCGTCCAGTTTGGAACCGTTATCGCAATACGGTCATCCGGTAGCCTTTGAAACTGAAATGCCAAATCTCCGATAGGCTCGCCGAGCTCTACGTAGCCGCTGGTTCCTGTGCTTGCGGTTGCTTGCAAGAGAAGCCACTTGCTCAGCTGATCATCAGGAATTTCGAGGTAGATAGTCTCACGCCCAGATGCTGCATCTTTCTTTCGGTAAAGAGTCATCAGCCCCGGGAGTTTTTCGAAATCCTTAACGATGTCATCGATTTTCTTGGCTTCGGGCTTTGGAGGACCGGCCGGTACCGGCAGCGTTGGGTTGGTAGATGGGTTTGTGGATGGCTTTGCAGTTTCCTGTGCAGCTCCACCATTTTGTGATGCGAGGATGCCACCAGAGATGCGCGTCTCCACGACGCGACCACTCACGAGCTCAGTATCATCTCCAAGCGGAAGATTTCGAATATTCCACTCAGCAGCAACTTTGTCTCCACTGCTGCGCTCAATCCAGACGATGCCTTCGGATTGCAGCGGCGTGGACCCGGATGTCTCCAAAAAGCGTACTCCCAGTCGAATACATGGAACGCCTTGCTTTGGCTCAATCGCCATCACCAACATGTCCACTTTGGCATCGCGCATTCCTGGGATGGCATCCGCCTTTAGTGTCTTACTCCACTGTGTGCCAACCTTTGTCGGAACATTGGCAAAGAGAGGCTGTGTTGCGCTGAAAAGTCGTACGGAGCGCTTAAGGGAATCCTGATCAGTGTCGGATGACTGATAGGCCACAAGGCTGTTGTCCGTGTCAAACGTAATCGTGTCGATGTCTTTGCTTGGGGCATCGTCGGGAACAGCCTGTCCACCGACTTTAGCCTGACTGGATTCAACTGTGTTTTCGACAGTGATCTTGCCATCTTTGTCGACCTTGGTGATTCGGGTTTTGTCAATCTGATCAAACTCAAGCGTAATGGTTCGCCCCTGAACCATTGCAACCATTTGACCATTGCTCTGTAGACGCTTCTCAGAGCCAACGGATGCCTTCAACGTCATCGGCGCAGTCTCATTGACCGCTGCGACCTGCGGCATCGGCTTTGCTGGCGGTGCTGCCACTTGCTGACTGAGTGAGCTTTTTCCACTGAGTAGCGGAATCATAACGGCCGCAATTCCCAAAGAGCGGAGGAGCGTAATGGATGTAAGCGATTGACAACCAGCCATATGTGGACAATTCCTTTGTCGATTAAGAGCGTGTTAGCACATTACCTTATTCAACTGTCGATAGTCATAGTAAGGTCGGTCATACATGCCTCAAAACGCCAGATTGGCATAGCGGATTCGTTTACTATTCCAAGACATTCAAGAGCGAGGTAACCCTTTTGTGCACGACATCAATCATCCGGCAATGACGCTGCGATCTGAGCAAATTGCCAAAAGAAACGTGCGGCCCACTCTTGGACCACACGTCTCGACTTTACGTCCACCGCTCATACATTATCAGTTGATACGGATGAGGTACTCAAACTTCTGCTTCGTTGTGACTTCCTTGCCATCGCGGTATCCAGGTACCCACTTCCAACGGCGGAGCGTTGAAAGAATAGTCTTATCGACGTCAGCATCCCCTGAACCAATAATCAGCGTCGTAGTACTATCTCCGGCTACGGACACCTCAACTTCAACAAGTACACGGGCCTTGAACTGCCTGCGCTTGAGGTCGGTTGAAAGCTCAACATCAGGCTTGAACGTCGCCCGGGCATCTTCATTGCGCGTCGCTGCCGAACCACCCGCACCTTGTGACTTGGCAATGTTGGTTGTATTGACAGTGATCAGCTTTCGATCGCTTTCGCTGGTGACTTTATCTGGATTTGCTGAGATTTTGGCATCTGTTGTGGATGCAGTCGCTCTTACGTTTCCGCCGCCACTGCCGCCCCCAAGGCGAGCCGAACCGCTTCCTGCACCGACAGGACCGCTTCCGCCACCGGCTGCACGAGTACTGGCCGTTGCAAGGGCTCCGATGTTGTCATTGCCACCAATTGGCCCGGCTCCGCCATCTCCTTCGGCTGCAGCACCCGGGCGATTCGCACCAACGGCAGCAGCAATCGCACTGTCTCCGATTCGTGGCCCACGCGTTGCACCGGATGACGCAGCGCCGGCAACGGCAGTCGAAACCGTGTCAGAAACAGAGAGGTTTCGTCCACCTGATCCAGCCGATGCCGTACCAGCCCCAGAACCGGAAACCACTGTCTTACTGATGGCAACCGACTTGGCGACGGTTCCCTTTGCTCCCTGAATGGTTGCAAGACCAGAGTTAGCTGTTCCGGAATCTTCCATCGCGGCGGTAAGAATGGTCGGACGATCGGTTATGATAGCCGTTGATCCAAGCGCTGGGCCCTTACGTCCAATAAAGGATGGCGTTGAAATTGCATCGACCCTAACGGCATCCCCGCTGACACCAACACCGGTCGACTTGCGGCTCGCAGCCGTCCCAACCGTTCCCATCGAGACTCCAGCTCCAGCCCGGCTTGCCGTCGGTGATGCGCTCATTGGCGCGGTCGGTGCGGCCGTAGGTAGGGCAGCATAGTCACGTTCCGTGGCTGCACTAACACTTGGGGCGGAATCAGACGCAGCGAGCTGTCCTGATGTGCGCGGGGTGCTACGACGGAAGTTTGGTCCAGTCACTCCTGGACCTTCAGGTGTCGCACCAGCAGCAATCGCCCGGCTGGTATTCACACGCGCCGTCGTGTCGCTGTTGCTGGTGACATTGGTTGGCCGTGGCGTACTTACAGCGGGACTTGGCGCCGTAACATTTGGCTTTACTGGTGCCTCGTTAGCCTTTTCGGCGACCGCTGTCGGACGAGGACGCGGCTTCTCTACGGGTTTTGAGAGTGGCAGCGGCTTTGGCTTGTTAACAACGATCGTCTTTTCAAGCGGCTTAGGCTTTATCTTTGGCCACAATACAGGTTTTCGCCGAATGAGCGGGATGTTTTTTGGGCGTTCGACGACTGGCTTGAGCTTCATAATCCTTGGGAGGTCATCAAAAGCCTTTTCGAGAAACTCAACCTGCAACGGAGGAGGTGCATCTGCTTTATGCAAAACAGATGCAAAAAACGCGACTGTAAATACGGCTGCATTTGCCACTAACGCGACAACAATGGCCGTCTTCAGACGGGATGCAACATCATCCTCAGGAAGGCGGATAAGGTGATCGATTGCGCCAGCAGCGCGAATCTCCTGTGTTTTGAAGATACCCATGGTTTAGCTGTCTCCGTTTAAAACCCGAGCTTGGGATCCGTGGCAATCGAGAATTTTCTAAATCGAACCTGTCTCGCCTGATCGACCACTTTCCGAATGATGGAATACGTTGCCTTGCTGTCAGCATTTATGACAACGATCGCATCTTCAGGGCGGACCGTGATCGCTCCGTTAGCAGAATCTGATGTCAGTGCAGTCAGGAGCTCAGAGCCGAGAGACCCTCCTTGGGCTATTGTTTGCCCTTGGTTGACGGAGACCTTCTGATCTTTAGTGATCGTAATCGTCACCTTTGCACGCGCCTGAGCATCCTGATTGACACTGTCAGGAAGATCAACACGACTTCCCTTCATATCAATCACGTTCAGCGATGCAAGAATAAAGAAGACAAGCAGAAAGAACATCGTGTCAATCATCGGAATGATTTCGATTTTAGTCTGCTTGATTTCCCGCCGTCGACGAAACGCCATTTACTTACCTAATCCCTGTCAACGAACAGCGAACTTGCCAATTTTTACCGACCGGGAGTCATCGATTGCACTGATCACGTGCTCGTGAAACGTCGTCTCATCTGGTGCAATGATCACTGTCATAGCCGATAAATCCTGCGCGGATGGCTGGCGTCCGAACTGTTTGACCACTGCCGCAAGCAGTTCCTTCGAAATAGAATCACCAGCCGGGACTTTTGGTCCATCATTGACATACTTATTGCCATTGGCATCAATTTCAACTTCAAGCTTTACATCGCGCGGATCCCGCACTGGAGCTTTATTCATTGCTGATGGCGGCAATTCAATGTTGATCCCACGCAGATCGATGATATTCAGGGATGCAAGAATGAAGAACACGAGGAGAAAGAACATCGTGTCAATCATCGGAATTATCTCAATCCTGGTGTGCTTAATCTCCCGGGATGCCTTGAATCGCATTGGTGCTTAACTTTCAGCGAGCAAACGTGCCGCGGGCCTCAAGAACATTGATCAGCTTATTGGCAGCTTGCTCAGTCTCGGCAATGATGCGGCTACGGCGTGAAACAAAGTAGTTGTAGGCGATGAAACACACGAGTGCGATGAGGATACCGCCGGCAGTTGCATACAGAGCGGTTCCCACACTGGGGAGGATTGCCTGCTTTGACTTGTCATCATTGGCTACTGCGTATTTCAGGAAGACCTGAATCATTCCAACAATCGTTCCGAAAAGACCCCAGAGTGGGGAAAGCGTGGTGATCGTATCGAGAATAGCTAGGTTCTTTTCAAGCTGCATAAAGTAATCTTCAGCGGCTTCCTGAACCAAACGCTCAACCTCTCCAACACTCCGACGTGCATTCGCCAGCACGACACGTGCAACCGCAGCTACCGGGCCATCTGCATCATTTACTGCACGGGTAGCTTCGTTGTCACGTCCTGCCTTTAGCAAATCGAGCACATCCGCCAGGAGATTAGTGGATGTCTCACCGTACCTTTTGTACGCACCAAAGCGCTCAAAGACAACGGTTACCGTCGCTACGGACATCGCAATCAGAACGATTGCAATAAACCACTCTTCAACCAGAAACTTTACCAGCGGATTATTCATAGGAAACCCTTCTTATTGGATGAGTCCCGCTCATCAACCTCAAGCGTGATTTGCCGGACTCAGAAACCCCTAATACTTGGCGGATAACGTCAACAGCGCTCGTCGACCTTGCTGGAAACGTGTCCCAGCAAATGCACTTCCATAACTCACCAACGAGTTTGAATTCAGAAGATTCTCAACGGATGCATCGATCGACACAGCACCAAACAACTTGTGACCAAAGTGTAGACGAGCATTTACTTCGTTCAGGGATGCCCGATTGCTTCCGAGGAACTGCGATGCGGTCAAGCCACTGCCATATGCGTAGGACAGACCTAGTCGAGTGCCACCGCCAATACCCTGATTGAACCCTGCAACAACCGATGTGCGTTGGTCAAACTCTGGTGAGAATGCACCCGTTGTTGCGTTATCAATGCGAACTTTCTGATTGGACAGTGTTACAAAGCCCGTTGTTCCGGAAAGCGCCGACACATTCCCAGGATTTACTTCGTTGCGTGGATTTAGCGTATATGTGAGCTCAACGCCATCGGCTCGGACCTTACCAAGCGATGTCGTTGTAAATCCAACAGCCTGCGGCCCTGGAACGATTTGTTGATAACCAACTGCGTCATTGTTGACCTTGACATACGTGCCAAGTTTGACCGTCTGATTGCCGAATTGACGCTCAACACTGACATCAAACTGATCAGTGGTCTGTGGCTTCGTTGGGTAGGCCAATGGGTCAAGACTGGTTTGGCCAATCGCCATGGCACCCTGACCGAGCGCAGGTGTGAAAAGTTGGTTGTACGAGAAGCGCAATGCACTCGGTTGTGACACACCAAATCCAAACAGCCTCAAGCCAAGCAGCTTGAAAGTGCCATCTTTAGGCAAGATGTATAACGCATTAATCCTTGGCGAGATTTTAGAGCTCGTTCGGGCGCCGCGCTGAATTGGATTCCCGTATGCATCCGGAGCGTTCGGGTCAAAGTTTGGCGTCTCTCGGGCAAAGAAGTTGGTTTGGTCAAAGGTTTCACCGCGCAAACCAGCATTCCAGCGAAGCGATCCCGTTGTCTTACCGATCTGATAGTACGCAGCAGCATATTGAGATTTGCGATTTGCGTAGATCAAAGGAATATTCCCGGTTGAATCCGGTCGAAATCGGTTCGCCAACTGACCGCCCATATTGCCAAGCGCCGTAATCGCCGCAGCACTCTGTGGATTCAGGTACATCGACTCGCCACCACCCATCGACTGTATTGCGATGCCATAGCGGGTTGTACGGCTCCCGGATGGAACGACAAAGTCGGCCTGCACGCCTGTTGTTCGATAGTTTTGGTAAACGCTAGGGAGGTACTCGATGGATGATTCAGCAGGCAAGCTTCCCTGTAAAACAGGTGACGTGTTGTTCGTTGTACTCTGCGTCTGCTTCGACACACCAACGGTAAAGGTTGCCGAGCGACCTCCACGTCGCTGCTTTCGAATCTGTGTAACAAAGAGCTCCGAGTTATCCCGCTGAGTTACATCAAGGCCTAAGTCAGCCTGACTTGCGCCACCAGCAAGCGTATCGAGCGCTCCACCAAACCCGAAGCCAGTTCCGTTGAACGATGCTCCGAGGCCCGTCCGATTTCCAATACCGGTAACAGCAGAGCCTAGCGCAAATGTGGATGTAATTTCTGTACTCGGGTTGACACGGACCTCAACTTTACCAAACGCATTGTTGGATGCCCCACCAGCATTGGGAGCGGCTCCCCCCGTCTGCGGCGACAGGGATGCATTAGATGTCGTACGGTTAGAAACACCAAGAACGTATCCAATAGCGGTTCGCGCATTGTTGAGGCGCGCACGCTGTTTGGATACAGTGATGAGATTTTCGGATGTACCAAAGTTGCCATTTGATGTGCGAACGTATGTCTCGGCGCCGCGGACAGGAGAACCATATGGCGAATTTGCTGGAGATAGTCCGAGGTCGATGATGGCACCGCTACCACCACCGTAAGCAGCTGCGTGCCCACCAGTTCGGGCTGTCAACGTCTCAATGAACGCAAGGTCGATCCACTGACCGGCGGACCCGGTAACGCGTGCAGGAAGCTGAAAACCATCCACATAAAACTGTGCCGGATTCTGTTCTCCACGTGAAATCAGCCCTCCAAGAGGATCGGCGTTCAAGCCGGGTACTGAGCGCAGAACTTTGTTCAGACTCTGGCCATTACCAGCACCCAATGCTGTTCCATGCAGGAGTGCCTTGTCACGATACGTTCGGCTCGATGGATCATCCAAGTTAATTCGGACAACCTTGTCGTTGACTTCGACTGTCCTAAAGCCCTGCTCGACCATCGCCACACGAATTGTCACCGTATCGTTGTCAACTACCGTAACTTTGCCTTTGAACGGACGATAGACCATCCCTTCGACAATCGCCGTAACCGTGAAGACACGTTCACCGGAAACCAAATCACCCGTTGCAGCGACTCCGTTGTCTCCAGCCTTGAATTGAAGCTCATCAATCTCACTTGCTGCAGGCTCGATACGGATCACGGCACCTGGTATTGCTTTCCCCGTTTTGGCATTCACAACATCAAACTTCAACATGCCATCAGCAAAGGCTGCTCCGGACGGAATCAAGAGCGAAAGCAACAATGTCGCCGTGCATGCCCGTGACAACACACCATTCGCTTTCTTAAAGTGGCGAGGTTGATTCATTCCCGATGTTCTTTCGTTTCGCATTAAGGTAACGTCCTTTGCCGGACAGGGCCCTTTACCATCAGGATAAACGGTTTGGGTCCCGGAACTATTATCCGGTAGTGTACGAAGGCGGGCATTTGATTGTCAAGGGAAACTAGTGGTTATCAATGTCACATCTACATCCAAAATCAATATCGGTGACACACCGAATAGTCCGTTAGGTGACCGAACATCACGCATACTATCGATGAAACCTAAGCGCAGGGTCGGCAGATTGTGTGATTTCAGACCATACGCGCGAACGCTTTACTCGTCACACATCGTGGTATATACACCTCGTATGAATGAACGGTTACGGATGCAGTCGCAGCTAGTTGTTCCGATGTTGAAGCCATTGCTCCAAGTCATCAACATCGTTGCATTAATCATAACGCTGGCCGCTCTCACCGAACCCATCAAACAGTGCTTTTCTGTTTGGCTCGGTCCAAACGCAGATCAGGGCACCGGAATCATTGCCATCGCTGGAGGATTTCTGCTTGCCATCCGATGTAACCAACAAGCGGAAACCGTCCGCCAAGAGCTCCGTGACCTGTTTCCATCTGCGGAGGCACCACAGAGACGAGGATGGCGCTGGCCACTTGCCATCGGCATTATATTCGTGTTGTTCTCAGTCCTCGCAGCATCTCCGACAGTCTCGTTCCTTGTCATTCTCTGGGTGTTGTATGCTCAGATCTTTTGGACGGATGGCCTGTTTGTTGCAGGGACATACCGCAGCGCTTTTGTCTTTGCCCTGCTTGCCACGCCGATTCCACAGGGTCTCTACCGGAGCTGGATTGATGTCACATCCCAGCTGACAGCACTCTTGGCATCACAACTTGGCAACATCATTGGAACCAAGAGCTTTGTCACCACAAACGGCATCATCGTAAACGAAAACACATTCACGATTCCGTTTCGCGCAGGAGTTAGCCCTCATCCAACGCTGTGGCTCGCCGCACTTATTGCCATCACCTGGCTGATCTGGATGAAGAAGACCTTCAAAGAGAGTCTCTTTTGGGGATTCTTGGTCATCTTCACGGCGTTTGTCCTTCATATCGGCCGTATTGTCCTCATCATTGTTGGTGCGCGCTTCTCCGTAACGATTGGCAATGCTGTTCTCGTTACTCCGTGGTGGATATCATCGATGTTCGCACTTGGCATCACCGCTATCATTCGCAGGGCGTGGCGCATTCGCAAAGACCGCATGAACAGATTCATCGTTGAGGGGCAGGCAAACGAATGGAAATAGCCACTACCAACCGAAAAAAAGCCCTCATCGTCGTACTGGCGGTAACCACAGTGGCTGTGCAGGGAGTCGCGATGCGTGTTCGTGCACACAGCAGCTTTCGTGTCCAACCTCCTATGTCAATTGGCGCTTGGACCGTGAAAAGCATCCCGTTGTCATCTGAAGCGATGGCTGCTCTTGGGAACCCGCAGGCCGATGGCTGGAACTACAGCAATGCTCTGGATGAATCTATTACGGTGCAGGTGGTTTCCCCCGACACATTTGATGCCTATCGCAATCCGCCGATATTGACCCGCTTCTTTACTGCCGCAACGGCCAAGGAAATGCGTTCCACTGCGGGTGGGATGAAACAAACAACGTTTACGGCGCTTGCGGATGCAGAATCTAAAATTGTGATGATGACTTGGATCCAGCAAAAGTCAGGCAGATGCAAGCCGATCAACAGCTCCGGCGAACAGTCACTTATCGACCGTCTACGCATCAATGTTGAGACACTGATGCAGCCAGAACCTTACTGTCTGGTGAGAGTGTATACGGCTATCCCGAAATGGGATGTCAATGGACACCAATCACAGCGCACAATAACCCGGATTGCAAATGCAATTCAGGCTGTCGGAGGCAATCAACGTTGACCCTCACCCTACGTAGCGTCTTAGCATCAACATTTCTTGTCGGGATGTGCCTCTCAGGTTGCCAGAAACCATCGGAATACACGAGCTCCGCCAAGCTTTCGACAGATGTTGACAAGCAGATTGCTGATTGTGCATCGTTGCTTCCGCTCGCGTCCGGATTTTCTTGGACCTTTGAAACAATAGTGGATGAAAAGACATTTACCGATGTCGCGGTGGTGCGTGGACCGACAAGAGTCGGAAGCCAGGATGCCGTTCTGGTCGAAACAAAGCGTAACGGCCAGCTGGTTCTTCGCGAAGCTTACCGTGTCGCGAATGGGATGCTGACATTGACTGCATTTTCCACATCGGCCAAACAATGGGTTGTCCTAGATCCGCCACTTCCACTGGTTAAGAACGGAGCACATCTTGGAATGGAATATCTGTGGAAGGGGAAGCTTCGTATCGATGGCAAATCAATCGATGCACATGGTCTGTCACGCCCCAGCATGCGGGAAGCCGTTCAGACCCAAAGTGCAGGCCGGTTTTCAGGAATACGCATCGATTCCGGAATAGCCGCCCCGCTACCGAATGGCGATCAGATTAAGTACCAGACGACGCGCTGGCTGGCGACGGGCATCGGGTTCATCCGGCGTGAGTATCTTGACCGAACCGCGCGTCGGCGGAGTAACCTTGTCACGTTCCGGGTCCGCTAAGCTTATGTGCTATTGACCGGCTTCGTACTGAAACGTATGTCCATCCGGGCATCGCCCCGTATCTCTCGGAAGATCTGAATGCCGAGCGGTGGCTATCGGTGTCCGTTCAGCCGATTTGAGCATGAATTCATTTCAGGCTGAATATGATTGTGTAAACAGTAATCACAATCGGGTCAAACTACGCTAACATTGTTTATATGGCAACATTCAGGACCACTGTTCGCTTTATTCGAACCAATCCCAGTGCCTCAATGATGTTGGTCCTTTACATCCTGATGTGGTGGGCCCCGCTACGACCAGCAATAATGCTGACGACTGGTCGAAGTGGCATTCCATTCGGAATTAATGGCCCTCTCGAGTGGATGTCCCGATGGTGGCTGTCTATTGATACCCCAACAGTGTTCCAGCCAATTGCACTCATTGGTGCTTGGTACCTAATCGTTCAGCGCCGGAGAGTTCTGCAGGCAACATGGGCACGCTCTTGTAGATCAGCGGCTCGTCGGGGAGCAAAGTGGGCTGCCACTTCCTGGATTCCACTCGCTTTACTTTTGCTTGCAGGGACAGCAGCATTTCTTGGGCATATCACTCCTCTTGCCGTCACTACACTTGTCTGGCTTCCGTACGGGGTCGTCTTCTACATTTATGGCCCGAGGGTCATTCGAGCCCTTCATACACCTGGCCTACTCCTCATCGCCGCAACCGCCGTGCCGGATACAATCCCGGAGCTCACGCAAAAGCTGGTCCAACGTATACTCGGGGGCGTTGCCGTTCAGTGTGGGAAGATCCTCGGCGACACGATGACGTTCGACCCGGGTAGCGCGTTCAATGTGGCCGATGACTATCTGCGTAGTGGAAGTCTTAATGCTCCAATCGCGGCCCCAATGAATGGCCTGGCGCTCATGTCATCCACTGCAGTCATTGCGGCCATTTGGACATTACAAAAACGGAGAGGCATCGCATCCACGGCCATCGCCAAAGTTACGGCCATCGCAATTTCCGGATTTTGTGTCCTTGCACATGTGGTGCTTATTGTTATCACCCTTCATAACGGCCAGAGAGGCTACACAGTGGGCGCATTGCACAATGTCCTTTTACTCCCTCTTACGGTAAGCGCGACGCTGGTCATCTTAAACAAGCTATTTTCATCATCGTTTGGGCTTATGCTTAGGACGTACGATCGAAAGGCAGTATCGTGGTTTGTTGGCCTCCCGGATCTTCGGCGCCGAAGTATTACGCGGACGAAGGGAAACCCGCAGAAGCCATCGAAGCCGGCACCACCGATACTCGGCGTTCTCTTGCGGATGATATTGTCACCTTTTCGAACTTACTGGCGCTGGTTGATACGTATTGACAATAAGATTACCAAGTGGCAAAGTGCATCCTCAAGGAATAAACGGCCACGTAGATGAACGATTTGCGGTTGTTGGGCTTCCGGTTGGACAGGCGGCGTCAATCCGATGCACTTGGATCTGCGTGCGGCGTTGCGCCGCGGTCTGGAGCTTGTAAATGAAGGCGAGGCGGAGAAAAAATTTTACGGGTGAGCGAGGGCGCACCCGAGTGGCTATGGTCTTTCTCGCGGTGATGATGACGCTTCTTCATTTGACGAGTTACCGAATGGCTGCGGCATCCACATGGCTCCCACCACTGCCATCAGTTCTTGAAGGGATGACTTTGCAGGCACATCCTGTGGATCAAAACACGCTAATCATGCTGGGAAATCCCCGGGGCACGGCTGGGGCGTATCAACTTGGCGACACTCGTCCGGTTGAGGTTACGATTGTCACGGGCGGGATGTTTGAGAATTATCATGACCCGACAGCCTGTGTTGGACAGGGGCAATTTGAAACGATTGCCATCGATGCAGTCGATATTGCTGATGGTCTGGAAAAGGCAGTGGTCAGGCGGCTGACCTTTCGCCACAGGGTGAATCCTGACATTCGAATGGTGATGTATTACTGGCAGCAGCGTAAATCCGGGAGCATCGATTATCGCGCGAGGATGGGTAATTTTCGAGACATGCCTGCCCGTGTGGAGCATGGTTGGTCAACGTTACTGAATCATGATCCAACGGTCATTGTGAGGACATATGTGCTCTTTGACAGCCGGTCAACTGAGTCCGACGAAGAAGGCCGCCTAAGGGCGATTAGTGCGGGAGTTGTCTCACAGCTGCGTCAACGTCAGTGAGTCGCACGTATCCTGAGAAATAGTCGTAGATACACCAACCGCTGTGACGAATTGCATCTGATGGAATTGGATGTCTCCGCCAACTATAGGATATAGTTTATTTTATTGATTTCTTTCGTATTGTGGTGCACGAACGGGAATAGGTAACAGATATGCAACAAAAATGGATTCGAACGGTAGGTGCGTTTGCCGTCGCGAGTGCAATCGCGATCCAGCTGCCCATGCGTGGTGGTACGGGTGTTGCTCTGGCAGACACAGAGTATCCAAATGATACCGGTGGCAGTATTGCTGAGCAAGTTGTTACGGTTGCAACCGCAGCCACTGTTGCATCCGTTGTGTCATCAACGACAGCAAGCGACATCGGAGCGGGTTTATTTACTGCAGCATCGGTCGCGTCGTTTAGTCAAGTGATCCCTGAAAGTTGTAGTATCTTTAGACAAGCGTATATGGCGCATGTCGAAAGTGACGTGGCGCAAATGGACACTGGTGTAACAGTCCTAGCTTTCACCACCACAGCGGCTGCGGCGGACTTTGAATCAATAGTTGAGACGCAGGTAGCGGCAGATATTTCTTATTACTCTACCAAACCCGTTATTCAGAACCACGTCATCAAAGGACGATATTCCATATCCCAACTTAAGGCACTGGCGGAAGGCACTACGCTGGACACACTCGGTGGCGGTACGGTCACCATTACTAACAAGGATGGATTGAAAGTCAATGGAATTGCTATTCCCGAACCCGACGGTGACATCCTATTCGCAGGTGGTTACATTCACCCGATTTCCGGTGTACTGAAACCACCGTCTGCTAACGATAACAAGTAAGCTATCCAAATCACAGAATCAGCCCTCAGGAGCTAAATGCTTCTGAGGGTTGTTTTGTGTTTGCTCATAGGCGTTTATAGAGCATCCCATTGGGCCATGCTGCTAATGCTAGCGAACAACCACTGTGGACATCCCATTCGCTGGTGGTTGGGTTCACCCGATTTCCGGTGCACTGAAACCACCGTCTGCTAACGATAACAAGTAAGCTATCCAAATCACAGAATCAGCCCTCAAGAGCGTACATTGGACATTCGTGGAAAGTTTCTTTAGTTCAGCACCTTGAGCCATGCATCAGTTTTGTGAACCTGATACCACCGGAACTACAACACCGGCGGATCGTCTCTCGCCGTCTACGTAACCCAACAGCCCGCTAATGCCCAGTTCAAGGCCCTCGCCACGTTTCAAATCCACATCAGGAATGGTGACTTCAATAATGGCATCGCACTCTGTGTTCGATCGACGGTTATACGTCCATCTAACTGCACTTAAAGGAACTGTCTCAATACGCACAATGCGTCCCCTGTTATCCAATACCGCAAGTTCAGGGACCAGAAAATCCGTACCAGGAAAACTGGAATCTATCCGCCCCCCGGTCATTGATGTCGCCTTTACTGCTGCAACATCGCCAATACCTTTTGGATGCTTGATGATTGCTAGCGTCAAGGCATGAGACTTCGCCATTGGACGTAGCAAAGGATAAAGCACCAGTGCTGGAATAGATAATAGCAAAACCATCGCTCCTGAGGTCGTATAGGAGACTGCACTGTCATAAGTATTCTCATCTGCCCCCAGCAATGTCCCGCCAATGACGATTACCCAAATCAGGATACTCGTCAGTTCAAAGGCTGGGGATGCAAGTGCTGATACTGATGCTGCCGCAATCAACCCACATGCTGCTCGGGGCATAAGTGTTGTGTCCGGATGAAGCTGTAGAGTCCTGCTCGCCGCAGAACCCCATAACCATGCGATGAATAACAGCAGAATAAAGAACGCTGGAATTCCATAATCAACGGCAAATTGCAGTGGAAATGAGTGCGCATTGTTAGCCAAGGTCCCGCCTGTTAGCTTGACCTGCCAGTATGCATCACCATGATGGCTGTAGTTACCCTGCTGTGTCAGGAAGCCAGAGGTGCCCCATCCAAGTACAGGACGCTCTGTTATCATCCGATACGCTGCTTGCCATAGCGATTTCCTTGCTGCGACAGAACCAAGCTCCCACCAAGCAAAAACCCCACCAGCTCGGGATGTCAACGCATTGGAAAACCCGCTACTCGAAATGACAATGCCGCCACCAGCGATCAGCCATAACCACACACTACTGATCAGACGCGGTAGCAACGGCTGATTATCCACAACTCCATGTCGCCGACTTGCAATTGCCGCGAGAATTCCCACAACGGTGCAACCTGTGATTCCCCCCGCCCATCCTGCCCGACACCGTGCAAAAGCCCATGCGAGCGCAATAACCAACGCCGCTCCGATTGAAAGCGTCTTCTGTAACCCGACGTTGCCACGATGTGTGGCGAATGCAGCTGTGACTGGAAGGAGAAATCCGAGGAGGGTGCCAATAGCCTCGTGTGTCCCAAACAAACTTAGCGAGCTGGCATGAAAGGAAGTACCGCGCAGCGAATCGTTTCCGACTCCGTACCTCGACAAATCGACACCAGCCACAAAAACTGCAATTGTGCCAACTCCGACAAGCACCATCATCCGCTCTGAGCGGGTGCCAGCGCAAAACAGGCCAGAAACTAGCGCGGCACCGGCTGACATCCATCTTAGCCAGCCACCAAACGCCTGCATCGGAAACCCTGTCCCCAATGATCGAAGTGTCACCCAACCGAGGAAAGTGGCAAGGAGGATAACTACCGGCATAAGGCTCGCATGGCTTCTCCCTTTGGATGGCCAATGAAGAGCAAGAAATGTGACCCACCCAACAAAGCCGAGACAGAGAGATGAGGTGCGCAGCGTCTGACTGACCGAAGGAATATCACCGAGTAGGTGAAGGGCCACGAGCGCGCAAATCCAGATTACCCGGCTTGAGAGCTTTGGAATTAGTACAGCGCTGGTTCCGGCACTTTTCGCAGACGATGCACGCCAGCGCTCACGTTCCCGCTCGCGTTGTTCCCATGGATCCGTTGTTGACATTTGCGTAGTTAATGCATTTTACTGGGCTGACGACGGAATCTGTAGTCATGAAGACATTGCTCTATCACTGTCTTCATTTCAAGGCGGAAACGGTCGTAACCAAAGGTCTCTGCATGAGCACGGATGCGCTGCGGGTTGATATCCATGGCACTGACAGACTGCATGGCCGCGGCCACGCTGTCAACGGATGGTTCATCAAAGAAAACCCCTGTAACACCCTCGATTACTGTTTCAATCGCGCCTCCGGCGCGGTACGCAACGACAGGGCGCCCGGCAGCCATCGCTTCGATCGGCGCGATGCCAAAGTCCTCCTCACCCGGGAAAAGGAAGCCAATGCAGTTGCCAAACAGACCCTCAACTTCGCCATCTGGGACCCTGCCCAGAAACTCAACGGTCGGCCCCGCAATCGCTTTCAGTCTCGCTTCATCCGGTCCGGAACCAACCACTTTTAAGCGAACTCCCAGCTTTGTCGCCGCTTGAACAGCAAGGTCGACACGCTTATAACCTAGGAAGCGGGACACACACAACCAGTAATCAAGCGTCGGCTTCTCAACAATTTGGATGCGGTTGGTATTGACAGGTGGAAATACAACCACGGAGCTGCGTCGATAGAATTTCTCAACCCTGGATGCCACATTGTCGGAGTTACAAATGTAGAAGTCAGGTCGCTGAGCCGCAAGATAGTCCCAAGCCCGCAGGCGATGTATCACCCACGGCATCAATAAGCGCTCCAGCTTTCCAAAGCCACCTTCATCGACGTACTCGCGGTAGCGCCATGCAAAACGACTTGGTGTATGACAATACGTGACGTGGCAAGTGTATGGATATGTGATGATGCCCTTAGCAAAGGACGATGTGCTCGAAATGACGAGGTCATACTCACGCAAATCTAGCATTTCAAACGCCATCGGAAAAAGCGTCAGAAACTTCTTGTGATGGCGATTTGTTCCGGCTAGGGGTAACTTCTGCAAAAAGGATGTTCGGACATCCATTTGCCGAAACGATTTGAACGTGTGGTTAGCATCATAGACGGATGTGAAAATAGGGGCATCCGGCCAGATTTCATGGAACGCTTCCACAACACGTTCTGCCCCTCCTGACTGGGTTAGATAATCGTGTACAATTGCGACCTTCATTGGTTGTGGTTCCATCATTCCCTAATTCCTCCGATGCAAACCACGCCTAAATACTACCGTTGGCATAGCTGAGAAAATAATCACGACTGCTTTTCATAATACAGACTAAGACCGCAGGACTTTCGCATACACATCAACGCACGCGTGTGCAGTCGCGTCCCATGAGTAACCGCTTGCTCGCTCAAGTCCGTGCACTATTGCTGCATCACGATATGCGCTGTCAGCAATAAGGCGATGGAGCTTTTCTACTTGTACACCAATGGACTCCGGATCCACGGCGTATTCCAGATCACCAACGACTTCCGGGAGACTAGCTCTATCGCTGGCAAGCACGGGACATCCTGATGCCATCGCTTCGAGGACCGGCCAACCAAACCCTTCATATAAACTTGGAAAGTGGAGGACCTTTGCAAACCGATACACAGCTCGAAGGTCGGCCTCGCTTACTCGCCCTAAATAAAAAACTTCCCTACGTAGTCCAAGGCTGTCACGAAGGTCTTTTTCATCATCGAAGAAGTCTGCGCCGACACGCAACAATGCGACATTTGGAACGGCCTTCTTCAGCTGGGCAAGCACCTCAAGCACCACCGGAGTGTTTTTATAGCGGTTACGCGTACCAACCTGCAGAATGTAAGCCCGGGTTTGGTCAAGCTTATGACGCATCGCAAAGTCAGCCTGCTCGTCTTGGAGAGATACTTGTCCGGGCGGATGCGCCTGAAAGTCAGCTTCGAGACCTATTGGCACGATACTAATCTGCTCAGGTGTGAACCCCGCATGGGTGATAAGGTCGTTACGTGTCGACTGTGAGACGCAGAGGACCCGCGCACAGCTTCGCATCGCTTCGATACGCTTGAGGAATGACCGCAGTACCCAAGGCTTATACGGGACATCCACTATTCCCTTGATGAAAAGTAGTGGGATGATATCAAAGCAGGTCACGACCGTTCGCGCAGGGTCGATTGAACCAGCCAGCGTCGCGTGGCTGTGATCGAGGATGTGATAAACGTCTGCATCGATATGTCGAATCGCTCTTGGATATTTAACCCAGCGTCCGTAAATGCTGGCCAGCCGTTGCTGGGATGCATCCGGAAACCAGGACATCCAAGGCTCAACCCCGGAGCAATGAAGAACATTTAGATCCCAGTGTGTGTCAAGGTGTGCCGGCAGCCGTTCCAGAAACCCTTTTCGGAACCGGGACATGCTCACGCTTGGAAACTCATCCACATTTGGAAGAATTACAAGCTTGGATGCCTTCCCAGATCCTGGCATCACCCAGCCACATCCGCGTAGTGCTTTAGGTACTCCGCGCCGATATTCTCCCACGTTAGAGACAAGGCACACTTGCGTGCGGCATCACGGCGGGCACCGAGTAAATCACGTCTACCGGAAACTTCCTGAATGGCAGCAGTGAGTTCTGCTATCGACTCTGTGTCATCAATAACCACCCCGGCGTCAGGACCGACGGCTTCCGCGCCACCGGTAGTCCGTGCCGTGATAACCGGGAGTCCACTAGCAAGAGCTTCCACCAACACAAGGGCGCATGCCTCGTATCTAGATGGAAAAATAAAACAATCCGATGCACGCATCAGTTGAGCAAGATCGGTTCGGAAGTCAAGAAAGCGCACACGGCTTTCTAGGCCAAGGTCTGCTGCAAGAGATGGCCAGGGGCTACCAGCAACGCGACCTGCAACGGCAAGGTGGACATCGGGTAGCGATACCAATGCTCTCAGGACGCCATCGAGGTTTTTGCGACCAGTCTTGATATCACCAGCAAACAGCGCTAGAAAAACACCTTCGGGAAGGCCGAGTGCCTCGCGGTTCTCGTGACCTGGATGAAACTCCTCTAAGTCGACGCCATTCAAAACCACACCGACCTTTCTTTCGGGTAGGTCGCAAAGCATCATCAGTTCTTTGCGAATTGTAGATGATGCGCCAATCACGCGACGGGCATCCCGAAAGGCTTTACGCTCACCCCAGGCATTGAGGGTTGTGTATAAACACTGATAGAGAGAATATGGCCCCGATGTCATCCTGCTTGGGTGCATCGGGTGACGAAGCCACGCAGTGTGGACAAACTGTGCCGTATTGATGTGGTGAGGGCCATCCAGCGTCCAGCCATAGCCATGGATGACATCGTATTCGGTCCGCTTTGCCTTTAGTGCTCGATTCGCGGATGCAATGGATTGCAATCCGTAAGCAAGGTCATTTGAGCGGGTCTTTGGCTGAACAGGAATCCATGAAGCGCCTGC
>JBJTQN010000046.1:0-6352 GCA_046075665.1 Armatimonadota bacterium | reverse complement strand
CTCCACTAACATCCACTTAGAATCCACTAGTCTCCACTTGGCCTCCACTGCGATGTGTGTTTTGCCTGATATTCCCCACCGGGTGTGTCAAATACGTGGGTTTGGTCTCCACTTGAACCTCTGTCAGTGGGTGAAATTGCGTTTGGATGCGAGTGGAGGACAGTGGAGGACAGTGGTGGCAAGTGGAGGCTTGTTGTGGGATCAGCCATTGTTTGCAGTTACCAGCTGGCGAATACCATGTGTGACGGTGACCTCACGGGGTGTCTTGCCCCGTATAGCAGTGTAGTCCGGAGCCATCGAACGCTTCCGATACGTCGCAGACGAGAGCGGAATCACCTGCTCAACCTGCAGGCTTGCTCCGGTACCCTTACGTCGCAAAATCCCCTCAACAAAAATCAGCGGTGTCACCAGCAATGTCGCCGTGCAGGTATTCAGCGCATCCCCTGCGCAAATCAGCTGCAAAATCCCGGTTTCATCCTCGACTGTTGTAAAGAGGACGGGATTTCCGCTACGCGTCGGAGGACGGTGAGGTCGGATATTCAGTCCCGCCACACGAATCCGGGTGCCACTCCGGACATTCCTGGCATCTGCAGCGGTAAGCGCTCCGTAGCGCGTCAGGCCATCTCTAAGCAATGCCAACGCGTGACCATCAGGTGAAATACCCGTTACACGCCACGTCCATTCATAGCGTTGCCACGCATCAAACTCAGTCATCCCATGGGCAACAGGCGTCTCAATGGCATGACTGCTGTAGAGATTGGGTTGGTTACGCTGTGCGCGCAGCTGGTTGGCAAGCGCAATCGTCTCTTCAAGGCTGAGGACCAGCCCCCGTCGACGCATGTCCAGCGTGTCGAATGCTCCGCACAGGATGAGGTTTTCAATCACATCCCGGCGAAGAGGCACGCGTATACAGAAGTCCAGCAGGGATGTAAATGGTCCATCCTGGCTGCGTGCAAGGTCAATTCGCTGGCCTTCTTCTTTTCCAAGGCCTGTGATCAGATTCCAGCCAACTTGAATCGCACCTCCAACCACCCGTGTTTCCGCGTGGCTCTCATGAATATCGACATTCAGCACACTGACCCCGCGGCGACGCGCTTCTGCTGCAAGGGAATTGACGTTGTAGTAGCCCATCGGCTGATGGTTCATCAGCCCGGCAATAAACTCCGCCGGGTTGTGCGTGAGGAGATAGGCGCTGCGGTAGCCCGTTAACGCAAATGCTGCGGCATGCCCTTCAATAAAGCCATAGCCTCCCCAACCGGCAAGCTGTGACCATAAAATCGTGGCGGCCTCTTCTGTGATATCCGGATATGCCGCTGCAACGGCACTTCGGAACTGCTGCTCGGCTTCATCTAATGTGTCCAGCTTTGTGTGCTTGACCAGATCTTTACGAAAGCGTTCGGCACGCATATGGGGCCAGCCCGTCAGGGCGGCAATCACCAGATCAACCTGTTCTTGAAACACGATGCAGCCATAGGTTTTTGCGAGGATGGGTTCAAGGGATGGATGTAGCGGATCAATCCGCAGCCAGCCGTTACGTGCTCCCACAAACCTCTGAACTACATTGCCACGTACCGGCCCGGGGCGTATCAGTGCCACTGCCGCGACTAAATCCTCAAAGTTTCTTGGGCGCAGGCTGACCGCAAGGGAAAGCTGTGCAGCCGATTCAAACTGAAACACACCAACCGCATGCCCGGATTGGAGGACACGGTATGTGGGCTCATCGTCCATCGGGATGGCATCATAGCGGAAGCGCGGCTCATACACCTTAATGGCTCGTTCAGCATCCGATACCGCTGAGAGCATCCGCAAAGCAAGGACATCGAATTTGATCGCTCCCACCGTCTCGGAGTCATCTTTATCGAGTGTCCAAATCGGAAGTACGCCACCTGCAGCAGGAATCACTGGCGCGATTTCCATAAGGGGCTGGCGGCTGACCACAACTCCGCTTGAGTGTGAGCCAATATGCCTTGGGAAGCCTGCCACACGGCTGCAGAGCGAAAACAGCAGGGCAAAGCGCTCACGGAGGTGCGTATGCGTGGCAAGCTCTGGGTACTTGTCAAATGCTTCATCGATTTTCTGTGCACGCAAAAAGTGATGCAGACGCTTTGCCAGCCAGCCCACTGCATCTTCGGGGAGCGAAAGTGCTTTGCCCATCCCGCGGATAGCCGAGCGTGCAAGAAAGGTATGAAATGTACAGACACGCGCCACATGGGCATCCCCATAGGTGTCACGAATAAAGGTAAAGACCTCATCCCGGCGGTCACTTGGAAAGTCAACATCAATGTCCGGGGTTTTCCCCTCGTATAAAAACCGCGCAAAAGGCAGCCCGCGTGCGATGACATCGACATCGGTGAACCACAAACAATATGCCACACAGCTGTCCGCTGCCGAGCCACGCCCTGCACAGCGTATGCCTCGTGCCCGTGCCCAGGAGACAATCCTATGAACCATCAGGAAGTAGTCTGCAAATCCAAGTGTGCAGATGACATCCAGTTCGTGCGCCAGCCGTTTTTCGACTGCGGGTGGGATGTTTCCATTGTCGAGCACTCCGTAGCGTACTTTTGCCCCCTGACGTGCAAGATTATGCAGCTGCCGCTGTGGATCACCATCCTTCCAAAGAGGTGTCAGAACCTCCCCGATAGGAAGTACGTCCGCACAGGCATCGGCAATCAGCAATGTATTCCGGCAGGCATCCGGGAATGCAGCAAACTGCTGCTGCATCATGTCAGCGGGCTTCAGCCAGCGCTCATGGTTAATGGGCGACAGGCCACGCTGTAAGCCAAGCGGCGTCCCGGATGACATCGCCCGCAGCGCTTCATGCACCACGGCATCCGCCTGAACCCCATAGTGGACATTATTGGTTGCGACCAGGGGGATGCCTGTATGTGCGGAAAGCTGTGCCAGTGTCCGCTGCAGTGGGAGACTCCCTGGGGTCCAGTCATCCTGAAGCTCAATGAAATACCATGCACCAAATGCCGCTTTGCAGCGCTGCGCCAGTGCAAGGGCATCTTTGTAATCGCGCTGCCGTATCAGGGTTGCCACTCGTCCACGGGAACATCCACTAAGGCAGATAACACCATCCGCGTGGGCAAACAGACTCTCCCAGCTGCAGCCTGGTGTCCGCCGCCCTCCAAGCGCATGCGCCTGACTTAGCAAGATGCACAGATTTGCGTATCCGACACGGGTTCTCGCAAGGAGGGTGACATGGCTGCCATCCTCCATGGTCAGCTCGGTACCAAGAATCGGCCGGATACCGTACTGCCGGCACAGCTGGGTAAAGCGTACAGCAGCACAGACATTGTCGTGGTCGGTCAGAGCGAGCGCTGGCATCCCGGCTTCTGCTGCCAACAGAATCAGCTGCTCGATATCGGTTGCGCCATCCAACCAGCTCCATGGGCTGTGGACATGCAGATGTACAAATCCCATTGGCTAATCGACCATCCCTGTCAGGTACCAAACCTCCCCACGCTGCCTGAGCTCAGCAATCGACCAAGGGGTGGTCTCGACACGGTAGACGATGTCATTTGTTGGGCCATCCAGGGTGCTCCGTAAAATCTGTTCTTCCCGCCAGCGCTCGAGGATAAAGCGGATGTCATAGGCCTGGTGGGATGCATACCTGCATGTCCGCTGATAGTGAGTCGGGAGGCCAATCGTGTCAAGTCGGACATCCACACGTTCCTGAAGGCGTGTCCCAAGAGGAGAGATCCAGTCATCCGATGCCCGTGTACTCCCCACATTCCTGCCGGTTTCAAGCGCCTGCCGCCCCTGACGGGCCGTGAGATACGCAGCCGCCGAGCGCAGACGCCGCGCCCGCTCTGAACCTGCGCGCACATGTCCATCCGCGAGGCCATCGTGAATATCATCCTTAACGCTTGCAGGGCTGCCAAAGAGATCAAAGAGTGTGCCCTGCGCCGCAGAGCCAGCCTCCAGACGCAGAGCACTCAGCGCAATCCCACTAAGTGGGCCAAGGGGTGGAAAGCGTGCCCAAAGCCGCCTGGCCGCACGTAAAAGCGCTGCTGCATCCGCAAGGGGAGCCTTCAGCGTTGCCTCCTGCCTATGCTCTCCGCCATCCTGATCCACAACAACCACCGCCAAACCCTTTGCAAACACACCGCGCCGCTGCAAGGGCTGACTGATGACTTGTGTAAGGGCATCGAGGCACTGCACAACCTGCTGCTGAAAGCAACACTCATCCCCGGGGGCAAAACGCTGCTGCTCAGTCAGCGAATCCGGGGGCCAAAGTGCTTGGACAGGACTTGCATCATTGCCCACAGCACGCTCTGCCAAACGAAGGGCATCGGCACGTAGTGACTTTGGAAGGCGCTGCGGGGTAACACGGATGACATCTCCCAGCTTTGCCACCCCTGCCTTACGAAAACGCTCCTGAATACCCGGAGAGAGCTCAAGGGAAATGTCTGAAAGCTCTATGTTTCCCAGTGCCAGCCATGCATCCGCTGCCTGCAAAACCGCCGTTGCATACATCGCATCCGGAAAAGGACGCCTGCACTTACGCATCGCATGAAATGCCAGCCACTTCGACCGCCCGGCACCCGCCCGCACCGCACAGCCCAGAATCTCCGCGATGTCCGCTCCAAGCGTTTCCAGCCATGGCTCCACCTGGATGTCATCGAGGTGTACATAGCAACGCTCAAGGCCATCCGGTTCAACATAACACGACTCAATTGCAAGCCTGTCCCATGCTTGCTCAACCGCTGCCCGCACTGCCTGAGGGTCATCCGGATGCACGCATAAACCGGGACAGAGCGACCTGGCTGCAAGAATCGTCTGACCGCTGCGGATACCGTTTGCAGCTGCTTTTGGGCAGGCCTGATGGACCGTTGTGGTATCGGTTGTGATCACCAATGGAGTTTCAGAGGTGATTCCCTGAATGCTGCGGGCGATACGCAGTCGGATTCCACGCCAGTCAAAGCACGTAATCATAAAGTGGGTATTTCCAATAGAACAGTTGTTTGTGTGACTACTATGCTAGTGGGTTGTGAACCGGAAATCAAACAATTGTTTGCTAGTTTTTGGGGCGGTGTGAAATGCACAAAAGGGATGTCCATAAGGACATCCCTTGCTTGTCATGAATCGAAAATACCGGGGCTGGTATCAGTTATAAGGCTCGGATGTATATGTCTCAGCAACACGTCGCGACCGGCGGAAGTAGATATCCCATGCCCCACAGAAAATCTGCTCCAGAATAACCATGTAGAAAATACGCAGCTGGAAGGGGGATAGCGTCAGCTGGGATGCTGTATCTGCAGAGACCGGTAAACCAGGCAGTGCCATCGGAACCGGACCCACGATGAAAAACAACGTCATCCAGATCGCCGGCAGAATAAAACGGCGCAGCTCAAGGTGGCGCTCTGCGTAAACACGTCCTTTTTGATCGCCTGTCAGGAGTTTATGACCGACCACAACACCATAGGCATGGAAGAGTAGTGCCGCTGCAGCTTCGACCAGATATGGAATAACACCCGCAGTGATCTTAAAGGTACCTGCAGTCCCAATCTGTATCGCAAAACCATAGACCGCAAGGCTTACAAATGGGATTGCGTATAACAGACCACCGAAAATCGCGATTCCACCCGTTGGAACGACACGCACATTGGATGAACGCATTCGGCGTTCAGCCAGCCGCGCTTCAATCCGTGAGCAGACATCATTGATCTCAGCATCTTCCGCACGGCGCTCAGCGGCGGTACGTCGCTCGGATGAAACCGTAGGTGCCGGAGCAACCACTGGCTGAGACAGCGCAGCTGCAGGCTGAAAGCCACTAAAACTGGCATCCACTCCCGGACTTTTCACCGCAGGAGCGGCAACAGGGACCACTGGCTCAGGCACCGCAATCACTTCGACTACAGCCTCTTCCACATACGCTTCTGGTGCAGGTTGAACAACCTCGGCTGTTACGGGAACCAATGCCGTCGATGCGGTCTCAGCCGATGCAACAGCCTCTGCAGCGGTATCCGTTGTAAAGAAAGCTTCAAGGCCCGCTGGCACAACTGGCTGGTCAACATCGGGAACAACCACAGGTTCGACGACTAGTGCCGTTTCCAGCGTCGGTTCCGCCTGAGCACTGGCCACCACTTTCACAGCATCCACCACAACCGTGGCTTCCACGGCAGGAACACCAATGACAGAATCGGGGTTGGCTGGTGCCAGCGGTGCAACCACAACCTCTGCAGCCGAGAGGTCTGCTACCGCATGCGCGCTTTCCTCAGCGACTTCAGCCAAAATGTCCTTAGCACAGACATCAGTGATTTTTGCCTCACCTGATGCGGACATCGGAACAAGAGGAAACTCAGCAGTGACTAACATATCAGCTGCAGCGTCCAGCTCCGAATCC
>JBJTQN010000045.1:0-27591 GCA_046075665.1 Armatimonadota bacterium | reverse complement strand
GGTTTCTACAACCTGGTACCCGTTGGTCTCTGCCGAGGTATGGACGGCTGCGGCAGATTACTATAGGCCCCTGGCCACTGATGTCATCTATACACAGAATGACCGTTCGGTCTGGTCAACATATGCAAATTCTAAATCGTTTGCGGGTGTTCAAACGGACAATCAGGTTCGCGAGTTTCTAATGTCTGGTATCCCGAATGTTCCGGGGACGTGGGGTGCGGTCAGTGCAGGTGGGTATGAGCCTGTGGCTCCTAAGTCATCGATGTCAATGCAAGGCTGGACGGGTGCGAAGCCAATTGAGAATGTAGATGTATTGGCTGAGCTTGGCGTCAGCAAGCTAATTTTGGCAAACGGCAACGTGACCGACCTAATGAAGGGGCGACACTGGCCAGCGGAAGCAGCATCACGAATTATCAATGGCTGGTCTGTGTCAAACACGAAAGATCGTGGACCAATACGTCTCAAACTCATGCGGGAAGCCGGCTGGGTGATTGAGCGCGGAGGAGCTCTGCAATGCCTAAAAGGGGGAGACGGGTCCTTGCTCTTAGGTGGCACCGGACGAATAAAGTATCATCCAGCCAGTTTTCGCGTTGGTTTGTTCTTCACACTGGTTGCGCTTGGTATACTAGCGGGAATCACTCTGCATACGGTGCAAATTGCACGGAAAGTATGACGCATGGCTGAAATCAGCATTGATATACGAACCGTATCTGATGTCCCGGTTGTCCAGTTAAATGGCGAACTCGATATCGATCAGGCTGTTCGGGTGCGGGAACATTTGGACAAGGTCATGGATGGCGGCGCGCTTCGCTTGATAATCGACCTCTCAGATGTCTCCTATATAGACTCAACAGGTCTTGGGATGTTGGTTGCAGTTCATAAGCGTCTGGTTGCTGAGCAAGGATTTTATGTGTTGACGGTGCCGCGTGCATCGCAGCGAAAAGTGTTTGAGATCACCGGTCTTAGTACAGTTTTGGTGATTATGCAGTCACTGGAAGAAGCGCTTGCACGCATCATTGCGTAAGTGGGGTTTGATTTTTGGAGGTACGGATATGAACAGTACGGTACGTGTCGGGTGGATGTCCGCCCTCGCAGTTGCGACGCTTGTGTCAATCGGTGTCGGCGGGTGTAAGGCCCCGAAGGATGGCGGAGCTGTGGGCGAAACATCCACCAAGGCGACGCAGAACCTAGATGTCAAAGCCATTAAGGTTGGTGAGTATTCATCGATGACCGGTGAGACGGCGACGTTCGGTCAGGAATCTGATGCGGGAATTCAGTATGCACTTGCAGAAATCAATGCTGCAGGTGGAATTGAAGTTGCTGGCAAGAAATACCCTGTCACGGTTGAGCTTCAGGATGACCAGTCAAAGCCCGAAGAGGCGAAGACAGTTGCTGTAAAGTTTGCATCTGATGCAGACATCGTTGCTGTTCTCGGTGAAGTGGCATCCAGCCGCTCCAAGACGGCTGCGCCTGAATATCAGCGTGCCGGAATCCCGATGATCTCGCCATCATCGACTAACCCGGATGTCACCAAAGTCGGAGACTACATCTTCCGAGTCTGCTTCATCGATCCGTTCCAGGGCTACATTATGGCGAAGTTTGCCAAGGATGAACTGAAGCTCTCGAATGTTGCCGTCTTGCGTGACCCATCCCAGGATTATTCCGTTGGGCTTGCAGATGCCTTCATCAAGGAATTCACGGCAATGGGCGGAAAGATCGCCACGGATGTTAGCTACAAGGCATCCGATTCTGACTTCCGTTCTCAGCTTGGTCAGGTAAAGACTGCGAATGCCGATGGAGTCTTTATCCCTGGCTACTACGGTGAAGTTGGAACGATTGCACGTCAGGCACGTGAGATTGGCATCAAAGCCCCTCTCATGGGTGGGGATGGCTGGGATTCCTCTGAGCTCGTAAAGGGCGCCGGCGGACCTGGTGGTGCGCTTGAGGGTGCATACTTCTCAACGCATTACTCCGCTAGTGAGACATCCAAGCGTGTGCAGGACTTTGTTGCTGCCTTCAAGAAGGCTAATGGTAAGGAGCCAGCCGCGCTTGTTGCTCAAGGCTACGATGCAATGATGATTCTCGCGGATGCTATCAAGCGTGCAGGTTCCTTCGAGCGTGCTAAGGTTCGTCAGGCATTGGCTGAGACGAAAGACTACGATGCGGTGACCGGACGTATTACTTTGGATGAAAATCGTAATGCGAACAAGTCCGGCGTCGTTGTGCAGATTAAGGGCGATAAGTTCGTCTACACAAAGACCATCGAACCTAAGAATTAGAAAGGCAACGCGGGCAGTGGAATCAACCACTGCCCGTTAAGCATTTATGGACCAGTTCCTTCAAATCCTCATCAATGGCATTCAGCTCGGCAGTGTCTATGTCCTCATTGCCCTTGGCTACACCATGGTATACGGCGTCCTGAGGCTCATTAACTTTGCTCACTCGGATGTCTTCATGGTGGGCTCCTTTGTGGGCTTTTATGCCTGTGGATGGCTTAAAGTTACGGCGCAGAAGACTGTATTCGCAGGGCTTGTGCAGCTTTTGCCAATTTTGCTGATAGCGATGGCCGCATGTGTACTCCTTGGCCTAGTGATTGAACGCTTTGCCTACAGGCCGCTTCGTCGCGCTCCCCGGCTGACAGCGCTGATTACCGCTATCGGCGTCTCACTTTTTATTGAAGGCGCCGCCCAGCTACCATTTGTATTTGGCGTCAACCCAAAGTTCTATCCTGAGATCTTGCCATCTGGTCCGGACTCTACGATTCAGGCGGGTGGTATCACCATTTCGAAACACCAGCTCGTGATGGTCGTGGTCTCAGCAATACTGGTGGCGGTGCTGTGGTACATCGTTCAAAAGACGAAAATGGGTAAGGCGATGCGCGCTGTTTCCCATGACTTTGATGCTGCAGGTCTCATGGGGATTCCAACCGATAATGTCATCGCCTTTACATTCAGTATTGGCGCAGCACTCGCTGCTGCGGGTGGAGTCCTGTTTGGCGGATTGACCTTTAAGAGCCTCCTCCCACTGATGGGCGTTCAAATGGGTCTTAAGGCATTCGTGGCTGCTGTCGTCGGCGGAATCGGATCTATTCCTGGCGCGATGCTTGGTGGCCTGTTAATGGGTATCTCGGAATCGTTCATTAAAGGCGCGCCGCATATCAAGTTCGGAGCAACTGACTTTGATCCGAGTCGCTGGACCGATGCTGTCGCATTCCTGATTCTCATTCTCGTCCTCTTAATTCGTCCTGCAGGACTGCTTGGCAAGAACACTCCGGAGAAAGTCTGAGATGACAAAACCAATCAACTATGTCATCGCACTGGCTATCATCGGTGTGTTGGCAACGCTTTCCGTGATGCTGCCGATTTATATGGATGACCTTGTCTACCGTGTCCTGATGCTGTCCGGGATTGCAGTCATTATGGCGGTGTCGCTGAATCTGATTAATGGATTTACTGGTCAATTCTCGATCGGACATGCTGGGTTTCAGGCCGTTGGTGCCTACGTTGGTGCGGCTCTGACCGTATACGGCCATAATGATATCTTTGGACATCTTCCAAAGGATGGACAAATTGGCACTGGTTGGATGTCACTCGCTGTCGGTGCTGGACCAATGGTCGCATCGATGATGGCGGGTGGCCTTGCGGCTGCTCTCATCGGCTATGTAGTTGGGCTTCCAAGTCTTCGCCTCCGAGGGGACTATCTGGCCATTGTTACATTGGGATTTGGCGAGATCATCCGAGTTGTTGTGGAAAACAACGATGCTGTCGGTGGACCGCGTGGCTTTAGTGGTAACTTGGACCTCGGTGTGTCCGTACCAGCCATCACCAACTTCTTCTGGGTGTTCGGTGTCGCGATTGCGGTGATTCTCTTTGCTAGAAATCTTCGCTTCTCAATTTCCGGGTTGCAATACCTTGCTGTACGTGAAGATGAAGTTGCCGCACAAGCTGTTGGGATTGATACGACGCGTACGAAAGTCAATGCCTTCGTCATCGGATCGTTCTTTGCTGGTGTTGGCGGTGCACTCTTTGCACACTATGAACAAACGATTCTTATCAGCAGCTTCAACTTCGTACGCTCGTTCGACTTTGTCACCATCGTTGTACTAGGTGGTCTTGGGTCTGTGACGGGATCTATTCTAAGTGCCGTGGTTTTGACGGCACTGCCAGAAATCCTTCGGTCTTCTCTTGGTGCACAGTTCAATCAATATCGGTTAGTTACATATGCATTGCTGTTGATTGTGATGATGCTTGTTCGACCGCAAGGGATCTTTGGGCGCGGCGAACTTTCCTTTGCAAAGCTCCGTAGTAAGTCTAAGAAGCACGCAACACAGTAATGGAACGAGCAGTACAAGATGTCAAAGTAGCTGTTTTCATAGACTTCGATAACATTCGTCGAAGCATCGAAGAACAGTTTGAGCCATCACGTGTCGATATCCATCGAATGCTTCAAGCTATCCTCGATAGCACCAATGGTCGTATTATCGTAAAGCGTGCGTATGCGGATTGGGGGTACTGTCGGGACTATCGAAGTGACCTGCTCGATAATGCTACGGAACCCGTACAGACGTTTCACCTGACGCAGCGTGGCAAGAACGGTGCAGACATCCGCATTGCCATTGATGCTATGGAAACGGCCCTCAGACACTCGGAAATCACACACGTTGCAATCGTTTCCGGGGATAGTGACTTTACCCCGTTGGTTATGAAGCTTCGTGAACTGGGACGACATGTGATAGGGCTTGGAGTTCGGGCAAACTCGAGTGCATACCTTGCGAAAGCTTGTGATGGCTTCATCTATTACGATGACATTGTTGACCGTCAGTGGGTAAATCCACGAGTCGCTTCAGGCGCAAGCGTAGTCGCTGACCCGCCACGGTTAATCGCAGATGCGATGGACGCATGCGGTAATGTGCCGGTCGCTCTTCGGGATTTGCGAATGGCTGTGGAAACGGCCTGCCCCGGCTTTTTGGAGTCACAGTTTGGCTGCGGGACATTTGCAGCGTTTCTAAGCCGCTACGGCAGGGAGATTAGGTTGGTCCCTGATGAATCCGCAGGGTTTATCGTGTGTCCGACCACACTGTCCGCAGCCATGGGCTTGACATGGGCAGAGGCATATGAAGACCTTGCCAAGTCATTGCCACAACCGCTCACGTTTTCTCCGCTTGCCGAGCGCTATCGTACCGTGCTCCGAGATCTAAACTTTAGGCATGTACCATACGTCGACCGAAAGGCAGTTCTCGACACCTTGTACAGCATGTTCCGGACGGAAAATACGGAACCGATGAGCCTAAAAGAGGCTAAGGACCGTCTACACGCCTGGTTTGAAGCGGAACGTCCAAGCGTGCCCTGGGAATCAGTCAATTCCACTGTCTATCAGCTGTTCTACACATGGTGTTTTGCGTTCGACAGCAACGAGGAATCCGATGGCAAACAACGCTGGGATAGAAGAACATCACTTCATCCTGATATCGCAACCATCGATGACCTTGCACGGCGTTGTGACAAAGGCATTGTCCGGCGACTACTCGAGAGTGAGCGTGAGGAAATCGACCAGGCAGCACTTAACGAATGGCTGTATGACGCAGATCCTTCGATGGTGCCGCTTGTTCGTGAATTGATGGACTTGTCTCGGGCACCTTATATGTCTCTCGGACGTTAATACACTATGGGAACACTCTGGACCGATACAGCTGGCACAGCAATGTCCTGGTGGAGGATTGTTTCAGAGGTCAGCCCCCGGGTTGTGACCACGGAAGCGATGCGTGAGGCACGGATTGCGGTCATCGGTGATGAAGTTGCTTCACAGGCTACCATCAGCATGCTTTGTGGTGGTAACGCTTCCAGTCCATACGTTACGCACCTACTTTTGCCTCCAGACGCCATAACGGCTAAGGTCTATGCCTTCAGGCTGTATGTAAGTTCTGAGACCAGCCGTATAGGAATGCGTGATGCTGCGAGTATTTCTTATTCGGGCACATTTGAGACATGTGCTGCCCGCATGATGGAGCTCCGCCCAGACCTCGCAGTTGCCCTTGGACGACGCTTTCCAGGTCTCCGAAATGCCGCCGCTTCGTGGGTCGTCAAGAGTGTGGCACTTGCAAACTTACAGTTTGCAATGCTCTCTGCCATTCCTGGCATCCTGCCGATTACGGCGCCATTTCTTCCAGCATCGTCCTTTGCAGACCTAATTGTTTTAACGAAAAATCAAACAATGATGGTTTTGCGTCTTGGCGCAATCTATGGACAGCGGCCAGGAATCACGACGCAGGTCAAAGAAATTCTTTCGACGGTTGGCGCGGCATTCGGGTGGCGATCCGTCGCGAGACAAGCCGCTGGCTGGGTACCTGCAGGTGCAGGCGTTGTCCTCAAAGGGGTGATCGCCTGGTCCGGAACAGTCGCAGTGGGAAAAGTTGCTGAAGCCTATTACATCCGCGGCGTCAAGCCCGCAGCCTCCGATGTGCAAGCAGCATCAAGGGAGGCTGACAGCGAGGCGAAGGATATCGCATCGTCGATTGCTGATGATCTTCTTGGTGGAAAGTCCAACGCGGATAGCAATCCATCAGACGACGTTTAATGGCCTGAACTTTCTACTTTCGATGCTAATCTGTCGGGCGAGTTTGCCTGCGATTTCCTTGAGGTAGATAGACTGTTCGCTCTCTGGATGCGTAGTGAGGATTGGATCGCCCTCATCTCCTGCACGACGCATCGGCATATCAAGCGGCAGCTCTCCGAGGAAGGGAACCTTGAGCTCCTCGGCAGCTGATTGACCGCCGCCATGACCAAATATCTGATAATGCTTACCGGTATCAGGGGCAACAAAGTAAGCCATGTTCTCGACAATTCCCAGAATCGGCACGTTGAACCGCTGGAATGCGCGCAGACTCTTGACAGCAATCGATGCCGCAACATCCTGTGGAGTGGTCACAATCACGGCTCCCGTAAGTGGGATTGCTTCACAGAGACTCATCGTGACATCGCCCGTACCTGGCGGTAAGTCCACCAAGAGGTAATCAAGCGGCCCCCAGGCTACATCCCCGAGGAACTGATTGACAACCTTTCCCAGCATCGGACCACGCCACACTACTGGTTGTCCTGGTTCGATGAGAAAGCCCATGGAAACGATGTTCACTCCGTGACGATGCACCGGTAGAAGCTTTTTGATGGGATTACCATCTGGACCGTCGTATGTCGTCTGCTCGAGAACCTCATCGTCAACACCCATCAGCATTGGGATGGTCGGTCCGTAAACATCGGCATCCATCACGCCAACGGCGGCACCTGCCTGCGCAAGCGCAATGGCCAGGTTTGCGCACACGGTAGACTTACCGACACCGCCTTTTCCACTCGCGATCGCAATGACATGCTTGACCTCCGGAAGGATAGCCCCACCCATCGGGCGCTTACTCACGACCTTGGCCGTCATCAAAATCCTGACTTCTGTAATACCTGGTACGGTCATCGCCGCTTCACGGCATTGTCCTTCCAGAAAGTCCTTGAGCGGACAGGCTGGGGTTGTGAGCACAACTGTAAACGTTGCAATGCCATCGTCAACGATGATGTCCTTAATCATCCCAAGCGACACGAGGTCACGGCCAAGATCTGGGTCAATTACCGATTGCAGTGCGGTACGTACTTGTGCGACAGTATCATTGGGGTTATCTGTGGTATTCATGCAGAATACAGTCTACCCGTTTGCTGTGATTCGACGGAGAAGTGATTTGAGATGAATGTCCGGTTGATGATGCCAGTTGTGGGATTATTCGTGATGACAGCCATCCCGGTACAAGCGTACCCAAGCCTCCATTTAAGGCAACAGGATGCCGGCCAGGTGGTGCAGCTTTATCCTGGCCCATTGGATATTGGTGACACTGTCCGTATCAGAGTTGCAGGTGCCGTCAGCCTTTCTGGTACGTATCTGGTGGATACCGATGGCAACATCACTGCACCACGACTTGGCCAGATGGATTTGGCTGGGACATCTACCGCCCTCGCCGCTGAACGGATAACCGCGCGAATTATCCAGCTCCAGCTGTTGAAACGTCCGGATGTTGTCGTTGACATCATCGGTCGGCCGGCAAAAGAAGTCATCGTCGGAGGGGCAGTACTGCGTCCAGGGGGCTTATCATTCAAAAAGGGGATGCGCCTATCGGATGTGCTAGATGGTGCGGGTTTACAGCCATCATCCGATACTGGCCGTGTACAACTGGATCGTAATGGCGTCCTGATTGTCATCGACTATCGTAAGTTTTCGTCTGGTCAGGCGTCTGGAGTAGATGTAAACCCGGCAATAGAGCCATCTGATAGGGTTTACGTCCTCTCGGTCGAGCAACTAGCCGGTGTTGCCCGCGTAATTGGCGAGATCAAAGATCAAAAAGCTGGAATCATTGCGCTCAGCACCCGTACTACAGTATCGCAGGCCCTGCAGCAGGCAGGTGGCCTTACAGCCCTTGGTGATCCAAAGCGCGTGACCGTCCGACGGGATAGCCAGGAGGTGTTTGTAGATGCCGAAGCGCTCCTGAGTGGGAATCTTACAAGTGACATCCTCCTGCTGGATGGTGACACGGTCATTGTCCCAAAGCGAATTCGTAAGGCCGAAGCCACAGTGACTGGAGCCGTTCGAAACGCCGGAAGCGTATCGCTGACATCGCCACTGACGCTGTTACAGGCAATAGGACAGGTTGGAGGACTCCTCGACGGAGCAAATCGCAAGACGGTTATTGTTCGACGTCTTTCGGTGGATGGAAAGCTTGTTAGTGGGGTTGCTGATTTGGACCGCGATACAGATGCCGCGATGCTACTTCAGGACGGTGATGTCATTGAGGTGATGCCAAACAAGCGGATGAACCGCTTCGACTTTAATCGGGTCGCGGGTAGTGTCATTGCAGCGGTGTCACTGCTAAATGTCTTCAGGAGATAAAGGATGGGACGTTCTTAGCCAAGGTGGGGAAACAGTTGATAGACTGACGACGATGCTTACTCTGCGGAAACGTACGCTTTGAGAATTTTGTTCCTTGGGGACATCGTCGGTAAGTCTGGCCGCGATGCCGTTGTTCAACATCTCCCCGGAATGATTGCGGAATTTGCAATTGATTTTGTGATTGCAAATGGTGAGAACGCTGCTGCGGGCCGTGGTATCACGGGGCCAATTCAGGCTGAGCTTCTTTCTGCAGGCGTTGATGTTGTAACTCTTGGTAACCACGCGTTTGCACGTGAGGCAAGTTATGAGTGGTTTGACGAGGAGCAGCGTGTCCTCCGCCCTGTGAACTTCCCGATAGGCGTACCCGGCCGCGGGTTTGGAATGTATCGCTCTAAGTCCGGCGTGGTTGTTGGTGTCATCAATACCATTGGAAGGGTTCATATGTCGCCGGCTGACTGTCCGTTCACTGCGACAGAGCGAGCATTCGAGTGCATCCGATCCAAGGCGGCAGTCACGATTGTCGATATGCACGCAGAAGTGACGAGCGAGAAGGCAGCGCTTGCTTGGTTCCTTGATGGTCGTGTGAGCGGACTCATCGGGACTCATACCCATGTACAAACATCGGATGCGCGACTGTTGCCTCGAGGGACTGCTTTCCTCTCTGATGTAGGGATGTGCGGTGTTCGTGACTCAATTTTGGGGCAAAGTGTCGCAGGGTCGATTCAGCGCATGAAATCGGGCTTTGGACCCCCTGTACCACTTGCCGATGGCCCTGCCGAAATCCATGCTGCTATCGTTGAGTGTGATGAGACGACAGGCTTAGCCACCGGGATTAAGGCGATTATGTATCCCTGTTCTGGTGAGTAGTTTCATATTGGCCACGGCAGGGCTTCGACGCCAATGCCAGCAAGGTTTCTGGAATCGCCGAATAACTTAATCGGACATCGGTGCCAGAGGCGGTGCAAGCGGATTGACATATGATTCTGTCCAAATCAGAGTTGGCTGAACCGGAGCGCGCCGCTGTCCTGGCGCAGGAATTACATCCAAGTGGTAGTAGAAACTTAGCTGTTTGATTTCCCGGTCGGGATGTTGGATTTGGTATTGACTACGCATGTAGGCAACTCCGTATTTCCGGAATTTACCGTGCTTTTCCATCCACATATTCATCCAGTATTTGGCCCAACGCGTGGTTTTGTGCATATGGACAATATCTGCCGGACGTTCAAAAGTATGTGGGCGTCCATCTTGAAACAGGTCGACACGTCGACCATCATCGAGGGCAGCCATCATCGTGAACCAGCCATCATCAGCCATCGGCTTTGGCGCAAACATCCCCCAGTATTGATCAAGCCTCAACGAATTGGCAACGGGAGTAAACCATTGCTTCAATGATGGGTTGAGGTTGTACGCATTCCAGTGAAGGATGTACAAGAGGGATAAAGCTGCCATCACTTGTCCAATTATCGATGTGTTGACAACTGGTACAGGTTTTTCGGTCAACACCCACTTAGCAATTCGCTTTTCGCGCCACGAGGTTATTGGTGTAAGAATCCCAGATGCCAAGAGCTTGAGTGATTGCGTACCTTTATGGTTATTACAGGCATCCCAAGTACTTCCAGGAATAAATGGGATCCACAGGATGCAGCTGGCAAAGCTGATTGGTCCCACATCCATCAGGAGAGCAATAAACACCAGATGAAACACAAATGCAGCCAGGATAGTTAGGTTGCGAGCCAGGTTATTTTTGGAGAGGACAATCAGCGGTGCAAGAATCTCAAATACCAGCGTCATCCACGTTGACAATTGAAGGACTATTGGTGGTAAGTCTTTTGCGATGCCGCCAAGCGGCAATCTGAATTGGCCGATATTCAGAGCGTAGTACATCGCCGACCCTTCTGACCACCACTCCTTAGAGTGCTTTAGTAGGGCTGTCGAGAGATAGACAATGGTTGTCTGTAGAAGTAGGCCGGCTGAGGCAATTGATGTCAGCGATTCCTGAACAGGTTGTCCATATGCGCGTCGAATCGCATTTGAGCCGTCAAGAGACCAAGTGGCTCCGATTGGAAGGAACATCAACCAAAACAACGTAGCACGTAGCATCTGGTCTCCGCCGTGGAGGATGAGCGGGTTTCGGTTTTGCATGGAAACCAGCAGCACCCAAGACATCGTTACCGCAAAACGAGACTGAAAGCCGACAATCATCAGGGCTGCGAAAACAAGCTGGATAGCAAACACAAATAGTGGCCAGGTGGAACCTGAGTCCAAGGAATGTACCGTGAGCATCCACCAAAGGTTGCCATCCCACCATTCGCGAAGCGCAGCGAGCGGAAAGACGCCCGCATCGGAGTAATGCGCAGAGACATCTCCCATGCGCTGAATGACATCGCAAAATAAGTAAACGCCGGCTGCAATACGTGTTGCAGCCAGCGAACGAAAGTCAATCGAAAAAAGGTGATTGGGTTTGGTTTGTGATGATTTCACGGATTCGGAATATCCAAGCGATTTATTGGGCTATACGCTCAGATTGTCCTAGAACGCGTGCCAGGCGCGCATCTGCCGAATAGTAGTTGAAGACTGCTTGTACTGCATTTGTTTGGGATTGGACCAGTGCGGTTTGCGCGGTGATGATTTCAACCACAGTCCCAATACCTTCTTTTTTGCTCTCAACTGCCTTTTCGAAAGCCGTTTGTGCCGCTTCCAAAGCTGCCTGCGTTGCCGGGAGACTAAGTCGTGCCTGCTCAAGATTACGGATAGCCTGTTCAACTTCAAGGGCGACATTTTGACGCTGCGATTGAACGTTGTACTCCTGCGAGCGCTGCTGCGCTTCGGCTGCACGTACACCGTTACGTACATTTCCGCCATCGAACAGTGGATAGGTCGCGGCCAGTGTCACCTGCTGGTTGTTACCAATAGAGCGCAAGGGGTCGTTGGCTGCATCGAACTGGTAGCGGGCAGCGACATCGGCTGTCACAGTAACCCCGGCAGAAATCTTCGCGATTCGAACCGTGGTCGCAGATATTTCAGCTGTCATCTCCGCTTGCCTGATGTCTGGTCTGGACTCAAAGGCCTTCTTGACAATCTGGGAAATCACTGCCGGGGATGTGAGTCCTTGTTGTACCGGAAGTTCGGCAGTTAACTTTCGATCCGCAGCGGGCATGTCAACTTTGGACAACTCGATTGGAATGTTCTCGATGATGCCCATCGCGGTTCGCAGCTGAGTAAGCGCGATTTGTGCATTGTTCTCTGCCTGAAGCAGTGTGACCTGTGCGTTGAGGTAATCAGCGCGCGGCTGCAAGTCATCTTTTTTTGCTGCAACGCCTGCTTCAATCTGTGCGGTGACAAGATCAAGTGTGTTTTTCGTCCTCTCAACTTGTGAGCGGGAGACATCCACTAACGCCTGTGTACGTAGTGCCGCATAGAAGGTGTCTGCAACATTACCAATCACCGTCTGGCGGACGTTCGCTTCCGCGAGCTCACTACTAATGAGCGACTGGCGGCTCTGACGTGCATTCATGTCCCGGGCACCGGTGTCAAACAAGCGCAGCGATAGAGAGAGGTCCTCCTGTCGGGTTGTTACCGAACGGGACTGCTGCACAGGCTGGACGATACCACCTGGGAGAATCTGGTTGATTATACCGGTCGAATCCAGCTGCTGGAACGTGTACGTAGGTGTGACGCGGGGCTGATAGGCAGATTGTGTCTGCCGAAGTCGAGCCTCACTCGCCTGACGGGTTGCTGTTGCGGCTCCAAGGGATGGTTGACGGCTTACAGCGATCTTGATAGCTTTTTGGAGCGTTAGAGGCTCGGATATCTGGATGGGTGCAGGCGTCGGCAACTGCGCATGCACGCCTCCCGCCATCAGGATTGACGAAAACGTGAAGACAATGGTCGCTGGTTTCATAAGTGTTCCCGGAGTTTGGTTATAGCCTCTTTAGTGTACCAGTATGAAGGCTGGGCATATGCACTGTAGACGAATGCGCCACCAAGCGGTTCAGTGGGCGAAGCCTTGCGAATCACAAACTGTTTTGGATAGAGTTCTCCATGCGCATTTACACGAGGACAGGTGATTCCGGTGAAACAGATCTCTTTGATGGACAGAGGGTCTCGAAGTCAGATACCAGGATTGACCTCCTTGGCGCAATCGACGAGGCAAATGCCTGGTTGGGAGTCGCAACTGCACAGCTGAACACAGACGATGTTTTAGATGCGTGGATGCATGAAACGCTGATTGCGCTACAACGAAGATTGTTCGTTGCTGGCGGAGATGTCGCATCTCCAAGAGAAACTACCATCTGGGATGTTCCAAGATTGATTCAATCAGACACGGATTGGTGCGAGGCTGTGATTGACCAATGCACATCACAGCTGCCAGAGTTGCGATCATTCATTCTCCCTGGAGGCACTATGTGTGCTTCATCGCTCCATGGAGCAAGAACGGTTATCCGGAGAGCAGAACGTATTGCTGTATCAACGCTTGAGAACCCGGCGGACGCAATGATTCTTGTGTTTCTGAATCGATGCAGTGACCTTTTGTTCACGCTTGCGCGATTTACGAACTATTCGGCTGGTGTTTCTGAGACCGAATGGGTAAACGAACAGCGCCGATAGTCATGAATGGTTACGGTGCCATTCAAACTTTCAAGAACTACCTGCCAAAAAACGCGAACCAACGATTCGCAGACAGTGTTATAAGCATCGCAAGACCGCAAAGAGGATTTACTAATGGCAAGACCAATCGTCGGGGAGATTTCCCCTGAGTTTTCACTTCGAACCGGGGATGCTGGCACTGTGTCATCCAGTGATTACCTCGGTAACAAGGCAATTGTCCTTTACTTCTACCCGAAGGATGACACACCTGGATGTACGCGGGAAGCATGTGATTTTAGAGACCTCGAAGCAGAGTTTGCAGCCGCAGGATCTGTCATTTTCGGTGTATCTAAGGACTCAGAAGCAAGCCACGCCAAGTTTTCAGGAAAGTTCTCACTCAACTTCCCGCTGCTGTCAGACCCGGATGGTACGGTTTGCGAAGCGTTTGGCGTCTGGGTTGAGAAGATGAACTACGGCAAAAAGTACATGGGTATCGAGAGGACGACTTTTGTGATCGGTAAGGATGGCCATATTAAGGCCGTGTTCCCTAAAGTCAAAGTGGATGGGCACGCAGCAAAGGTTTTGGCAGCCGTCAAAGACGCAGAATAGTTAAACCTGCAGTAGTGAATCCCGATGTTCGCATCACGGTAGAATGCCGGGACTCTCTGAAAGGTTTTCCTGTTGATAATGCCTGAATCACAAACCGTTTTGTTGTGGAAAAATCTGGCCGCTCAGCTTCGCGCTGACTCCATTCGCTGCACCACTGCTGCAGGTAGCGGTCACCCAACATCGGGTATGTCCATCGCGGATGTCATGGCTGTCCTCCAAGCCAGTTACCTGCGCTATGACTACGCAAATCCTAACCATCCTTCCAATGACCACCTCATCTTTAGCAAGGGACATGCCTGTCCCGTGCTGTACGGCATGTACCGTGCGGCAGATGCCATTTCAGAAGAAGATCTTCTTTCCGTTCGCAAGTTTGGTTCCATTTATGAGGGCCATCCGACGCCATTAATTCCCCACGTAGATGCTGCAACGGGTTCGCTTGGTCAGGGACTTGGAATTGCTGTTGGTGTTGCGATTGCCGCACGTAAAATCGAGAAACTCAACTATCGCACCTGGTGCGTCCTTGGTGATTCTGAGATGGCCGAAGGCTCTGTTTATGAAGCCATGGCAGTTGCAAGCCAGGAAGGCCTCGACAACCTTATCGCCATTATCGATATCAACAAGCTCGGGCAACGCGGTGAGACGGCGCTAGGGCATGACATCGCAAAGTACCGTGCCCGAGTCGAGGCGTTTGGCTGGCATGCGATTGAGGTTGATGGCCACTGTGTTGAAGCCATCAACGATGCACTTGCTGCAGCCGTCGCTCACACAGGAAGCCCGGTCGCAATCCTTGCCAAAACCGAAAAGGGCGGGGGAGTATCCTTCCTGTCCGGGGTGGCTGGCTGGCATGGTAAGGCACTTTCTGCCTCCGATGCAGAAAAAGCCCTCGCAGAGCTCGGAAATCCCGCCGGACTCATTGTCAAGCCGCAGCTGCCTGTTGACGAAGCGACGCAAGACGTAGTCACAGATTTGCCATTAGACCTTCCTAACTACACCGTTGGACAAAGTGTGGCTGTGCGTAAAGCATTTGGTGATGCACTTGCTGCACTTGGAGCCAGCCGTGCGAACTGCTTTGCTGTTGATGCCGAAGTCGGAAACTCAACTTATCTTGAGTTTTTTGGAAAGGCATTCCCTGAGCGCCACTTCCAGTGCTATATCGCTGAGCAAATCATGGTAGGCGTCGCGCAGGGCCTTGATGTGCAGGGGAAGGTAGCGTTCGCTGCCACATTTGCTGCATTTTTCTGCCGTGCATACGACCAAATCCGAATGGCTGCGGTCAGCCGCGCATCCCTGAGACTCGTTGGAACGCATGCCGGCGTTTCGATTGGTGAAGATGGTCCAAGCCAAATGGCTCTGGAAGACATTGCCATGATGCGCTCAGTGTTTGGATCAACCGTTTTGTATCCATCCGATGCGACCACAGCCGCTGCGTTGATTCCACTAATGGCTGATACAAAGGGCATTTCTTACATGCGTGCGACACGCGAGGCCACACCTGTACTCTATCCAAAGGGTACGGAAGTCAAGCTTGGTGGTTCGTACACGGTGCGTGAAGGCAACGATGCAACTGTCATCGCTGCTGGTATTACTTTGCATGAAGCTATCAAGGCAGCGGACCAGCTCGCAGCTGAAGGGAATAACGTTCGCGTAGTCGATCTCTATTCTGTCAAGCCAATCGACACTGCTGTCTTGCTGAAGGCTGTACGTGAAACCCCACTGCTCGTCGTAGCGGAGGATCACTGGGTAGAGGGTGGCATTGCTGATGCAGTCCTCGCAACTCTGACCGCAAATGGGGTCGCTCCCAAGCGTTTTGTTCACTTGGCAATTCGTGAGATGCCACAGTCGGGCAAGACTGCTGAGCTGCTTGCCGCTTACGGAATCGATGCCGAAGCAATCGTTGGTGCCATCAAAGGCTGAGTCGACGCAGTAACTATAAAGCCACGGTTTTGGATTTCAGCTGAGTCCAGAACCGTGGCTTTCGCATCTATGTGCGCCAAACGTGTCGTTTACGCAGTTAAGTACTCGTCTACAGTCATCACCCCAAAGCTGCCATCCCCCCTCGCCTTAAGTGCAAGCAGTAGAGCTGCTGCGGTGTCCAGGGATGTCATACACGGGACGGAACGCTCGACGGTTGCCCTGCGTATAAGTTGACCTTCCTCTTCAATACGCTTATCTTTAGACAGTGTATTGATGACCAAGCCGACCTCTCCCGAGTGAATACGCGTGACAAGATTATCTGTAGATTCAGTAATCTTTGCAACCCTGTCGACATGTAAACCATTCGCTGAAAAATATGCCGCGGTACCAGCCGTTGCTTGCAACGTATAGCCCATAGCTGCAAACTCACGCGCGATAGGAAGAGCTTCGTCCTTGTCTGCGTTAGCAACCGTAAACAGGACTGTTCCTGTAATTGGGAGGCGTAATCCTGAACCGACCATCGCCTTGTAAAGAGCCCCGGGGTACGTAACATCCTGACCCAAAACCTCGCCGGTCGACTTCATTTCCGGGCCGAGAGCGTTATCAACACCAACCAGTTTTTGGAATGAGAAAACCGGGGCTTTGACAGCTGGATTCTTCTGCTCCGGGTACAGCCCTTCCGGGAAGCCCATGTCAGTAAGTGCCTCACCTAAAATACAGCGGGTTGCCACCTTTACCATTGGGATACCCGTAATCTTTGAAAGGTAAGGTACGGTCCGTGAGCTGCGAGGGTTAACCTCAATGACGTAAGGCTCATCGCCATCACAGACAAACTGGATGTTCATCAACCCTACAACGTTCATCTCTTTCGCGATACGGACAGCGTAGTCAACAACCTTTTGCTTTGTCGTATCGGAGACATTTTGAGGAGGATACACAGCCATCGAGTCACCTGAGTGCACGCCAGCCCGCTCGATGTGTTCCATGATTCCCGGGAGGAGACACGTAACACCATCAGAAATACAGTCGACTTCCAGCTCCCGTCCTACGATGTACCTGTCTACCAGAATCGGAGCCTTCGGCGAGACATCCACGGCATAAGTCATGTAGTTCACGAGCTCGTCCTCGGTGTAGACGATTTCCATCGCGCGGCCGCCGAGCACATACGATGGCCTCACGAGACACGGATAGCCAATCTCATTCGCAACGGCAACTGCAGCAATCGCAGTGGTTACAGCCCGACCCTCAGGTTTCGGGATATCCAGCTTGCGCAGAAGGGCTTCAAACTGATGACGGTCTTCGGCAAGGTCAATAGAATCTGCCGACGATCCAAGAATCCTTACTCCGGCATCTGCGAGAGAACGTGCCAAATTGATGGCTGTCTGCCCACCGAACTGGACAACAACGCCTTCTATGGGGCCTTCCCGCTCGATGATGTTGAGGACATCTTCCGCAGTTAGTGGCTCAAAGTACAGCCTGTCGCTGGTGTCGAAGTCAGTCGAAACCGTCTCGGGGTTGTTATTGATGATGATGGCTTCGTGGCCTGCTTCGCGAAGTGCCCAAACACAGTGGACGGAGCAGTAATCGAATTCGATGCCTTGGCCGATGCGTATCGGACCTGAACCGAGTACAATAATTTTCTTATTCATGGTAGATGGCGGGTGGCCCGCCCTCCCACGGACAAGTTCGTCTCGGGCTGACCTGAGCATTATAACATTATCTGCGGAAGTTGGAGAACAGCACACGGTCATGAAATCAAACCGTAATCAAGTTTCACAGGGCTTTACGCTCATCGAACTTTTGGTGGTGATCGCAATCATCGCCATACTCGCGGCCATTCTTTTTCCTGTTTTTGCACAGGCAAGAGAAAAGGCAAGGCAGGCGACCTGTGTTTCAAACATGAAACAAATTGGTCTTGGAGTTCTGATGTACGCGCAGGACTACGATGAAACATTCCCACTCGGAAGTTACGTCCTTGTCGGTATGACGGCGGCCGTATCGTGGCAGGACCTAACAGACCCGTACATGAAGGCTGGAGCTGGCGCTACTGGTGCAAACCTTGTTGGTCGCAAAGATGCCGGATTGTGGACTTGCCCAAGTATCAGCAAGTCACCTCAGAATTTACAGCTGGCAACCGGTGATCCGGTGCCGTTTCAGCGCTTTACTGCAGATAAATCCGCGTTTTTCTCAAGATCGTTCAGCTATACCAATAACTCCAACTTGATGCCAACGATGCACAGAAGTGCGCTAAACCTTGGGTGGTTCCCGAATGGCATCCAAACGCTGGCGAGCGTTGAAGGTCCGGCTGGTGTTGTGTTGGCCATGGAAGGTTCCGGTTATGTTGGAAACTCGGGAGGGGATGATGTTACAACCGCATGCTCTGCCGTAGAGTCAGGTTTTCCAACCTTGCCTGGGCGCTTGATTGGATGGGCCGACAACTACTGTGCAGCCAGATTCCGCCATAACGGTGGCTCGGTATACGTTCTTGCCGATGGCCACGCCAAGTGGTTCAAAGGACCATCTCAATCTTGGCGCGCTCCGGGAACCACCGTCGCATGGAAGCGGTCGATTACGCCAAATGCAACCGCTGTGTTCCGCGAAGACTAGACGACAGCAACCATCAGCAAAAGCGCCCCCGGGTATTGGAGGCGCTTTTCTTCGTTATGCCAATCTTTCAATTTTGTTTTTCAGATTTGCCATTGGATTCGTTGATGAAACTGTCTCTTGATAGCCTCCTGTAAATGCCTTTTGGACCGCCAGCCTGTTATTATTAAGAACAGTTTTCCGGGCTCTCTGTCGACGGAAAACATCAGGAGTCGATTGTGATACAAGAAAACGTCTGGTTTGGACCGAGTGGTTATGTCGCCGCGGCGAATGGATCTACGAGGGAGATCATCGAACCCGCGACCGACACTGTACTTGCCAGTGTTGCCGAATGTGGCGCATCGGACGTGAATGTGGCAGTTGCATCAGCAAAAAGTGCCTTTGCATCCCGGATTTGGTCAGGTAAATCCCCTGCAGAACGAGCCGCTACGTTGTTAGCGATTGCTGCCCGGTTGCGGGCGAACATGGCTGAGTTCGCTACGCTTGAAGCACGCAATGCCGGTAAACCGCTTGGCGATGCCGAATGGGAGGTTGGAGCGGCAGCTAGGGTTTTTGAATACTTTGCCGGAGCGATTTCGTTACAATCTGGTGAAACCATCACAAACCGGACAGATGGTGTCGGTATGACTTTCCGTGAACCAGTTGGCGTGTGTGGCTTAATTGTGCCTTGGAATTTTCCGCTCCTGATCGCAACATGGAAAGTTGCTCCCTGTCTTGCTGCCGGAAATGTAGCAGTCCTAAAGCCTGCTCCTTCTACTCCGTTAACTGCGCTCATGCTGGCGAGCTTAGCTGCGGATGCTGGTCTTCCTTTAGGCGTCCTTACAGTGGTCACCGGTGGCGACGATGCTGGTAAGGCATTGTCAGCCCACCCTGATGTTAGAAAAGTATCCTTCACTGGTTCGACCAGTGCAGGCAAGTCGGTGATGCAATCCGGGACTGCGACCCTCAAGCGAGTCACGCTTGAGCTTGGAGGGAAATCTCCGAGCATCGTCTTTGCAGATGCAGATATTGCGGCAGCAGCCGGCTCATGCAGTTCCTATCTTGGCAATGCCGGTCAGGATTGCTGTGCACGTAGCCGCTATCTGGTGGAAGCATCTGTTTATGACGAATTCAAGTCTGCATTTGTAGCAAATGTGGCCGCCACCAAGGTTGGTGTAATGGACGATCCCGGTGCAGAAATGGGATGCCTTATCTCGCGTGAGCATCGTGACACTGTCCATGGCTTTGTTCAACGGGCTGTGGCCGCGGGGGCATCACTGCTTACGGGTGGGGTGATGCCACCTGATGATGCGCCTGGAGCCTTTTACCCTCCAACCGTGCTCGATGGCGCGACGGAAGATAGTGAAATTTTTCAGGAAGAAGTCTTTGGTCCCGTGACGATTCTTGTACCGTTCAAGGATGAAGCCGATGCCATTCGCCTGGCCAATGCCACACGGTTTGGGTTATCTGGTTCTGTATGGACGCGTGACATTTCCAAAGCGCTACGCGTTGCAAGGTCGGTTGAGTCTGGCGTCCTGTCCATCAACTGTAGTAACAGCGTCCACACCGAGCTACCATTTGGTGGCTTCAAAGAGAGTGGAATAGGGCGCGATCTCGGAAAATCTGCACTCGATGCCTACACAGAAGTCAAGACAGTCTTTATTCGTACAGTTTAGGAGATAGCTATGTCCAATCATGGTCGCTTAACACTTGAGTCCCTCGCGGATGCAGCACTCCACGGGACCATCGAGACGGTCCTTATCGTCGTTCCGGATTTCTATGGTCGTCTTCTTGGGAAGCGAACACCGGTGGATTATTTTCTTGGCAGCGTGGCTGAGAATGGATGGCACATTTGTGACTATGTTCTCGCTTGCGACATGGAGATGGATCCGATTTCCGGCTATGACTTTGCGAACTGGGAGCGCGGCTATGGCGACTTACACGCTGTCATTGACCCGGCAACGTTACGTGTCGCCGCTTGGGAAGAAAAGACTGCCATTGTCCTCTGCGACCTCTTAGATCCACGCACGCACAAACCTGTGCCCGTCTCACCACGCCAAATGCTCCGGGACCAGCTCGCGAAAGCCGCAGCACTGGGCTACACCGCAAAAGGTGGGTCCGAGTATGAGCTAACCCTCTTTGATGAGTCATACGAAGAGGCTGAACAAAAGGGCTTCCACGAGCTCACACCAAGTGGTCGCTACCAGGAGGACTATCACATCCTCAAAGGGACACGCCACGAGCCAATCATGGCCCGCCTTCGCCATGTCCTTACGGCCAGCGGTGTGCCCGTTGAGTTTACAAAGGGCGAAGCCGGTTTTGGTCAGCAGGAACTCAATCTGAAGTTTAGTGAAGTCCTCGAACAGGCCGATCGAAACCTGCTCTATAAACATGCAGCGAAAGAAGTCGCCGCCGCACAAAACCGCTCTGTGACGTTTATGGCGAAGTGGCACCACGACCACACAGGCTCAAGTGCACACCTACACCTTAGCCTTTGGAACAAGGATGACCGAACATCGCTTTTCAAAGGCACTATCCCATTTGGCCCGGTGGTTGGCTCCGATGAGTTCCGATGGTTCCTCGGTGGTTGGATAAAACACGCTCGGGAAATGGCCGTTTGCTACGCGCCGTACCCAGCAAGCTACAAGCGCTACCAGTCTCGCTCGTGGGCGCCAACATCATTGGCGTGGAGCGCTGACAATCGCACCGCTGGGTTCCGAGTTGTCGGTCACGAATCCAGCCTTCGGGTTGAGTGTCGACTGCCCGGCGCCGATGCCAACCCCTATGTCGCTTACGCAGCATCCATTGCATCCGGCCTCGATGGCATCCGTAACAAAATCGAGCCACCTGCCGCCTTCGATGGTGATGTTTACGCCGCACGCGAGCTCCCGCAGATTCCAAAGACATCCTACGAAGCGATCGATGCCTTCGCGAACAGCTCTTTTGCCAAAGAAGCACTCGGTCCGGATGTACATGCGCATTACCTCCGTTTTGTGGAGGTTGAACAGGAAAAGTTCGATGCGGTTGTCACCAACTGGGAGAGACAGCGCTACTTCGAGCGGGCCTGATATCAACAAGGACACTGACATTTGCGTCAAGGCAATAGCCAATGAGCCATCTCTTAATATTGGATGTCCACGAATAACTTAGAGTAAGTAAGGAAGAATTTAAACATGCGTCTTGAAGGAAAAGTAGCCATCGTAACCGGTGGCGGAAGCGGAATCGGCCGGGAAACCTGCCTGCGATTTGCAGCTGAAGGGGCCAAGCTGGTTGTTGCAGACCTCGGTATTGTCGGTGCTGAAGAAACCGTTGCGCTTGTCAAAGCAGCAGGTGGTGAAGCTATTGCCGTAAAGGTGGATGTCAGCAAAGCCGCTGATGCAAAACTAATGGTTGACACCGCTGAAGAAACTTACGGCAAGCTTGATATCCTCTTCAACAATGCGGGTATCTCCCATGCACAGGATGACGATGCTGTAACGACCGAAGAAGATGTCTGGGACCTTACCTTCGATGTGAACGTCAAAGGAGTTTTCCTAGGCTGTAAGTATGGGATCCCAGCGCTGCGCCGCAACGGTGGCGGAACCATAATCAATACGGCATCCTTTGTCGCGGTTCTCGGTGCTGCCACGCCACAGCTTGCTTACACCAGCTCCAAGGGCGCGGTTCTCTCGATGTCCAAGGAACTCGCTGCAATACATGCTCGCGAGAACATCCGTGTCAATGCACTTTGTCCGGGGCCTCTGCGTACCGAGCTGCTGATGAAATATTTGGATACCGAAGAGAAGCGACAGCGCCGACTGGTACATGTCCCAATGGGACGATTTGGTGAAGCTAAAGAGATTGCAAACGCAGTTCTCTTCCTCGCTTCCGATGAAGCAAGCTTTGTAACAGGCTCAACCTTCCTAGTGGATGGCGGAATCACCTGCGCATACACTACGCCCCTTGGTGAGCCCAAGTAATCGCTGAGTCCAGATTCGTCATCCCCTCAGGAGTAATAAATGAAAACGACCGACACAGCCGGAGCCAAGTGGACCAAAGGGCAAATCGTAACCCTAGTCCTGCTTGTCATTGGCTACACTGGCTACTACTTCTGCCGGGCAAACTTCAGCGTTGCAAAACCATCCATAATCGCTGATCTCGTTGCCCAGGGGATGACAAAGGATGCAGCAAAGCAGGCCCTAGGTGTCATAGCCACCTGGGGGACGCTAAGTTACGCCTTCGGTAAGTTCATCGCGGGCGCAATCGGTGACCGCCTCGGTGGGCGAACAAACATGTTGGTTGGAATGGCCGGCGCGGTGCTCGCTACAGTGATGTTCGCATCCGGGGCAACCCTTCCAATCTTCACCACTGCCTGGGTTCTGAACCGCCTCCTGCAATCGCTCGGCTGGCCCGGCATGATGAATATGGCATCCAAATGGTTTCCATACACACGTTACGGAGTCGCCGTTGGGATTCTGTCGCTTTCATATCTCTTTGGGGATGCTCTGGCGCGTCGTGTTTACGGTGAAATCTTCAGTCGAGGCGTTCCTTGGCAAACGCTTTACTTCATTGCAGCTGGTCTTGTTGGGGCCGTCTTTGTTGTTTCGGCGATCTTTTTGCGCGATAAGCCAAAGGACTATATTCCTCCGACGGACCCACTAAGCGTCTACGGTGAGGATGCAGGGGATGTTGGTAAGTCCGGAATTCTCGACACGATTCTTCCATTGGTCAAATCGCCAGCCTTCTGGTGCGTCTGCTTGCTCTCATTTGTTCTTACACTTTGCCGTGACACATTCAATGAGTGGTCACCAACGTATTTCGTCGAACAAATCGGGATGACCAAGGATCAGGCCGCCAGTCAATCTGCATGGTTCCCGGCACTTGGTGGGGTCGCCGTCATTCTGGCAGGCATCTTCGGTGACAAGCTTGGCCACGTTGGAAAAGGGATGATCCTCTTCGCTGGGCTTGTCTGCTCCGCAGGGCTGCTCTTTTTCCTCGCATCCCAGCAGTCCGGCAGTAGCAGTGCCGTCTGGATTGTTGCAGCCATCGGCTTTACGCTTCTTGCCCCGTATTCCTACTTAGCAGGTGCCGTCGCGCTGATGTTTGGTGGGCGTAGGGGTGGGGCGACCGCAAGCGGCATTATAGATGGCTTTGGTTACCTAGCCGGCTACTATTCCGGACAGAAAATCGCCGAAATGTCCACAAAAGGCTGGGACAAAGCATTCAGTTTTCTGGCATTCACCGCTGTTGCCGGGGCTGTAGTCGCGTTTGTTTTCTGGATGATGCAGATCCAGTCCGACCGTAAGGTCAAAATCGCCTGATGTCAACATTTGATGTAGCTGTAATCGGCGGTGGAGTTATCGGACTTGCCCACGCGTATGCCGCAGCCAGGCACTTGGGGCCATCGGGGAAAGTCGTCCTGATTGAACGAAATGTCTATGCCCAAGGCGCATCTATTCGTAACTTCGGGATGCTCTGGCCTGTAGGGCAACCCGTTGGTTACCGAAGGGATGTCGCCTCTAAGAGCCGGAACATCTGGCATGGTCTGCTGACAGACAGCGGCATCTGGCACCGGGAGACGGGGTCGTTGCATGTTTGCTACCACGATGACGAAGCGCAGGTCGTTCAGGAATACCTGGCTGGTGTCGAAGATGAGATGGTTAGGTGGGTCGACAGGGCTGAATGTCTGGCAATGTCCCCACAACTCGTCCAAAACGGTCTTCGCGGCGGTCTCTTCAGCGCATCTGAGATGCAGGTTGACCCGCGGGTCGTCATCCGGGAAATTCCTCGACATCTTGCAAACGTACATGGCGTTACGTTAATGTTTGGGCAAACGGCTGTTGGCATTTCAGATGCTGGGACCATCTCCCTCGCATCCGGTGAAACGCTCAAAGTACGCCACACATTCGTCTGCTCTGGACACGACATCCGAAACCTCTACCCGGAGATTCTGGATAATGCTGGACTGATTCCATGTAAGCTACAGATGATGCGGACCGAGCCGCTGACCGGTTTTGACCTCGGGCCGATGCTTGCTGCCGGCTTGACGCTGACGCATTACGAGAGCTTCTCATCCTGTCCAACACTGCCAGCATTGAAGGCGCGCTACACGAAGGAATGGCCTGAGCAGCTGGCCAATGGCATCCACGTGTTGCTGTCCCAAGCGAAAACAACTGCTTTGACCATTGGAGATTCACACGAGTATGGCGATCAGGTGATGCCATTCTCTGAGACGAAAGTGGATGACCTAATCCTAGACTACCTTGCAACGTTCTTTGCGGTACCAACAAAGGTAATTGCTGAGCGATGGACGGGCGTCTACCTGAAAAATCCGAATGGTCCTTGGTTGGTTGAAACTCCCGTTTCCAATGTGACTGTCGTAAATGGATTTGGCGGAGCCGGGATGACGCTATCGATGGGTGTCGGGGACGTGAATGTCCGCAATGTACTACAGGGGCTGATGTAATGGCGTGCAAACTGGTTGTGTTCGATATGGCTGGAACGACGGTTCAGGATGGTGAAGGGGTTGTCAACCGTGCCCTTCGAACGGCGCTGGCTGGCTACGGAGTAAATGTCACCTTTGATGATGTAAACGAAGTCATGGGTCTTCCGAAACCCGATGCCATTCGTCGATTGATTCGTGGGCACGAGGGTATTGCGGTTGCAAAAGTCTATGCTGACTTTGAAAATGCGATGGTGGAGTATTACCGCACCAGTCCGGAGGTAGCAGCAATTGATGGAGCAGAGGCCGTGTTTACCACGTTGCGTGCGACTGGAATCAAGGTAGCTTTGGATACGGGTTTTGCCCGGTCAATCGTGGATGCGATCGTTCAGCGTCTCGGATGGGCAGACCTCATCGATGCAACCGTGGCCAGCGATGAAGTCGCTCACGGACGTCCGTATGAGGACCTTATAATTGAGGCGATGGTGCGTACCGGCATCTCCGATGTACAAACAGTGGCAAAAGTTGGAGACACCCCATCCGATATTCAGGAAGGGCAGGCCGCAGGTTGTTTGTGGGTCATCGCTGTCACTGAAGGCTCACACACGGTTGACCAGCTGGCTCCGTACCTGCCAACACACCTTGTACCAAACATCAACCATGTTCCAGCACTCGTCGCCGGCTAGGAACCGTGCGCAAGGAGCTACACCCGCGTGTCCTAACCATCGCTTTTGCGATTGGCTACTTCGTGTTTTACCTTTGCCGTGTCGGGCTCAGCGTTGTACGTCCCGTATGGCTATCGGAGCTGATTGCCACCGGGGCCTCGGAACCTGATGCACTTCGCATGGTTGGCAACATTGTTTCCATCGGGATGCTGGCCGCCGCTGTCTGCAAATTGACTGTCGGAAGATGGATTGACCGAGAGCGCCCTACCAAGCCCTATGTTATTGGTGGTTTACTCGTTGCTCTGACGACAGTTGGCGTGGCAACGGGAGGGTATGCCGGCTGGTTACTGGGGTCAGTGGCACATCGGGCAGCTCAGACCCTTGGGTGGCCATCCTTGTCCAAGTGGGTTGCATCAACAGAATCCGTTGCGAACCGTAACCGGGTGCTCGGTTACTGCTCAATGAGCTGGATTCTTGGGGATGCTTTAGCACGCTTCTCGCATGGTGCTTTGATCAGCGCCGGAGTTCCGTGGAGATGGAGCTTCTTCGCAGCCGCCTTCCTTGTCGTTGTGTGCATGGGTGGCGTTCTTGTGATCGCACCACGCATAAGCGGCTCCGTCGATTTTGTTGATGACGCTGATCACATCGAACTGGGAAGTGATGCCGCCGATTGTTCACTGTCGATGCAGAGAGCGTTCTGGGGGGCACTTGGGCTTAGCATTGCGCTAAGCCTCTCGCGGGAAGCATTGCTTGAGTGGATGCCAACATATCTGGTTAGCATAGGCCTCCTTCGTCCTGGAGGGGCATCCATCCTGAGTGCTGTCGTACCGTTGGGTGCAGCTGCCGGAACCCTGTATTTGGGGAAGGTTTACTATCGAGTTCCTGGAAAGACACGTCCTAAAGCGTTTACTTTCTTTCTCGTCATTGCTGCAGTGGGCCTGATGTCTATTCCACTGGCTTCGAGCTCGCTAACTATTATGCTGTTGTGTCTGACTGCAATCGGTATCACGCTTGGCGGAGCCTATGCAACGTTGCTTGGTGAGGTTGCAGCAAGCCTTGGAGGCCGGAGAAATGTTGCATCAACAACAAGCATTATTGATGGAGTCGGATCCATCGCTGGAATTCTTGCTGGCAGGGGAATCGCCGAGCTTGTAGCTGTTTTTGGTTGGGAAGTTGTTTGGTTTGGCTTGGGATCCATTTGTGCTTTAGCGTTGGTTGGATGGATTGTTACTGACAAGTCAACGCCACTGTGTGGACAAAAGTCAGGCAACACATAAAAAGAAACCCATGTTTCCATGGGGCTCGTTCCTAGACATAAGACTGACACTTCGACTAAGCGTCGTCGTCGTTATCCTCATCATCCTCATCGGTGTCGCCGTCGTCGATGTCTTCATCTTCGTCGTCTTCATCCGCATCAGGGTAGTTACCATCAGCATCTGGAGTACCACGGCGCTCGGCTCTTGCAGCCTTCTCAGCAGCCTGGCGCTCACGCTCAATGGTAGCCTTGCGGATAGCCTCTCGGCTAGGCGCCAGAATCATGATCATCTGCTTGCCTTCGGTGAGGGGCTCTCTTTCGAGGAGTCCCATACCTTCAGCGATGACAGCTTCTGTGATTTTACGCAGATTTTCGAGTGCAAACTCAGGGTGTGAAAGCTCACGAGACTTGAAGCGTACAGTTACCTTTACTTTGTCTCCGCCGCCAAGGAACTTGAGAATGTTTCGAATCTTGATGTTAAGGTCATGCGTATCGGTAACAGGGCGCAGCGTGATCGCCTTCATTTCTGATTGGCGTTGCTTCTTAGCATTATCACGGTCGCGCTTGCCTTGTTCGTATTTGAACTTGCCGTAATCCATAATCCGGCAAACTGGCGGCACTGCATTCGCTGCAACCTCAAT
>JBJTQN010000044.1:0-16810 GCA_046075665.1 Armatimonadota bacterium | reverse complement strand
TGTACAACGAAATCTGGGGTAAGGTCAGTGCTGTTCTGGTGTTCCTTGGGTTCAACTTGACGTTCCTGCCACAGTTTGTTGTTGGGTATCTCGGCATGCCTCGTCGATATCACTTCTATCCACCTGAGTTTCAGCTGTGGCACGTGATGTCTACCGGCGGTTCGTTTGTGCTTGGTATTGGGTTCTTCCTCCCGGTCATCTATCTTATTCATTCATTGAAACATGGTGAGAAGGCTGGTAATAATCCATGGCGTGCCGTTGGTCTGGAATGGACCACTATGTCACCACCGGATACGCACAATTTCCATGAGTTGCCGGTTGTAACCTGGGAAGCATATGAATACTTCCAGGAGAGCCATCATGGTGGAGACGTCGGTCCAAGCCGGTTCCCATTTGATGACGAAGCAGTTATCGCTCCATCCGATGAGGAGGTTCACGTATGAGCCTAAAAAGCATGGAAGATGCCGCGGTTGCTGGTTCGGGTCATCACATGATTGAACAGAAACTTTCCTTCCAGTTTGAAGATCTGGATCAGCAAAATGAGACGTATATCGTTGGGATGTGGTCATTCCTCGTTACGGAAGTGATGTTCTTAGGAGCTTTGTTTCTGGCGTACACCCTGTACCGGGTTATGTATTTCAATACATATCTTGAAGCTCATCACTTTCTAGATGTAAAGCTCGGAACCCTTAATACGCTGGTGCTCTTGTCCAGTTCGCTTTCTGCGGCACTTGCGGTGAACTACGCGCAACATGGCCAAAGGATAAAGGTAGCCATCCTCCTCGCGTTCACGTGTCTCTGTGCTTTTGGATTCATGGGAATCAAGTACGTTGAGTACACGAGCAAAATTAACGAAGGACTCCTACCAGACCAAAACTTTAACTACGCCAAGGCATTGACGGTTTTCCATGAACACCATAAGCCAGCCGCGGGAGCGGAAGAGAATCCTAGGGCTAATGTGGCGTGGGAGCAGCTTGAGTTGGCGAGAAAGGCCAACCAGGTGTCCTTTGTGGTGCCTAAGGATAACCCGGAGACAACTTTCGTTGAGTCAGGGTTTGATAACCGGGTCACTTCGGCTGCTGATGCTACTGCGCGTGTTGTTGTAAAGTCCCCTGCACGTGAGCGTTTCGACATCGAAGCGGGTAAGGCGAAGATTTTCTTCTCCATCTACTTCTGCATGACGGGCTTGCATGGCATACACGTGATCATCGGAATCATCTGCATGACGACGTTGATTCTGATGTATCTCACAAAGCATCCTGCTGTGGACGATTACATGCCGACCGAGATGGTGGGGTTGTACTGGCACTTTGTGGACATCGTGTGGATTTTCCTTTTCCCACTGATGTACCTGATTTCGTAAGGGGTAAGACATGGCATCTGGACATGGACATGGTGCAGGGTTTGCACAGGAAGGTGCGCCAATTGAACGAATCTCGCACCCAAAGGTGAGTCTGTATTACGGAACATACTTTGCGTTGCTCGGTTTACTGGTAGTGACGGTTGTTCTGTACTTCATCGATCTCAGCAAAATGTGGCATTGGGTCGGTTGGAATATCGTCATTGCATTGATTGTGGCAACGATCAAAACTGTTCTGGTTGTACTCAACTTCATGAATGTCAAGGGTGGGACTAGGCTAATTTGGCTTTGGGCTGCACTTGGTTTCATTTGGGTACTGTTGATGGGCATCATCTTTATGGATTACCAGTTCCGGCCTGATTCAACGGCGTGGGAATGGCAAAGCCTTACGGACCGAAAGTAGTTTTTGCCCGTGCTGAGCACGGGCATTTCTTATTTTAAACAGGGATTTATATGGCAATTCGGGTTACCGTCTGGAGTGAGTTCAGACACGAAAAAGAGTCGGATGTTGTTCGAGCTGTTTATCCGGATGGTATGCACACGGTTATTGCTGCCGGGATAAGTGAGCGCCTTGGAGATGATTGTGTCGTTACGACCGCCACCCTTGATGAGCCTGAACATGGATTGACAGATGATGTTTTGGCTAACACGGATGTCCTTACATGGTGGGGGCACATGGCACATGGTGATGTTTCGGATGAGATCGTTGAGCGTGTATATCAGCGCGTTCTTGCCGGCATGGGGTTAATCGTTCTCCATTCTGGCCACTTTGCCAAAGTTTTTCGAAAGCTCATGGGCACGTCGTGTGCGCTTCGTTGGCGGGATGATGACAGTGAAACCGTATGGACCGTCCGACCGGGACATCCGATTACGCAAGATGTTCCGGAAGTTTTTCAGGTTCCGCAGCAGGAGATGTACGGAGAATTCTTCGACATTCCGCAGCCAGATGAACTAATATTCATTTCTTCATTTACCGGCGGAGAAGTGTTCCGGAGTGGATGCTGCTGGACCCGTGGACAGGGACGTATTTTCTATTTCTCTCCCGGGCATGAGACATATCCAGTCTATTATCAACAAGAGATTAGAACGATCATCGGAAATGCGGTCCGCTGGGCAGCGCCGGTAGGACACGCTGTTTATTCAACGCAATCTTGCCCCAACTCACCGATTGGTTGGTATCGTACGGCGGATGCTTAGAGCCCTATTGGTAGGTGCAGGAGGTATGGGGCGGGCTTGGGCACGCACGATTGCGGATGCATATCCTAAGTTATTGCTGGTTGGCTGGGTTGACATCGTCCCTGGATTAGCAAGTGCTGCAGTTGCGGACCTTGCAAAACGCTCAAGCGAAGTCGTCTTGCCGTTCACCAATCTGGAGGAAGCGATCACCGTTACACAGCCAGACTTTGTCGTAGATGTCACCGTTCCGGAGGCACATGAAGAGGTCACAGTAATGTCACTTAGGTGCGGAGTGCCGGTCCTCGGTGAGAAGCCGATGGCACTAACACTTGAGAGTGCAAAGAGAATGATTCATGCTTCCAAGTCGGCAAATCGCCTATACATGGTGAGCCAGTCGCGCAGATACGATTCGGGGCTCAGGACGTTCCGTGATGCGATTGATTCGATGGGGGGCCTTGGAATTCTGTCTGCAGACTTCTTTATTGGGGCGCATTTTGGCGGCTTTCGGGATGTTATGCCGGATGTTCTACTGAAAGACATGGCAATCCATACGTTTGACGCAGCCAGATTTCTAATCGGTTCGAAACCATTGTCGGTTTACTGTGACAGCTTTCGCGTCCCGTGGTCCTGGTATGACGGGAATGAATCGGCAATGGCAACATTTGAGTTCGAGAGCGGAGTCCGTTTTTCATATCGCGGTTCCTGGGCAGCGGAAGGGCATCAGACCGAGTGGGAATCCAACTGGAGAGCCGTTTGCAAAGATGGGACTGTAGCGTGGAATGGTGCTGACCAAGTTGTGATTGATAGGGTTATCAGTCATGTTGGTTTTATCCGTCCGACGGAGGCAGTCCAGGTTTCTATCGATTCATTGGAGCACTCTGGCATCGATGGAAGCCTGCACGATTTTGTATCTGCACTTGAACATGACACGGAACCTATGGGCATCTGTTCCGACAACATCTGGTCACTTGCGATGGTACTGTATGCTGTTGAGTCATCCCGTATCGGTCAGAAGGTTGATATTGCAATATGAGTTCATTCCGTAAAGCGATTGTTTTTGGAGCTAGTACGGGTATTGGCGCAGAGCTGGTGAGGCAACTCGCAAGGTCTGATGTCCAGGTCATTGCAATCGCACGTCGGCAGGCACTGCTTGATCAGTTAGCTGGTGAGTACCCGGATAATGTGATTCCAATCTCGATAGACCTGTCCGCCGACTGTGATGCAACACATGTTCTCGCTGAGTTATGTGATCGTATAGGTGGCTGTGACCTATATGTTTATTGTGCTGGCATCATGCCACGGGTTGGAAAGGATGATTTCCCAACAGTTTTGGATGTTGAATCCATTGATGTTAATTTGACATCTGCTGTTCGTTGGCTGAATGCAGCGGCTCAGCGCTGTCTGGCGTTGAAGTCCGGGACGATTGTAGGCATCTCGTCAGTTGCCGGTGATCGGGGGAGACGTGGTGGGCCTGTATACGCAGCGACGAAGGCTGGGTTCACCGTGTATCTCGAGGCGCTACGGAACCGTCTGGCGGTAAAGGGTGTGCGTGTCGTAACCATCAAGCCTGGTCCTGTGAGTACACCGATGACAGATGGACTGCCAAAGCTTCCACTGATAATTTCAGCTGACAAGGCTGCATCATTAATCCTCGATCATGCGCGAAGAGGAACTGCCGTTGCATATGTTCCGGGCATCTGGAAGCTGATTATGGCAATCATTCGGTCAATTCCTCAAGCGGTTTTTCAACGGCTGGACATATAGATGGATGTTCGCCGTTATGCCGCAACTCATCTTGAGACCATCGACGCTTGGGGGCGAAACAAGTCAGTTGCAGGCTATGTCTATCGCCCATCAACCGTTGATGGCATTCTTAATGTTATCAACTTCGCGCGTGAACAGGGTGCGCGAATCGTGCTTCGTGGAGCAGGGCGCTCGTATGGTGATGCCAGTCTTGGGGCAGAGCAGCTTACTTTAGATATATCGCGTTTAAATCGAATCCTTGAATGGAACCCGGGTACAGGCCGCATAGTCTGCGAGGCTGGCGTTACGATTGAACAGCTGTGGAAGTACTGTATAGGGGATGGCTGGTGGCCTCCAGTTGTCTCCGGGACGATGGCGCCGACGCTTGCCGGTGCACTGGGGATGAATATTCACGGGAAAAACAATTTCAAGGTTGGGACGATAGGTGAGCATGTTTCGGAGATAGACGTTGCGCTCGCCAATGGCCATCTCGTAACGTGCACTCCCACGATCTATTCTGACCTCTTTCATGCTGTAATAGGTGGTTTTGGATCTCTGGGTGTTATCACTCGCGTGGTCTTACAAATGAAGCATGTCGATTCTGGAAGGCTTGTTGTCGACCCTATCTATGCTAAAAATCTCGACCACATGTTTGCTATATTCGAAGAGCGAATTTCAGGGGCAGATTATCTAGTCGGCTGGATTGATGCTTTTGCTACTGGCGATATTCTTGGCCGGGGCCAAGTCCACCAAGCAAATTACAGCAACAGTGTCGATGGAACGCAGTCCCTACGCGTTGAGTCTCAGGATTTACCCGATAACATCTTTGGGCTGATACCTAAATCCATTCTTTGGCGGTTTATGAAGCCGTTCGTCAATGACACAGGGATGAGGCTGATCAACTGGGCAAAGGCTACTGCATCCCGACTAAAGGATGGAGTTGTGCATGAAGAGTCTCATGCGGGTTTTGCGTTTCTATTGGATTATGTGCCTAATTGGAAGCTTGCCTACGGTGACTTTGGGCTGATTCAGTACCAGGCGTTTGTTCCGGCAGCGAGTGCAAAGCAGTGCTTTAGGACAACATTGGAACGATGTCAGAATGCAGGACTGGTTCCGTACTTGGCTGTATTCAAGCAACATCGCGTGGACCCTTTTCTGATGACACATGCCGTGGATGGCTTTTCTCTGGCTCTTGACTTCCGACTAACAGCAACGAACCGAAAGCGGGTTTGGGCATTGGCAGCTGAGTTGGATGCATTGCTCTTGGCAAATGGTGGTCGGTTTTACTTTGCAAAAGATGCAACTCTTAGTGCCGACCGTGTCCAAGAGTATCTACATGAACCTAGGGTCCAACGATTCTTAGAGATAAAGCAGGAAGTTGACCCTGATGGAATCTTCCGGTCGGACCTCTTTAAGCGCGTTTTTGGTGATGTCTGGAGTGGACTAAGCCGGCCGTAGACCTGCATCGGTCAAGGCATCGCGGCAGATTTGCCGTAATCTTGGTGTAAGCGTAGCTGGGCGCTGGCCAGGATTGGTTTTCAGGATAATCCGGAGAGCCACACGTGTTGCATCAGCGGATTGAATGCCATCAATGCGTGCCATTTCCGGTAATCCTGTTGTAACGGACCATTCAAGAAGAGCAGGCTCAAGTGCGCTAATCGCTTCATGGATATTCGTATCTGGTGCTACGCCTACATCAATGGTGGCCGAAAGTGGACCACGGGAGTGATTACAGACTTGAATGACATCGCCATTACTGAGCGTGTGGAGACGACCGTCATCATCTCGAATACGAGTGATTCTAAGCGCCAAATCCTCGACGATACCGGTAACTGTACCCACGGTCACATAGTCGCCAACGGCATACTGGTCTTCGATAAGGAGAAAAAAACCCGTGATAACGTCCTTGATCAGCTTTTGTGCACCGAAGCCAAACGCAAGGCCTGCGACGCTTGCGGTTCCAAGGATACCTGCCACATTTATGCCAGCGAGTGAGAGAAGAGCCACCAGCATCACGAACAACAACACCATGTCAGCTGCACTTGCCATTGTGCCCATAAGAGTTTGGATGCGTGCCTGGTTTCTTGATTCGTTGATAGTGTGGCGTGACAGTAACGTTGAGATGGTCTTCTCGATCAATCGACGTAGCATTATCCGAGCAACAAAGTAGATCAATAGGACTAAGACGGCTTCTACAATGCGTTCAATCGCTCGAATGTTTGGGTGGGATGACAGGCCCAGCGCGGTCATCAGGTCGTCCACTAATGAGTTCGTTGGTAGGGGAGCAGGTTGTTGCTTAGGAGGCATCGTTCGGGGTCCCGTTTGCTGTTTGATCACCTGAGCGAGTCGTTGATACCCTCACCCGCCGGACTCTTCGTCCAGTGACTTCTATTACAGTGAAGGTATACCCACCAAATGGCACAGTCGTTCCCGGCTTGATGATGGATTGGGAGGCATTTGCCAGTATCCATCCACCTACCGTTTCGATATCCTCGTCGTTCTCTGGCATGGCGATCTCGAAATGCCGAACGAGTTTCACCAACGTCATTCGGGCATCAACGATGACCGCCTGGTTATCTGTGACCAGCTCAGGAAGATCGGTTTCAAACTCATCCTGGATATCTCCAACGATTTCTTCAACAATATCCTCAATCGTTACGATACCGGCGGTCCCACCATACTCATCCACGACGACGGATATGTGCGTCCGCATGCGTTGCATTGTCCGTAGAAGTGCCTCTGTTGACTTGGTTTCTGGAACTCGAAAAACCGTCCGAAGCGCGGGCGAAATGTCGGTGCCAGTGAGCTTGACAAGTTCTTTGACATGGACAATGCCAATGACATCATCCGGATTGCCATTACGTATCACGGGGAATCGTGTGTGTCCGGAAGCTGTTACCAGTGAGATGATTTCAGGGAGCGGCAGAGATGCATCGACAAACGTAACATCTGGGCGTGGAATCATTACATCTTTTGCTTGTGAGTGCGAGAAGTCGAGAACACGGGTTGCCAGATTCCATTCAGATTCCTGAATGGTTCCGCTGTTGCGGCTCGCGGTTAGCATGAGGCGAAGTTCATCGGCCGACAGTGAGTCTTCGTGGCCATGCTCATCAGATGGCTTGATTCCAAATGGACGAAGGACTAACCCAGCGATGGCATTCATGAGGAGGATGAGCGGTCGGAATATCTTTGTGAAGATAGACAGTGGCAAAATCAGTGCCAGCGTAATTTTTTCAGCTTGCCTAATCGCAAGGGTCTTTGGTGCCATTTCCCCAATGATGACTTCAAGCATCATCACCAATGTCAACGCCACTCCACTGGTTAGTGTGTGACGAATACTCGCCGGTATTCTTCCAAATAACGGGTGGAGGAGGCTTTCAACGGCAGTTTCCCCGATGTTGCCTAGGACGAGCGTACATACTGTGATTCCCAGCTGTGTGGCGGATAAGTAATCGTTTATGTGTGTCAGTGCGCGAACCGCTCTGACTGCATTTTGATTTCCTGTCCGTGCAAGTTCGCTTAGTCTCGTTGCCCTGACTTTGACGAGTGCGAATTCGGCTGCCACAAAGAAACCCGTCAGTAAGACTAGAAGCAATGTCAACGCTAGTTCGATGATTTTGTACGAGTGTGGTTCCATAATTGCCGGTTTCGTCGAGCAATCCCATTCTATCAAAGTGATTCCCCCGCCGTTCTAAAGGTAGAATCTGGGCATATGCACTCGAAACTTTCAACGGTTCCATTAGCATTTTTAGCGACTGCATCGGTGACTTTTGTCGCAGTTAGCGCGCCTCCCGTGAAAAAGGTCGAGGCATCGTCTTCGGCAGCGACGTACAAACGCGTCCGTGGTTTTGTCGACAAGTACTGTGTCGGCTGTCATGGAGCTGAAGGCGCAGCGGCGGGAATAAACCTTGCGAAGCATGAGTCCCTCGATGCCATGTTGAATGACAGGTCAACGTGGGACAAGGTTATCGGTACGATTGAATCGCAGTCGATGCCTCCAAAGGGCGTTCCACACCCGGATATTGCCGCGCGGACAGCGGTTGTGAATGCCTTGCAATCAGCATTTTCTCAGGCCGACTGTAAGATTAATGACCCTGGGCGCGTCACGATGCGCCGCTTAAATAAAGTTGAATACAACAACACTGTTCGTGATCTGCTCCGTGTGACATCTTCACCTGCAGACAAGTTTCCTAGTGATGACGTTGGCTACGGATTTGACAATATAGGTGATGTCTTGTCGATCTCGCCGCTTCTGATGGAAAAGTATGTTGGGGCCGCGCGTCAGCTGTCGCGTGAAGCGATTGTCGCACCAGAAGACCGGATTCTGCCTCCAAAGCGCGTGCTTGGTAAGGATTTGAAGCCGCTGGCTGGTGGTGGGATGAGTCCGTATGTGGGTGATGCCTTGATGTTTGGCACGGTGTCTGATGCCGGATTCACGGTCGATGCTCCGATTGCTGGTGCGTATACAATAAGAATTGAAGCCAGTGGTCAGCAGCTTGGCGCCGAACCCTGCCAGATGCGAATCCTTCAAAACGGCAAAACGGTTGGCCAGGTAGATGTGGCGAACCGCCCAAATCGTCCCAAGGTTTATTCAACTACTGTTCAAGTGGATGCCCCCGGTAAAGTCGTATTGGGTGTAGGTTTTCTCAATGACGGCTTTGAGGGACCTGGAAAAGATCGGAACTTAATCGTACATGCGGTAGAGGTTGAATATCCGGAGTCAGCTGGTTTGGCGGTACCTTTGCCTCCTAGTCATCGCTACCTGGTCCGAAAACAACCTGAAGGCGAATCGGATGCTGCGTGGGACGCGGCGATGTCGTACAACGTTCGTCTGTTGATGCGCCGTGCGTATCGTCGTCCGGTGACGACTGCGGAAGTTGCACGGGTCGTTACGCTTTCGAAGACCGTACGCGCACGCAAGTTATCGTTTGAAAGGGGGCTCCAGCTCGCCCTACAGGCAATACTGGTCTCTCCGAACTTTCTTTACAAGGTAGAAGTCGATCCGGATCCGAATAACCCGAAAGCAACTCGGACGTTGAATCCATACGAGCTTGCAACGCGATTGTCATACTTTATATGGTCATCCATGCCTGATGACACACTTTTGTCCGCTGCGGAGAGTGGTAAGTTAGCAACGGAAGTGCAAATCGATGCGCAGGTTGCGCGTATGGTCAAGGATGCGAAATCTCTGTCGCTAGCCCAGAATTTTGCAGGTCAGTGGCTGAACTTGCGAAAAGCAGCGGTCGTGCAACCCGATGTGGCACGTTTCCCAACGTTTAACGAGGGACTGCGCCGGGCGATGCAGCAGGAAACTCAGCTCTATTTCGACCGCATTGTTCGTGATGACCGTCCCGTCATGGAGTTGGTAAAGTCTGATTACACATTTCTGAATGAACCTCTTGCCAAGCATTACGGAATTCCGGATGTTACCGGCGAGTCGATGCGGCTCGTCAAGCTTTCGCCAGGCCCACGGGGTGGTGTCCTTGGGCATGCAAGTGTTTTAATGCTGACATCCAACCCTGGACGTACGAGTCCAGTGAAGCGCGGAAAGTGGGTTCTTGAGAATATGCTCGGGACACCGCCACCGCTACCACCACCGAATGTACCCCCGCTTCCCGAAGAAAAGGCGGGAGGTGTTGCACGGCCGACGACGGTACGTGCCCGCCTTGAGGAACATCGGAAAAACCCAGCGTGTTCTAATTGTCACGAGCGCCTTGATGGTATGGGTTTTGCTCTCGAAAACTTTGATGCCATCGGCGGATGGCGTGACTCGGACGGTGGAGTTGCTCTGGATGTTACGGGCGAACTTCCGGATGGGTCAAAGTTCAAAGGCGTATCCGGGCTTCAATCCTTGTTGGTGTCGAAAAAGCAAGCGGTTGTCAGGGGGATGCTGGAGCGTTTGTTGACCTATGGAATCGGTCGCGGCATTGAGCGGTATGACCAATGTGACTTGGACAAGATGACATCACGGACCCTTGGTAAAGGTGGCCGGTTCAGTCATCTACTGGCCGAGGTGATCCGCAGCAAGGCGTTCAGAACCCGACGCGGCGATACATCCGGTGGTGTTGCAGCGAATGCTGCAGGTATGATGCTAAATGAGAGGGGTTATCATGTCACAGTCGATTGACCGACGAATGGTCTTGCGTGGATTTGGTACAGCGTTGTCGCTTCCATTGCTCGAGGCAATGATGCCATTGACGGCATTGGCACAGAGTGGCAGTAAGGCCAAGCACCCGGTCCGAATGGCTTTTGTCTTCGTCCCAAATGGAATCAACATGGAGCACTGGACGCCAAAGGCTGAAGGAAAGCTCTCGGATGCACTTCCATCGGTGCTTGCTCCTTTGGCTGACCTCAAAGCAAACTTTAACCTGTTGACGGGTCTCACGCAGCGGAACGCCTTCGCTTTGGGGGATGGAGCAGGAGACCACGCCCGATCTGCTGCTGCCTGGCTGACTGGTTGCCATCCGCGCAAAACAAGTGGTGCCAATATTCAGGCGGGAATCTCGTTCGATCAGCTGATGGCGAATCATATTGGAGACAAGACTCGCTTTTCCAGCATCGAAATCGGATGCGAGCGTGGTGGCTTGGCCGGAGATTGTGACTCGGGCTACAGCTGTGCCTACTCGAATTCAATTTCATGGCGCTCGCCTAATACGCCTGTCGCCAAGGAAGTCGACCCCAGGTTGGTGTTTGAGCGACTGTTCCAAAATGGTGATCCTAACGAATCTCCGGCCGCACGAGAAGCGCGTATAGCAGAAAACAAGTCGATCTTGGACTTTGTTCTTGCGGATGCTAAGTCATTGCACAATAAGCTTGGTGTAACAGATAGGATGAAGCTTGATGAGTATATGACGGGTGTCCGTGAAATCGAGCGTCGGCTAACTGCAGCTGAGAAAACCAGTCAACAGACTGGGCTCACCAACAAACTTGCAGGGATGCCATCGGGAATTCCAGTGGACTATTCAGAGCATGTTCGCCTCCTCGGGGACATGATGGTGCTAGCGTTCCTAACGGATATCACCCGAGTTGGAACGTTTATGTTTGCAAACGAAGGAAGCAACCGCACTTACAAGATGATTGGCGTGAACGATGGCCATCATGAGCTGTCTCACCATCAGCGCAATGCCGAAAAGCTCGAGGCAATCCGAAAAATCAATCAGTTTCATGTGGACAATCTTGCATATATGTTGCGTAAGATGCGAGATGTTCGCGAGGGCGACCGCACCCTGCTTGATAACACGATGGTGGTGTACGGTGGTGGAATTGGGGATGGCGATCGCCATAACCATGATGACTTGCCGATTCTGGTCGCCGGTGGTGCAGGTACGGGCATCAAGTCCGGGCGCCATATCAGATACAAGAACAACACCCCGATGACCAATCTTTTTCTTACCATGGCAGACAAAGCCGGTGTTCCTGTTGAGAGCATCGGTGATAGCTCAGGGCGACTCGATCAGCTGTTCTAGGTTGGTTATGTTTGCCTTGTCGGTTTTGGAAACCGTAGCGTTTACAGCGTTACGGTTTTTTGTTTAGTTGATGGTCATGTGGCAATCCAACATATTCGTGACCACAGACAATGCCGGTGTTCCAGTTGAGAGCATCGGTTATAGCTCAGGGCGATGCGATCAGCTGTTCTAGGTTGGTTATGTGTGCCTTTCCGGTTTTGGAAACCGTAGCGAGGAAAACGCTGCGATTATTGTTGAGTTTTTCTCACGTGGTGACAGCGCTGAGCGATAAGCACACCATCGAAATAGAACAAACCGCAGCGCGTATGCGCTGCGGTTGGTGTTTGTATAAACGACCGACTCAGTGACTAGCTGGTGGTTGCTGTGAGGAGTCCACGACGGGTTGCTTCACGGAATGCCTGTAACCTGTTGGTAACGGACAGTTTTGTGTAGATGTTCGCGAGGTGGAAATCCACCGTTCGCTTGCTGACAAACAGCTCGTCTGCAACTTCCTTGCTGGACTTACCTTCGATAACCCTCTGTAACACCTCAACTTCACGTTTGGTCAACTTGACCTGCTGGCAATCGGCGTGATCCAGATGTTCCATATAAATCGTACTCATGTGCTTCGAACCTCCCGGATAATGACATTGCAAACACAATGCCATAACCAAATTCCATTTCGAAAATATCTAATAGGAGCCTCGTAGCTTCACGAGGCACACATGTATCTTCGTACAATTACCGGGCAGACTTTACCCCTCATTTTTACTAGGTTTCTGTTTGCCTCGATGGATGACGTAAACATAGTTTTCAAACATGCGGGTTATACTAAAACCCGTTGTAATTTCGGCGATCAAATGTTTGATTTGCCGGTTTACACCATTCTTAATCTGGGTGATGGAGAGAGCAATGGCCGCTGGGAACACGCAAATCAAGTTTGGAACGGATGGATGGCGCGGGATCATCGCTGATGACTTCACCGTAGCCAATGTCCAGCTCGCCACGCAAGCCGTATGCAACTGGATTAAGCGTAATGGAACCACTACAGCGGGAATGGTGGTCGGCTATGATTGCCGGGCACAATCCGATGTCTTCGCTAATGCTGTCGCAAGTGTTGCTATTGGAAACAACATCGCTGTTCAGTTAACAAACAAACCGTGTTCGTCTCCTACTGTTTCGTTTGCCGTTGAGCGCAGCAAGGCTGCCGTCGGCATCATGATCACCGCCAGTCATAACCCACCATCGTTTAATGGTCTGAAAATCAAGGCGACCTACGGCGGTAGCGCAACCCCCGAAATCATCAAGCAGATAGAAGCAGAGCTGGCGCTCATATCATCAGCGGACATCGTTCGTTGCAACGAGCGGATTGACACAGTGGACCTTATATCTGATTACCTCAGACAATGTGCCAGCATTGTCGATTTGGAGCTAATCAGGAAGTCTGGCTCTCGGCCTGTTATTGATCCGATGCATGGTTCTGGTTCAGGTATGCTCTCATCCATCCTTCGGGATGCTGGAATCGAGTGCATAGAAATCAGGTCAGAGCGTAACCCTTACTTCGGAGGAGTAAATCCTGAGCCAATCGCAAGCAATATGAAAGCGCTATTTGATGCAGTTACTGAATCTGGCTTTGATGTCGGTATCTGCCTTGATGGAGATGCTGATCGGTTCGGTGCATGTGATTCCCAGGGACGGTTTGTTGATTGTCATCGTTTGTTTGCTGTGCTCCTCAAACATCTGACCACGTATCGAGGATTAACAGGAGATGTTGTCCGCACCGTTTCAACAACCCGTGCACTGGATAAGCTTTGTGCGAATCGAGGTATTCGCTTGATCGAAACTCCCATTGGCTTTAAGTATATTTGCGACTTGATGCTCCAAGGCGATGTGATGATTGGCGGTGAAGAATCAGGTGGTATCGGAGTGAAAGGACATCTACCAGAGAGGGATGGTGTCGTGATGGGGCTATTGATACTCGAAGCGATGGCTGCTGCCGGTAAGCGCTTGGAAGCCTTAATTGAGGATGTATTTGCTGAAGTTGGGCCGCACGAATACACGCGTAACGACATGCACCCTGATCCAGCAGCAATGCCTGCCATCAATGCAGGCTTGAAAGAATTTGGTGCGCCGACTTTTGCCGGTCGTGACATCAAAGAAATTGTTCGCAAAGATGGCACCCGTCTGGACTTTACTGACGGTGCCTGGCTACTCCTCAGACCATCCGGTACCGAGCCTGTTGTCCGGGTTTACGCCGAGGCATCGACGTTGGAGCAAGCTCAGTATCTGGTGGCTTCCGGTGTAACCTATGTGAACACGTTTGGCCCCCAGACGTCCTAACGGCTTACACGCCAGCTATAGTTGGGAACCCAGCCGATGACATCCCGTGCCCTAGAACAGTCAATCAAAGTTCGATAGAGGTTGTCAGTTGATAGCCAAGCCTGGAGGCGGTCTGTCATCACCGCCTCAGGATAGTGTTTCTCAACCAGTTCAACAGTTGTCAGAACCGCTGTCGTGTCATCGGCAGCGAGTAACATCGCGTGACAGCCCGTAAATGATGCTGTCGATGCGAGGATTGCTGCTCGAATAACATCGCGAAGATCCACATACGACCAAAGGTCGCTTACATTCCAAATGTTGGCATTGGAAGCACCTGCAGGATTCCATGTCGCATAAGCCTTTTCGGATGCGACATACACTGGACGAAGTACTGCGATGTCCATGTTGTGGACACGTGCGTAGTGGTGGGCTGTTCTTTCGACCAAGTGCTTTGCCAGCTGGTATGTATCTTCAGTTTGCACCGGGTAAGCATCATCGCCTGGGAGATAGGCGAGCGGCCGGCGTCCTGCAAACGAACCAAATGCATTGACCGATGAAAATACGACAGCACGGGTGATTGCGAGGTTGACACAGCTTTGGAGTACATTCCAAGTTCCCTGAGCATTGGATGCCAGGACATCGTGTTCACGGCCATCTATATATGTTGGAATCGCTCCACAGTGAATAACATGTGTACAGCCCAGCATCGCCGATTGAACACTCTCAAACTGTGTCAAGTCAACCTGAATGTCGACATCCCCCTGAATATCAGTAGTGCGTACCAAAGTTCCTGATTCACGGATGGCAGTCGCAATGTGGCTGCCGATTTGCCCGGCTGCTCCCGTAACGAGGACGGTGGAACCTGCGGGGAATTTGCTAGCTGGCATCCGCCTGCCGCCTTGCTTCCGCGACGGTAATTCCCGCTGCAACCGTTACGTTCAGCGAGTCTGCACTGGTCGTGGGTGACATTGGGATACGTACCTGAACGTTTGCAACATCGGTGACGGCTTGGGAAATGCCGTTTTGCTCATTGCCCATCACAATCGCAAGTGGCCGGTGCCTAAGATCGACACTGTGGAGGGAGGCTTCCGTGTTGCCTGTTGTTGCACAGATCATGACCCCGCGTTCATGGAGCTTACCGAGGGTATCGGCGAGGTTTGCTGTGATGGCTACCGGTGTTCTCAGGATTGACCCCGTCGTTGACCGGACGCACTGACGGGACCACGGATCCACCGATGCGCTATCAAGGAGTAACGCGTCGCAACCCAGTGCATCGGCGATGCGGATCATTACGCCAACATTCCGTGGATCCTGAATCGCTTCGCCGCATAGAATAATGCCCTTTGAGTCCGCAAGGCCTTTGACGCTGGTACGCAGCTGACTGGCAACCGCAACCGCCTGACACGGTGTCGCGTAGGAGTTACCGGTGAGGTCATTGATCATCGCTGGTGGCACGATGTAGGTCACTAACGTTTTGCCTTTGATGGCATCTGCCAGCTGTTCATGCCCTTGCTGTGTCACAAAAAGCGTGTGAACTTCGGAGATGGACTGTTGCAAAGCCTGTTCCACAAGGTCCACACCTTCAAGCAGATATCGTCGCTGCTCTGTCCGATGGGCTTGCTTTAACAGCATCAGGGCTTGCTCAAAGGCTGGACTTTTCTTGCTTGAGAGTGAGTGTGACATATTGCTTCAATCTATCGCATATGGGACACGAAACAGAATACATCAATGCGGGTTCGTCGTTTACTGGCTGTGATATTCTTCCGGTGTGACCTGGGCCGCGCTTGCTTTGATTGCATCTCAGACAGCCAGTGCCCAAGCAAGCATTCCGCGGCAAGCAACAGATCAGCGGAGTCCACGAAAGCTCGCTGGACCATCACAGATCCCCAATCAACGCGGCCTTCTCCCACCACGACAAAAGTTTGATCAAAGTGAGCTTTTAGGCGGCGTTCAGGATGCCATCAAGCGTGACCCTTGGGTCTATCCGATTGCTGATCAGCTACGTATTGAGGCAGATGGAAGTGTCGTTGCTACGGGCAATGTCCTTGTAAAGACCATCAACCAGACGATTCGCGCGCAGCGGTTTCTCTTCAACCCTGTGACCAAGATCGCATCCCTGTCTGGAGATGTTCACTATTTGGAAGACGGCATTCGGGTTGATGCCGATGCAATGGCCGTCAATGTCGACACGTACGACTTTGATGCAGTGGGTGCAAAGGTTGTTATCGATGCATCCCGTACCGGTGGTACAAGTCTTCAGGCGATGCGTTTTTCTGCCGTGCGTGCCCGGCGTACAGGCAAAGTCATCGATGCTGAAGAGGGTGTCTTTACAACGTGTGACCTGGTGGTTCCTCATGGAGATATTGGCTTTTCATCGGCGATGCTCATTGCAGATGAACGGCTTGTGCTCCGAAATGCCAACGTTCGAAGATACGAGCGAAACGTCGCAACGATTCGCCATTTGTCGGTTCCGCTTAAGGAAAAGCGTCCCGGTGGCTGGCTTCCCGCATTTGGCCGAACCAATGAAGAGGGCTATTTTGTAAAGGCAGCGATTGGCTATGCCGTTGCCGCGCAGCTTCCGGGTTTGCTACGAGTTGATCTGATGGAGCGTAAGGGAATTGGCCTCGGTTTTGATCAGGTCTACCGATACTTGGGAGCCTCACCTGGAGCTGGCCGGCTGGTCGTCTATGACTTAAAAGATAACAATCGAGGGGTTCACAACCGCAACATTCGATTTGAACATGAGCAACGGGTCGGTGAGCTGGAC
>JBJTQN010000043.1:0-2922 GCA_046075665.1 Armatimonadota bacterium | reverse complement strand
CCGGGGATTTGCACCTCGAAGGCATTGAACAGCGCATCATGGACAAGCTACGCCCTACCGTAGCGAAATAAATTCGCAGGCATCCCGCAGACACTGATAACACCGTCCTCATCACAGGCTCGTTGGTAACCTTGGCATCCGTTCCAACAGATACCAACGACGTTTATCTGGGCTTGCTAGAACCATTATGACTAACCGCCGGGCCACCATTCATCGTGGCTCCCGGCTATCGAATGCCGGTTCCCCGTATTGGCGGCATTTCAAACATCGAAGAGCACTTATTTTTGAAATTGAATCTCAATCAGTGTTAATTTCATTTGCAAGTATCGTAAGATGTTAACGCGACTGTTTAGGTGGTCGTAGCGCGATTGATGCATCGAAATTGCGGCTTCAGTAGTTAGAATTATCGATTGCGCGATAAATCAGGAGATTTATATCCACTTTGTATGGATATTGGAGATGTAATGGCTCGTAGAACAACTAAATTGGTTACCGAACCCGCCCCGGAACCGACTCCGGCCGTTGAAACCCCGGTACGCCGACGACGTCGTCGCACAACCGTTGATACAGAAACTCAGTCAAGTAGACTTGTAAGTGCACTCCTCGCAACAAGAGGTGCACGCGGGGCTTCTCAAACCGAGCTTCGCAACGTTATCCAGTGGGCTCGCAGTGTAAATGCCGAAGCCGAACACTTTAAGACAGTCAGCGGACGTCAGCGCCGCATCCGTCAACAAGGAACTGCCGATCGTTTGGCGGCGTTTCAGCTTGACAAAACGCTCTTGGATGGCGTCCTAGATGGAAAGATCGGAATCGATATCGATGATGCCGGGCAGATTATTTTCCTGAACGTCGAGACTGCTGAATAACGTAGCGCGCACAACCGCACAATGAATGCCGTAGCACAATGCTTGTTACGGCATTTTTTCGTGTCTGCGTGATGCAGACGACTAGGTCGCGGATTGGTTAACTCGCTCCGATGGCTTGACAAAGCGATGCGGACGTATCACTACCGCAGCATCTCGATCCGGGTTATCCGCCAATTCCTGAATCTTGGACATCAGGACCTGACCGGCGACATCTTTGTCGATGCCCTTTTCGAACGAGAATGGATCTCCAAATATGACATCGATGCGTCCACGGCGAAGTGGCCGGCCGACCCCCATCATCTCGTACGAGCCCTTGACGTAAACGGGCACCAGCTGTACCCCCATCCGCATGCCAAGCGTCGCTGCACCCGGCTCCGGTGCCTGAAGTTTTCCATCTGGACTGCGCGTCCCTTCAGGGAAAATACACAGGCAGCGCCCCTCGGAAAGTCGCTGGATGGCCAGCTTAAAAGCACCTCTATCGGCACTGCCACGCTTTACCGGGAAGCAGTCAACGCCATCCAATAACCACCCGAGCAGCTTGATCTTGAACAGCTCGGCTTTGGTCATAAACAACACCCGCCGCGGAATCGCGACGCCAATCGCAACCGGATCCAGCAGGCTCGCATGATTTGACACTAGAAGCACGGCCCCCTGTTTAGGCACACGCTCAGCCCCTCGGACATAAAGCCCACCCATCAACCAGATAAACAGATTCCCTGCTGTTTCTAGAAAGGCATACGTGTCGTGCTTTGTTGATGATTTTGGCTTTGACTCAGACATTGCTATGTTCCACCGCAGTTTACGTTAAGTCCGGAAAGCTGCCACTTGTGTGATGTTTTTGACCCATACCCAAATTAGCCCGCCGGCATGAATGCTTTTACGCGGTCAACGATTAACGTGATGACATCACTTATCCCGATGCAATCCGTTACGAGCTCCCATGCGCCATCCGCAACCCGCAGCGGCGAATCATCACGGTTCATGTCTCGGAAGTCACGCTCTGCAATCTGCCGCGCGATTTCATCGATTGCGACAGTCTGTCCGGCTGCGTGCAGCTCACCCGCACGTCTCCTCGCCCTTTCCTCAACCGTGGCAGTCAAATACACCTTGACTTCTGCATCCGGAAAGACAACCGTCCCGATATCCCGACCTTCCATCACGATATTGTCAGACTTACCGAGGGCTTGCTGTTGCTTCACCATCGCCACGCGCACACCGGAAACCTGACTCACCATCGATGCTGCAGTGCCAAGCTCAGGCGTCCTGATTTTTGTCGAGACATCCGTTCCATCAAGAAAAACCGCCGGAGGCACATCCTGATTGAACGAAATATGTACCTGATTCGCGAGGTCCGTCAGTGCATCCGCATCATCAAGCGACACACCACGCGAGACTGCCGCAAATGCAACCGCACGATACATCGCCCCGCTGTCCAGGTAGACATAGCCCAGCTGCCGCGCAACCTCGCGTGAAACCGTGCTCTTCCCCGCGCCAGCAGGGCCATCTATCGCAACCCGGATATTCGCCATTACGAAAGTAACCTCTCCCAGCGCTCGAAGAAGTCCGGGAATGTCTTGTTGACACACTGCGGATTCTCTATGAAGACGCCCTCGTGGCGAAGCGCAAACACTGCCGCAGCCATCGCCATCCGGTGATCATCATACGTAAGCCAATGGTTAGGTTGTGCGTCGACGATAGACAGCGTCATTGGAGACACCGTTAGGGCATCAGGTTCTTCGTGCGTCCCGATACCAAACCGTGCCAGCTCGGTTGCCGTCGCGCTGAGGCGATCCGTTTCTTTGTGGCGCACGTGTCCGACATTGTGGAAGCGGCTGGGTCCGCTGCAATACGGAGCAACAGCAGCAGCGGTCATGAGTGTGTCGGAAATGGCATTCATATCGACATCGACTCCGGTGAGTTCCGCGCCACGTGCATCCACGCAGATCCCAGCGGGAGTGTCAGTCACCGTACAGCCCATCGCTTGCAGTACATCTGTGAATGCGGTGTCGCCTTGCAGTCCATCCGGGTGGACGTTTCGAACCGTCACGCGTCCGCC
>JBJTQN010000042.1:0-16512 GCA_046075665.1 Armatimonadota bacterium | reverse complement strand
CCACTTTGAAGACGGACATATCGATTGGCTAATTCCTAATCAGACAGACAATCAACATTTGTATGTATCTGCTGAACCAATGCAAAATCAAGTGCTCGAATGGCTTAATGTGCGCTTTATTGGTTGAATACGTTTTAGTTGGTGTTGTTCGTAGGTCGCTGGTTCGATTTGATCTGTTGTGAGAATTTGATCAAAGAAATCCAATTGTTTTTAATATTACCAGGTCGAACTACGTTCGCCCGAATCTTCGCAGCCTTCGTTTCGCTCACGCTCATCTCTTGCTACTCGATACATTTATTTCCCTAGAATTTTTTAGCATCGAAGATGTTGATGATTTAATATTGTTTTTACTTTAGCTAGATTCAACTCACACTGAGCCTTAAGCAACAGGCTCAGCGGATTTGAATAAAGTCTTTTGATGAGTTCTTTAATCACTACACTTTGACACAACCAATTTGGTAAGGGCGGTTTCGCTGTCTCCTTTTACGTGCTGCTGATTTGAAACGCAACGCAGTCCAAAGCCAAAGTGTCAGCCTTAGTGCGTTCGCAGGTTGCCGCGTAAGCATTGCCTGCTCGTGGTCCTCTCACTGGTAGAGACCTTTGTGCTTGATTTACCTTGTGTGCCATCGGAGCAGGAGCGGCGCCGACCGCAGGCGTTCCGAGCCGGGCGATACGTATTTCTGGGGGCGGAGCTCAGCGTATCCACGATGCACTTCTTACTGGAACCTTACCGGTGGCAAGTCAGCTAAAGGATGGATATGTTCTGCTGGACATGCGAAGTCTTCAACCATCCGACATCGATGATTTGAAGTCCACACTCCAGAGAGTTTTCACTGCCCGAAGTGCGGCAACATTAAAAACCTAAAGCGCACATGCGGCATCAATCGCCGCCAGCTCATCGGATGACAGCTCTGCGCCCCCAAGTGCTGCGAGGTTTTCTTCGATCTGTTTGACAGAACTTGCACCGATCAGCGCACTTGTAACAACAGGCTTGCGCAAAACCCACTGCAACGCCAGCTGTGCCAAAGAGACACCACGGTCAGCAGCGACAGCAGCGAGCGCTTGAATTCGAACTTGTTGACGCTCCACTTCACTTGCTTGCAGGAAGCCATGGGACTTTGCAGCCCGTGAATCCTCTGGAATACGCTCGAGGTATCGATTTGTGAGTAAGCCCTGCGCCAGCGGACAGAAGGGGATACAGCCAATCCCTTCATCTTCAAGGACATCCGTGAGGCCATCTTCAATCCAGCGATTAAGAATGTTGTAGACCGGTTGATGGATGAGGCATGGTGTTCCAAGAGCTTTTAGGATTGCCGCGGCTTCCTTGGTCTGCTCGGCTGAGTAACTCGAGATTCCAATATAGAGAGCCTTGCCGCTGCGCACTAGCTGGTCGAGCGCACCCATCGTCTCTTCAAGAGGAGTGTTCGGGTCAGGGCGGTGTGAGTAGAAGATGTCAACATACTCAAGGCCCATACGCTTGAGACTTTGGTCACAGCTTGAGATTAGGTACTTTCGGGAGCCCCACTCGCCATAAGGTCCCGGCCACATCCGGTAGCCGGCTTTGGTGCTGATAACCAACTCATCGCGAAATGGTCGTAGGTCGCTGTCAAGCAGCTGCTTGAAGTTCTCTTCTGCCGATCCTGGAGGTGGACCATAGTTATTTGCGAGATCAAAGTGGTTTATACCTTGATCAAAGGCATAGCGAACCATCGCGCGCTGAGTCTCAAGGACATCTACGCCACCAAAGTTATGCCAGAGCCCGAGCGAAATCTCAGGGAGATGCAGGCCGCTACGACCTGTTCTGCGGTAGCGGCCGACATCGTAGCGGTTTGGGGCTGGTAGGTACGTCATAATCTATCGTAGCCGATGAAGTGCTTAGAGAGAAACGGTACCACCGAGTTGTCCGGGGTACCGTACTTCCTTGCGCAGGTTGTTCGCTAGCCTCCGAGACGGATGCTTCCCATTCCACCCATCATGGATTCCGGGTCAACCTGCTTATAACCCGCAGGTACCTTGAAAAGCGATGCATCCAAATCTGCCTCATCAATTTTTGTTGTTTCAGTTTTAATCTTTATTGGCTTTTCCGGAAGGCCAGGAAGCGCCATGGCACTCTCGATGGACATTTCCATGTTTGATGACAATGGGAAGCCAACGATATTCTGGAACTTCTTTGCGATATCCGCAGCACCTGGCATCATTCCCGCCATACCACCGGAGACGGCTTTTGCGCCCAGCTTTGCCAAAATCGACTCATCAACCTTGAGAGCTTTGGTAACAACCGTCGAAACGTTCATGTTCATGGTCAGGAGAGGGCCGTTGGACGGATCAAACGGGAGTGGGACTCCGGCTTTTGGTGATATCTCGACCTTGATCAGTCCCTTGTAAGCTTGCGCTGCACGTCCATCGACTTCGGATGCTGCACCATCTGCCTTTACATCGCCTAGGACTTTGCTCTCCATCATTTCAGTCATGTCTGGCATTCCGGGAAGCTTGCCTCCCTTCAGGACAGCAAACGTCTTTTCCTTCGTGTTGAACATTGTCACGTCGTCTGTCAATACATCGGTTAGCGAAACGATATCGCCAGCGACCGTTCGAATGATATTCCCCTTTACTTGCATAACGGTTTCACGAACGCCATCCGCATTGATTGGAGCGGGTGCGGCTGGTGGAGGTGCAGGCGCGGGAGTGGGCTTCGATGTCGAAATCTTTCCACCCTTCTTACCGGGTGTTGGCTTCTTCGCCGGTGCTGGCTTTGGTGCGGGCTTGGGCGCTGGAGCCGGAGCTGGGCCACCACCGGCCATCTCAGGGATGCCATCCATGGTGATACGTTGCGTTACGGTGATGTCCGCATTGACAGCGCTGGCCATACTGAAAATAGCCGCAATCGCAGTCATCGGAAGGAGATTATGATTCATTAGTTTGTCCTTACTTTGGTGCATCCACATTGATGCCAATACAACATACGGTTTTAAGTTTCTCGGATGTTCCTGCTAATCCATTTTATGAAACTGGCCAAAGCACCGGGTTGAGATGACTTGACACTTTGTCCCCTGGCCTAAGTCCTGGAAGCCACGTCTGGAGGTCGTTTACACGACTCACGTGGTCTGGTTCGGTGACAACGGCATCCGCTTCGACGTAGATAATCGTCATCACAGCTCGAATGGCATCACTTGCGTTCCCCGGCGCGCCGTGAATACACCAGCCATCGTGAAATGTCGCATCCCCGGCAAGCATGTCTCCAGCCTCACCTAATGTGTATCCACTTTCCTCGATGATGTCTTGAAGGCGTTGTTCAGAAGAGTCTGAGATATCCAGCGGACCAAGATATCCAAGCGCCTGACTACCGTTAGCAAAGCGCATCGTGCCCATGACTTTCGAGCAATCAATGAGTGGCATCCACATCGTGACGCACTTTGCCCCATCAAGGGGCCAGTACTGCTGATCCTGGTGCCATGGCGTCAGTCCACCACCAACTTCCTTGAAGAGTGCCTGATCGTGATACATCCGAACGCTATCAACACCCATTAGGTCGGCAGCAATCTTCGCAAAGCGCGGCGCGAGGGCGAACGCTGCAACATCGGGATGCAGCGCCCACAGGTTGGAATACTGAATAAATGCCTTACCGTAGGTATTCCGCTGTTCCATTGGCACAATGCCCCGGTTCTCCGCAAAGCCCATTGTGTGCCGGATAATTGCATCCCGGTGGGGAGCAAGGTCAGCTTCGGGCAACACGCCATTCAGCCGAACCCAGCCCTTTTCCCGATAGTGCGTTACTGCATTAATTGTGACGTCGTAAGGCGTTTCTAGCATGGTGTTATCAACCTCCGATGACAACGAGATCTCGGGTGTAATGTGTCAGGCGTTCAAAGCCGGTTGACGTGACTAGAACATCATCCTCGATGCGTACAGCTCCGTATCCTTCGATGTAAATCCCGGGTTCGACGGTGAGAACGACGTTTTCATGTAGGGACAGCTTTGATGAAGGCGATAGCACGCCTGCGGCATCGTGTACAAGGCGTCCAAGTCCGTGTCCAAGGTTGTGCGGCATGTTTCCATAACCTGCGTCTGCCAGAATGCCACGCGCAAGGGCATCGATGTCCTTGCCCGCAACTCCCGGCTTAATCGCATTACATGCCACATCCTGTGCCTGATGTACGGTATTGAAGATGTGCTGCATCCGCTCCGTGGGTTCACCACCGACAACAAATGTACGCGTGATGTCGGAGTTGTAGCCATCGATTTCACAGCCAAAGTCGCAGAGGAGGAATTCAGGCTCGCCGCTTGACCCAATGCCACGCTGACCCGCACGTCCGTGAATGATGGCCGCATTTGGACCAGACCCGATGATGCTGTCAAAGCCCATTCGAACAGCACCTCGCTCACGGAGATAGACCTCAATACGCCATGCGAGTTCTGCTTCGGTCATCCCGATTTTGACGATCTCCGTGATGTGTGTACATGCTTCATCAACTAGCGCACAGGCGCGTCGGATTGCATCGATTTCCTGCGGCTCTTTGATTGCCTTGATGGCCTCAACAATGCCGTTCGACGGTACTAGGCTAATGGACGATGGCAACCCGCCAATGAGGGTGTTCCATGCATCAACAGACAGGGTGTTTGATTCGATGGCAAGTCCACCCGTGAACCCTTGGACTGTCAATAACCGAGCGGCTTCCAGTAATAACACGGCCTGCCCTACGATTTTTGTCTCAAAGCCGGTAACCTCGACGCTTGCCTGAAGGAGGTAGCGGCCATCCGTGATGAAGATGGCGGCATCCTTGGATAAGAGGGCAATGCCATTAGACCCAGTGAAGCCAGTGATGTACTTGACATGTTCAAGGTTAGTTATCAGGACGGCACTTGCATCGGTTTGCGATGCCAACCAGTCACGGACTCCTTCAACACGGCGGGAAAAGCGGAAAGACATAGTGGTTACTCCAAAGTTGATATCTAAGTAAGGTGCAGGTTCGAAAATTAGGGGCTAGAAACGGCCTTCATCGACGAGGCGCTTCGCTGCATCGATTGCCAGGAGATACGAGTGCGGGCCGAAACCTGAAATCTGGCCGGTCACGACTGCAGCCAGGTACGACACATGTCGATATGCCTCACGGGAATGCACATTGCTGAGATGCACTTCAATCGTCGGTAGGCGCACCGCACGAAGTGCGTCAGCGATAGCGATACTTGTATGCGTGTAGGCACCGGCGTTAATAACGATGGCATCAGCCCAATCCCGTGCATCGTGAATATGGTCAATCAATACACCCTCGTGGTTGCTCTGCTCGATGCGAACTTCACAGCCGATACGTTTGCCTTCCTGAACAATTAGCTCGTTCAGCTCACTAAACGTGACCGAGCCATAAACATCCGGCTCACGCATTCCGAGGAGGTTCAGGTTTGGTCCGTGGATGACGAGGACTTTGATGGGACCGGATGGGGAAAGCTGCATTGATGTCACCGCTCCTGAAGCGCTGCGGTATTGGCAAAACCGTTCCACTACTCGTGGGGACAATGCATCAAATCGCAGTGTTGAACTTTGCGCGTAGTATATCGCCGTCAGCGTTCGGCAGATACAATCATCGGCATGAATGGACCGACCTTGAAGGTAGCAATTATCGGCGCCGGTGTGATGGGGCAGCAACATGCCCGCTCCTGGACGCAGGTACCCTATGCAACCGTTACCACCATCTGCGATTTCAACCTCGATGCAGCCACCAAACTGGCGACTGAGTTCCATGCTGTGGCGACAACCAGTACCGAATCTGTGCTGGCATCCGATGTGGATGTCGTCAGCGTTTGCATCCCCACTTGCTTCCATACCGACACGGCTGTCAAGGTCTTGGAATCTGGCAAGCATCTTCTTCTCGAAAAGCCGATGGCCCTCACCGTCGAAGATTGTCTGACAATCGAAGCTGCAGCGGACGCATCAGGGAAACTACTCACGATCGGACAGGTCGTTCGGTTCTTTCCAGAGTACGAGAATGCAAAGCGTGCAGTTGATGCTGGGGCTGTTGGCACACCAGCCGTTGTACGTTGCCGTCGCGGGGGGATCTTTCCACTTTGGGGCACATGGTTCCATGATGTCAATAAGTCCGGTGGAGCCATCTACGATGTTGGCATCCACGAGATTGACTGGTTGCTTTGGCTGTTTGGTCCTGTCGAGCGCGTCTATGCCCGTTCCCTTACCGAATCCCTTGGTGAGGACAGTAAGCAGGACTTTGCGCTCGTAACGCTGCGCCACAAGAGCGGAGTTGTTTCGCACATGGAAGCTTGTTGGGCTGACCCAGTGGTTTCTTACAATGCATTTGAAATCGCAGGGGATGGCGGTTTGTTCACGCATGATTCGCGAAATAATGCCACGCTTTTCTTGTCCACCGCAGATAAGCAGGAGGCATTGTCTCCTCTTGCAGATGCCGATGAGCCTTATAACAAACAGATTGCTGCATTTGCCAAGTCAATTGTAGAAAGTGCACCGCTTGCGGTGACGGGAGCGGATGGTCGTGCTGCCATCGCCGTGGCCGCAGCAGCGCTTGAATCATCCCGCACACGAAAGGTGGTCACACTGTGAAGAACATCGTTTTACTTTCATCCGCCCACCTGCATGCCGATGCCTACATCCACGAGCTGAGCACCGTCTCCGATGCCCGCATCGTCGGTGTGTACGACAATGACTCTGCTCGTGCTGAGGCGGCAGGGACCCGCTACGGTATCCCGGTTTTTTCGGCACTTGATGCAGCACTTGATGCATCCGATGCCGCAATCATCTGCAGCGAAAACATCCACCATGAAATGTTCGCTTTGGAAACAATCGAGGCTGGCAAGCACGTGCTTTGTGAGAAGCCACTTGCGACAACGCCAGAAGCGGCACTCCGGATGGTGACTGCAGCAGATGCTGCTGGTGTCCTGTTGATGACGGCTTTTCCCTGCCGATTTAGTCCTGCTTATCAGCAGTTTAAGCAGCTGGTGAACGGCGGGGCCATCGGAGAGATCCGTGCACTTCGCGGTACCAATCAGGGGATGTGTCCCGGTGGCTGGTTTGTTCAGAAAGAACTCTCCGGTGGTGGTGCGGTAACAGACCACACTGTACATGTGACTGACCTGTTGCGTGATCTTACCGGAACGGAAGTTGAGAGTGTTTACTGTGAGCTAGGCAATGGTCTGCTTCACGGTGACTTCGAAGACACAGGTGTTGTGACGCTTGAATTCGAAAAGGATGTGTTTGCTACCCTAGATGCGAGCTGGAGCCGTCCAAAGTCATTTACCACTTGGGGGAATGTCACTCTTTATGCGGTTGGGACAAAGGGCACGCTTGAGATGGACATGTTCAATCAGGAAGGGTTGCTCTACAGCGACATCAAGGGAAAGGTGGGTGTCCAAAACTGGGGCTCATCCATTGATCGCGGCATGGTCGCTGCATTTGTTGAAAGTCTCCTCAGCGGAACGCTGCACGAAAAGGCTGCAAGTGGCATCGATGGCTTACGTGCCGTAGAAGTGGTCGAGGCGGCCTATGCCAGTACCGTCGCACTTCAGCCGGCTAAGGTAAATCATCGCACCTGATGTAAACCGGACGAGCAGTTACGAAGAAACCCCGCATGGCATGTCTGCCACGCGGGGTTTTATTTGCTCCCCGAAAGAGTTAGCTAGCTAAGCGCGGTTCTTCCAGCGGTCCAGAAGAACTGCGACCAACAGCACGCCACCACTTGTGACTAGCTGCCAGAAAGCATCGATGTTCTGAAGGCTCATCGCATTTTGAAGAATACCCATGATGAGCACACCAACGACAACGCCTTGGATGCTAGCAACACCACCGGTCAGCGAGACACCACCTAGGACGCATCCACTAATCGCCTGAAGCTCAAGGCCCTGTGCAGCGTTTGGCTGCCCACTGGAGACACGGCTTGCCGCAAGCACACCGGCGAGTGCAGCGACCATCCCTTGGAGCATAAAGATGCCAATCTTGGTCTTCGTAACGGAAATGCCAGCGAGGCGAGCAGCTTCTTTGTTTCCGCCGACGGCAAGTGTGTTGCGTCCAAAGGTTGTACGGTTCAGGATGATGCCAAATACGACAAAGATGATTGCCATCACCCAAACAGGGGACTGCAAAGCAAGTGGTGGCACACCGATGGGAATCAACAGCTTTGCTTTGCCAAGACCGCCGAACGCCTCGTTTGAGATGCCGATAGAGCTGCCTTTGGTAATCAAGAGAGCGGCACCGCGAACAACCTGCTGTACTGCAAGGGTTGCGATGAGTGGATTGATCTGGAATTGCGCGATGACGATGCCATTGACTGAACCAATACATGCTCCGAGTGCTAGGGGAATGATGACAGCCAGGAAGATGTTGCCCGTTGCGTTGATGACTATCGCTGAAACAACCCCTGCGAGCGCGAGTGTGCTACCGATAGACAGGTCAAAGTCGCCGGCGGCGAGGCAGAGCATCATGGTGCACGCAACCATGCCGATTGTCGAGATACTCATCAGGAGCGCCGTGATGTTGTTGGTACTCGCAAAGTGGGGAACAAAAATCGCACAGAGGATGATCATGATCACGCAGACCAGTCCCATGCCTCCCTTTTCCAGCAAACGCTTCATTGTGAATCCTCTGCCGACGGGAGTGCCGCCGCCAAACATCGCTCAGGTGTTGCTTCCGAGCGTGCAAACTCAGCCGAAATCTGATTGTTCCGCATCACGTAGACACGGTCACACGTACCGAGGACTTCTGGGAGCTCACTTGAGACCATCAGGATACCGATTCCATCGGCTGCCAAGCGGTACAAAATGTCATAGATCTCCCGCTTGGCTCCGACATCAATTCCGCGCGTTGGCTCATCCAGTAGCATCACCTTGATGTCTTCACTCAGCCAGCGACCAAGAATCGCCTTTTGCTGGTTTCCGCCTGATAGGTTTCGAATCTCCTGCGTCAGGGATGGCGTCTTAACGCGCATCGCAGCAACTTGCTTCTCGGCATTCGCATTTTCTTTAGCATCGTTAATCCAAATTCCGCCGAGGCTTGCATATACCCTGCGGACACTGAGGTTGATGTTTTCCGCGACGGAGCCCATCGGAATGATGCCTTCATGCTTACGGTCTTCCGGGCAGAGAACGATGCCATTTTGGATACATTTGCGCGGTTCGGCGTAGATACGGTGGAGGAGTTCGCTACGGCCTGCTCCGACAAGACCAAACAATCCCACTATCTCACCTGCGCGGACCGTGACCCCTTCGTGTTCAAGGAGAACATCGCCGGCTTCGCGTAGCATGTAGCCATAAATGTCCGTGATATCTCGGCCGACCATGTCTTTCACGAGCTGATCGATACTGACATTTTCAAGGGATGAATACGTTACAACGTGCTGGCCATCGCGAAAGACAGTAGCTCCATCACAGATGCGTTTGATTTCATCCATGCGATGGCTGACGTAGAGGACGACTTTGCCGGCGGCGCGCAGCTCAGCAATACGGTCAAACAACGTGTCGGCTTCACGGGCAGAGAGGGAACTGGTTGGTTCATCAAATGCGACAACACGCGCATCCCGAACCAATGCTTTTGCGATCTCAACCATTTGACGCTGTGCGAGGGAGAGGTCACCAAGGCGCGTATCCGGATGCACATCCAGCTTAATGCGCTCAAGAGCCTTCTTCGTGTCGGATGTCAGCTTAACCTTATCAACAATCCCGGACTTCGATGGAAGTGCACCAAGGAAGAGGTTTTCGGCTACAGAAAGCTCATCCACAAGATGGAGTTCCTGATAAATAACACCAATACCGGACTTCAGTGCATCAGCGGGTGATTGCGGCGCGTGTGGTTTGCCATCGATGGTGATGGCCCCCGATGTCGCTGCATGGACTCCGGCAAGTATCTTTAGGAGAGTTGACTTGCCGGCGCCGTTTTCGCCACAGAGTGCATGGACGGTTCCGGCAGGCACATCAAAGGTGATGTTTTGAAGCGCCTGCACACCTGGAAACGATTTGCTGATGTCCTGAATGGACAGACCACTTGAAACTGGCATTATTTACGGAGTCATGCCTTCGGCCTTGAGTGCCGCAACGAAGTTTTTTCGATCAATCAGGGTTCCCTTTGTGTATGTTTCAGCCTGCGGGGCAGTCCCTTCCTTGATCCACTTGTACATCGCTTCGGCTGTGCCAAATCCATGTGTCTTTGGGCTTAGCAAAATGGATGCATGGAAACCAGTTGGTGTCGGCTTCTTGAGGTCATCCTTACCAGATGTTCCGTTGATACCGATACCGATGACATCCTTTGCGGCGATATTTCGCTGCTCCGATGCGCGGACGAAGCCGAGGACTCCATCATCGTTGCTTGAGAAAGCCACCCAGTGCTTGATGTTTGGATGTTGTGTAAGAACGATGTTTGCGGCATCAACAGCGGTGTTGATGTCGTTTGGCGCTTTCCATGGCGTCCGGTAAATGTTTGCCTTGTTGAACCCGGATGCTTCCAGTGCTCCGGCTGCGCCATCTGTGCGGAGTCGGCAAGTTTCGATTTCATCCACGGTTAGAACGGCTGCGCCGGTTTCGGCTGCATTCCAGCCGCGGGTTTTGATTTCAGCGGCGATAGCTTCGCCAACGGACTTGCCAATTTCAGATGCGGAAATGCCGAGGTGTGGGACTTTCTCGAGTGGCTTGCCGGATGCATCGACGAGACGGTCATCGACGGACATCAACTTGAGATTCTTTTCCTCACACTTTGCGACAACGGATGAACCCAGTTTGGTATCCGGGGCACAGACAATCACGCCTTGCGCACCTTGAGCCGCAAGGTTGTCCAGAGCGGACATGAGTTGTTCAGCATCGGTTGCTGGTAACTTTACGAGAGTGAATCCATACTTCTTCGCTGCTTCATCGGCAAACTGCCACTCAGTTTGAAACCACGGCTCAGTCGCTGATTTTACGATAAAGCCGATCTTTACATCCGATGCGCCACCTCCGGAGCCTGCGTTATTGCATCCAGCGGCGATGATCAGAGGGAGGGCAGTAAGGGATGCAAGTACAGTGCGACGCGTGACTGCCAACCCTGACAATATAAGTCGTGGCATGATGTAGGTTCCTAACGGTAGTAAGTTTGACTGATTGTAGCGTCAAGAGACGGACACTTCACACTATATAGGTGTATGTGCTTCCACCGCGGTATAGTTTCAACCGTATGCAACCTTGCCTGACATCTGGCGGAGTCTTCGCCCCAATCGTCGATTTACACCGGGATTTGCACCGTGCGGCCCTGGGTACTCCATCATCTGCGGTGATTAATCGGGTTGTGACCGTTGTATGGGATTCCGTTGAGCCCGTCTTTCAGGTGCAGTTTAAGGAGCAGCCTGAGTTGATTCAGCGTGTACATAGTGCATTCTTGTCGGAAGCGGATGCTTCATTAGCATTGGCAGCGGCAACGGCTGGTGAGTACCGCACAGAGTATGAGAGCTCCATTCATGGCTATGAGGGTGTCTTTTCCGAAATGGCGCAGCTCGGTCTGTCGGCAGAATCCAATGCTTGGGCATCGTCGGGACGAGAGCAACTTGCAGAGCTCTCGGATGCCCGTCGGTTACTGGAAGCAGTAATCGCTCATCCGATAGGCGCACGAAATGGGTTTGTTTGGTTTGAGCTCGGTTGGATTCTCGATGCATTGAACGAGCCTGCTGCAAAAGTAGCCGAGTGCTTCTACCATGCACAGCGTCTTCTTCGTGGTGTGGAAACGGATGTTTTGCACGTCGCAAGATTGATGATGCTTTTGTTCGAAGGGGGAAGCCCACAGGATGCGTCGATTCATCCCGGACTTTTGCGTATCCCCGGCGGTCTTGCACTGTTGGTATGTGATGGTAGTTATCCTGAATATGCTGGTCGCTTGGTAGAGAACTCACGTTTGTTTGAAGCGCTGCTTGTGATGATGGCAAAGTCGGGTACGGCAATCGCATCTACTACGGGAAACGCTGTACAAGCGGCCGTCCTTCAGGGTTTACAACAACAGAGCGACTGGAGTGCCCGTCTGTCAGCATTACTGACAACATGTCATACGGCAAACGAGGTTTTGGGCTTGTCCGTCCCGGTCACTATTTTAGACAGTGCAAAGCAGCTGAGGTCTGTGTCCGATCGGTTTGCACCTCAGCAGGATGCCTCAGATTTGGACGTTGTCATCACTGCAACACTGAACTTTCTTGCGGAGCAGGTAGCGATGACTGACAAGGAACTGTCGCGTCTGGAGAGACTTGTAACCGGGGCAGTAAGAGAGCGCGATTACTGGATGAATTCTGTCAGGAGTATCGAGGCGGAGGCAAAGGAGAGCGGGTTTGAACTGCATGCCTACAGCATCACCAACCCCTTTAAACGCAAGCTGAAAGAACGGCAGGAACAAACGCGGCTTCTCTACGAGCAGTGTAAGGTAAACCTTGAAAAGCAGGAGGCAGTTGTCGTAACACAGACCCAACGTACCGTGAGAGAGTCACAACGCCACGTTGAAAAGAAAGCTAAGCTGCTCGATCTGATGAGTCTGCTCGAAGGGCCGAGACTCGGAATCGCCGCAGCGGAGCCACACTCAGTCTAGCCAGTATTATGCCGTCGCCAATCCTGGCGTACATCAAGTTGGCTTACGTGATTGTCTGGTGATTGGTTCAAATGGCCCGGCACTTAGCCAATCGGCTCTTGTGAAATCAGGAAATCGCGCCAGTAGCCCAGCGTGCTATAATTGCGGGTCATGCCAAACCCAGTCTTTTTGACCCGTAAATCCGTCCTCACTGCTTCTGTCATCTCGTTGCTTGCACTCTCATCCGGAGTGGTGCTGAGTGGATGCCCCGGCAGGAATGCTGGAGGTGGAAAAGTCGCTGGTGTTCTACGCTATGCGCTTACTGCAGAACCAACCACACTCGATCCTGCACTCGTTACCGATGGCCCAACAATTGACCTCTTGCACAACATTTATGAGGGTTTGGTTGGTTGGAACGATAGTAACGAAGTCGTTCCTCTTGGTGCGGAAAAGTGGGATGTCTCTGCTGACGGCAAGACGTACACATTCACGCTTCGTTCAGGGGTTAAGTTCCAGAATGGCAAACCCGTCGTCGCGGGTAATTATGCCTATGCAATCGCACGCTCGCTTGACCCAAAGCTCGCGTCACCGGTTGCACTTAACTATCTTGATGACATCGTCGGTGCAAAGGACTTTGCTGCTGGGAAGGTGACAAATCTCGTGGGAGTAAAGGTTATCGATGATACACATCTCGCGATTACGATCACAGCGCCTCGGAGTTACTTTCTGGGGAAGCTGACATTCCCGACAGCCTATGCCCTTGACAAAGCGGAAGTCGAAAAGGGAGAGAAAGTCGAAGGCGGTGCGTACACCGTGACCGCAGTAAACGTCGTTGGCAGTGGTCCATATAAGCTTGGCAGTTATGTTCGCCAGGGTAAGGTCGTCCTTGATGCCAATGCGGACTACTGGGCAGGTGCACCAAAACTAAAGAAGATTGAGCGCCCGATTATCCTCGATGCGAAAACTGCGCGGAATCGTTACGATGCTGGCCAGCTCGATATTGTAACCCTAGAGAAGGGCGACTATGAGCGCGACAAGGCGGATGCCAAAGTTTCGGGTGAGATTCAGACCTTTGGACGTGCTGCGACCTTTTATCTTGGGTTGAACCAGACGCACTATGCTCCTTTCAAGGATAAGCGTGTTCGTCAGGCGGTTGCACATGCAATCGATAAGGATGCCATTATTAAGACAGTGCTTCTTGGAATCAACAAGCGCGCTGAAGGTGTGCTTCCTGAGGGGCTTCCGGGCTACGATGCGTCTTTTAAAGGATTGCCATACGACACAGCAAAGGCAGCTGAGCTCCTAACTGCTGCCGGATATCCCGGCGGTAAGGGGCTTCCACCCCTAGTCTTAAGTTTCCGCGAAAAGCAAACTGATCTTGCTAAGGCTGCTGAAGTGATGAAGGAACAGCTTGGCAAGGTTGGGATCCCGGTGACCTTGCGTGAGATGGAGTGGGGGACGTTTCTTAAGGCGACTGATAACAAGGAAATTGATCTCTTCCATATGCGCTGGAGTGCGGATTACCTTGACCCGCAGAACTTCCTAAGTCTCTTGTTGACATCTGGTTCACCAGAGAACCGAACCGGGTATACGAACAAGGAATATGATGCGATGTGCGTCGCCGCCGATAGTGAGCGGGATTCTACAAAGCGGATGGCACTTTATGCAAAGGCAGAGCGATTTGTAGTGGATGATGCACCTTGGGTACCCATTTACTTCCAAAAAGACCTTGAGCTCGTCAAGCCATGGGTAAAGGGAATCAAAGATTCTCTCATGGGGCACCTGCCACATAAAACGACATCGGTCGAATAGGCAATCCTAATGCTTCGTTACGTGTTGACGCGCCTAGGATTGGCAGTTCCAACGTTACTCGCAATTTCCTTTTTGGTGTTCTTTGCTGCATACCTGTCCCCCGCAGATCCAGTGGACATCATTCTGGGGCAGCGTGCGGCACCTGAGGCAAAGGCACGCGTCCGGCACGAATGGGGCTTGGACAGACCGCCTCTCGAACGCTATGGCAAATATGTCGTCGCGGTCGTTACAAAAGGTGACTTTGGGCGAAGCTATCAGACGAAAGAACCCGTAACGGAATTCATTGCCCGTGGTTTTCCGAACACGGCCATTCTTGCCGTTTCAGCGCTTGGACTTTCCCTTCTGACTGGAATTCCATTGGGCGTCGTCGCTGCCATCAAGCATAATTCGTGGATCGACCGGTTTGCTATGGCATTTGCTCTCCTCGGCGTCGCGACGCCAAGCTTTGTTCTGGCGCCTGTCCTTACGCTGATTCTTGCAGTCCGTATGGGATGGCTTCCCGTCGGTGGCTTCTCATTGCAGGAAGGGCTCGTCGACCCGGCCACGTTCATACTGCCTACCGTCGTCCTCGCAGCGCGGTCGAGTGCACTTATTGCACGATTGACGCGCTCTGCGATGCTTGATGTACTTAGCCTGGACTTTATTCGAACAGCGCGTGCGAAGGGAGTGCGACCACTGGGTGTCCTCTTTAAACATGCCCTCCGCAATGCACTGTCACCGATTCTGACTGTAGCGGGGACGACATTCGGGTATCTACTGAGCGGTTCATTTGTCGTAGAAACCTTCTTTACGATCCCCGGAATTGGAAACCAAAGCATTACTGCAATCACGGCTCGAGACTATCCGGTCATCCAGGGACTCGCCCTGTTGCTTGCAGCAATTTTCGTTGGTGTAAACCTGATTGTTGATATCCTGCAAGGTTTTGTCGATCCCCGGGCGCGTGTATCGGATCAGAAGGCGATTTGAGATGACACCAGGGGAAACATGGCAGCGCATTGTTGCGAACAAAATAGCTCTCGCCAGCATCATCTTTTTGGTTCTGATGGTCCTTGCAGCGGTTTTTGTTCCGATGCTGCTTCCATTCGGTTACGAGCAGCAACTCCCAGATTCACGCTTATTACAGCCAGGTGGGAAACATATTCTTGGAACAGATGACCTTGGGCGTGACATCCTTACACGTGTACTCGTAGGTGCACGAATATCGCTCATGGTCGCCGTTAGCGTCGAGTGCGTAGTCGTCCTCCTTGGCGTTACGGTCGGCCTGATTGCTGGCTACCGTGGTGGGTGGATTGATAGCCTTTTGATGCGAATTACGGATGTATTGCTTGCATTCCCAGATGTCCTGTTAGCAATCCTTTTGCTTGGCACGCTTGGAGCAACAAGCTCAAGGCCAGAAACATCCGCACTTTTAGTCGTTGTCAGTCTTGGAGTTACTGGCTGGCCACCGCTGGCAAGGCTTGTTCGTGGACAGGTCGTGGCTTTACGACGACGTGAGTTTGTCGATGCAGCACGGAGTATTGGTTCGGGCCACGGACGAATCCTCCTGCATCACATTCTGCCGAACCTTGTCTCGCCGGTAATTGTGGCTGTTACAGTGGATGCGGCCGGTGTCATTCTGGCCGAAGCGACGCTTTCTTATCTTGGAATTGGTGTTCAACGTCCGATGCCAAGCTGGGGCCGCATGATTAACGATGCCCTTGACTTCTACAAATCTGAGCCCAGATTAGTCATCGTTCCTGCTACGATGCTAAGTCTTACGGTTATCGCGTTGAACTTCCTTGGTGATGGGCTCCGGGATGCCTTGGACCCTAGGAAAACGCGTCGTTAGGAACTACCTGGTACGCCGCACTGTAACGGGTAACGATCTCAGCGTTTCTAATGGCTGCACAACGACTATATAGACTATCCCTTGACATGTAATATTTCTTGTGCAGGTTGCGTGGATGACACAGCGGTCCGTTCTCGCTTGGCTTGGTCATACGCCCGTTTATGCGCATGTTTACTGAATCCGGCATTGTCGTGCGGAAACCTACTGGTCCCTGATTTCCCCACGACGATGAATCTGCGACAGCATTCCATGAAGCCGGTAAGACTGGTCCACGCGCTATCCAGTTGGCAACTACATAAACGTCACTAAAAAGATCGAGTATGCGAATCAATCATTCATTCAGTTA
>JBJTQN010000041.1:0-22874 GCA_046075665.1 Armatimonadota bacterium | reverse complement strand
TGGTAATCGGCGTGGTTTCACGGAAATATTTACGAAGAAAGTGATCAGCACGTGGTCAATGGTCGTGTCAAGGATGTCACCATCCTACGTTTTGCCATCCCAAGCGATGGCAAGCTTATCGAGCCAACGCTAGTATCTTCCATCCAAACATCGCGTTAGGACCCCACGCCCGTGCCCATATCAGATCATCCCCCGTCTTGGACCGCCGACAATGGCAATGGTACGTTTAGTAATCCGCTCTTCTTTGATGAGTTTTCCGACCCAGACATGATCCGTGTTGGACCCGATTACTACCTCACAGGAACCACGATGCACACAAGTCCTGGTTTGCCTGTTTTGCATTCAAAGGACTTGGTTTATTGGACATTGATGTCCTATGCTAGCGACCGTCTCGACCTCGGACCCGAATTTCGCCTTGAAAATGGCAAAGACATTTACGGACGCGGTATCTGGGCACCAAGCTTTCGCCATCACAATGGCATCTTTTACATCTTTGCAAACGTAACGGGTTTCCCGACGCTTGTTTACACCGCAAACAAGCCCACCGGCCCTTGGAAGCGCACCACGATGAAGCGTGGGTTCCACGATTTGTCCGTTTTATTTGATGATGATGGAAAAAAGTATGTCGCTTGAGGTATCGCGATATCCGCATCGCGCAGTTAATCGACGCACTGGATGACATCATCCCGGGGTATGAACAAGCACCATTCAGCCCGGAATCCATCATGGGCGAAGGTGCACATTTCCTTAAAATTAACGGGATGTACTACATCATCAGCGCCTGGTACGCCGGTGGTTTCCGGATGCCCTGCGCCCGGGCGAAGAATCCGTTCGGCCCCTATGAAATTATCGATTCCATCAGAACCGGAGAGGCATTTGGAATCACTCAGGGCTACCGCCTCCGCTCGGATCGAGGTGGCAAGTTTGATATCAGCGCACCGGATCCTCGACGGGATGGCATCGCAACCGCCATCCACCAAGGCGGCATCGTTAATACAAAGAGTGGCGAGTGGTGGGGCTACTCGATGATGGATGCCAATTCCATCGGTCGGTTGACGTGTCTGTCACCCATCACCTAGGTGGATGGCTGGCCGATGTTCGGTCTCCCCGGCAACATCGGACGCACGCCGCGCACGTGGGTCAAACCAACAACCGACGCACGAACCAAGCCGACGGCACCCTATACCCGCAACGATTCCTTCAAAGGGCCAAGGCTCGCGAATGTCTGGCAGTGGAACCACCACCCGGATGACAGTAAATGGTCGCTCAAAACCCGGCGGGGCTGGCTCAGCCTCTCGCCACAGACATCCCAGGACTTCTGGCACGCCAAAAACACCCTGACACAACGCGCCATCGGCCCAAAATCCACCGTGTCTGTGGTGATTGATTCATCAAGGCTGGTCCCCGGGGATGTCGCAGGCCTAGGCTTGCTCAACCACCCTTACGGATGGATTGGAATTCGTCGTACCGTTACAGGCGATGCTCATCTTCTAGTGTTCCATCAGGAAACTGGCACAGAAACCGTCATCCCATTGCCTAAATCTGTTATTCGACTGCGGGCAGAGTGTGACTTCCTAAGCGAGATGGCGACGTCCTCCTACAGCTTTGATGGTTCAACATGGCAGGTGCTTGGTAGCCCATTCCGGATGGTCTTTCAGCTCCGCACATTCCAGGGAGTCCGCTACGCTCTATTTGCCTATAACACAATTGGAAATTCCGGTGGACGGGCAGACTTCACCGACTTTTCGGTCCATGAACCAGCATCGCGTGGCACCATGCATCCAATACCGTACGGGCAGGTTGTAAGCATCGAAAATGCAACATCCGGGAATGCGCTTGCCGCCGCTGGAGAGCGCTTAATCAGCATTCCAGCGGGCACGGATAACGGCGCACACTTCAAAGTCATCGATTTCAAGAACGGCCGAGTAGCCCTCCAACATGTCCATTCAAGCAGCTTTGTGACTGTTTTGGGACTGGGCAATTCAGCAAAAATCAGCCTCCAAAAGGCACGCGCCGGCGATCGACAAGCCTTTCAGTGGACTGAGACTGTCCATGGCGACATCCTGCTGCTCAGTGTCTCCGGACACCGGAATCTCCAAGTCCTCTCGGATGGCAATGTCGCAGCGACGGAAGAAGGCACAACTCACGACAACAAGAATGGCGCGCGCCTGCGCATCATTCCCGTCAGTGATTCAACGAATGCCTGATGGCGTTACGGAACCGTGTGTCGTTGTTAGGGCATAATCGCGGTTGTGAAAGACGCTAATATCCGCGACTATGGCCTGAAACCTTACATCCGTACATCGCATTCGCTCCCCCACTCTGAAGACAAACCCTGGACCCTAACCTGTAAGCTCCCTTACAACTGTCAGTTTCAGCACTGGATGGTTGTAGACAGCCCAGTCGGTGGAAAGCTGACATTCAAGTCCACGAATCCACTGGTGCTTTATTTGACTCCGGCGGAGACGACCACGTTTGGACCGGGCAAACAGACAATCGAGGCCAAAAACTGGGTGAGTGGCGAAGGAGCGACCTACCAGATTCCAGCAGGCGTAACCGTTCGTGCTGTGCAGTACCGCGAAACAGGCTTTGACTGCGACTTCGCGGGCAGCTTTTCCTGTGATGACTCCGACTTCACAACCCTTTGGCAGAAAGCTGCGCGTACGGCTTACATTTGCATGCGCGATCACTTCTACGACTGCCCGGACCGCGAGCGCGTGGGATTTTGGGGGGATGGCACTCCAGAGCTAAACCAGTGCTTTTATGTGTTCGACCCGCGCGCGCATACGCTTGCGCGTGATCTTGTCATCAGAAAGCTTGAGCCAAAGTTCTATCCGGGTCAGCACTTGGAATTCCTTGGTGGGTATGGTCTGTGGTTTTACTACATGCATACAGGTGACATCGATGCGATGTGCCGCATTTACATCCCAACCCGCACCTTCCTCTTCGAGACCTACCAGTTTGGCAAGCGCACCTGGTTTGACTGGGGCAAGGAAAATAAGGACATCGCGGTTATCGAGACCTGCTTCTACTACGACTGCCTTGCGACACTGCGGAAGATTGCTTCGCTCACTGGCCACGATGCTGATATCCCACAGATTGATGCCAAGCGCGCCACTATAAAGGAAACGTTTGATGCCAAATACTGGAAAAACGGCGTTTACCAGTCAGCGCAAGTAAAGGTTCCGGATGACCGTGCGAATGCGATGGCGGTGAACTGCGGGCTGGCATCCGAAGACAAATGGGACCCGATTTTCGCGAATGTGCTGTCAAAGCAGACTTTTTCAAGCTGTTTCTTTGACCGCTGGGTGTTTGAGGCAATGAGCAAAATGGGTTATGAGCGGGATGCTCTGCTGCGGATGGCGACCCGCTATCGCACAATGATTCCCTGCAGTTTCACAACGCTCTGGGAGCACTATGACCGGTGGTGGGCAAGCAACATCGATGCGTTTGATGATGCATCCTCGCTAAATCACGGCTGGAATCCACCTGCGATTTTCCTCTCGGAAACGATTTGCGGTGTGCGGCCAACGCAGCCCGGCTGGACAGAGTTTGAGGTGATGCCAAAGGATGCCTTCCTCAATGACATCAAGGTCACGGTCCCAACGGTGGTTGGCAATGTCCACGCCGCGATCAAAAAGACGGCATCACGCTATACGATTGATGTCGTCATCCCGACAGGCAACAGCGCCGTTGTCGGTGTTCCGCGGAGTGCATTCTCACAGCTCGACGATGTGCGTATCGGTAGGAATGTAGTCTGGTCTGCAAAGTCTGGAAGCACATCACGGAGTACATTCAAGACCACCGATGCAAATGGCTATGTTCGCGTAACCCTTCCCGCAGGAGCTTGGCAGGTCACGGGCTCCGGACGGCTGTCGTTGGTTCGTGAGAAGCCAGCCGCTGCCCCACCACCTCGGGACAAGTACATTGATAAGCATGGCTGGAAAGCCAGTGCATCTGTGCCGGATAGCAGCTTTCTCTTCAGCGGCGACAAGATTCCTATTGCGGTGCCGGCAGCAAATGCCATCGATGCCGACGCTTGGACAGGCTGGCGTGACATGACCAGCAAGCAGTATCCGGGGCAGTGGTTCCAAGTCGATTTGGGAAAAGTTGAGCGTTTCTCGGGCATCCGCCTCGACAATACGTGGGCGCAGTGGGATTCGCCGGTCGGCTATGAGGTGAGGACATCACAGGATGGCATCTCGTGGAGTCAGCCAATCGCAAGCGGCAAGGGAGCGCCGGGGATCACACGCATCACCTTTGCGACCCAGCGGGCCCGGTTTGTACGCATCACGCAGACGGGATCGAGTAACCTCTACCACTGGTCGATTTATGAGCTGGATGTTTTCCATTAGACGCATCGAAACAGTCTGGAGCCCAACGTGATTGTCATCCCTATCACCATTCACTTTGTCAATGACTTGGAAATCAATAAGTCTGGTCAGCGCCTCACGCCGTGGCTGACGGAGAAGGATATCCGGGAGACGGTTTTGCCGGAGGTAAACCGTATTTGGAAACCGGCGGGCATCGCGTGGAATCTGCTGGCGGTCGATGTGGCGAACAGCGATGTCAGCAAGAGTGCGCGTGTCGCACGGTATTTGGAAGGCGCTACACGCGGCGAGGATGGTGGTTCAAACCCGGAACTCGTTCGTAATCTGTTGTCTATCATCCCGGTCACCGATGACAAAGTGAAGTCCGTTCATGTCTGTGTGCTTCCATTTATTGGTTCGACGCTTCAGGGATTTGCGATTCCAAAGCGTCAGGTCGCCTTTGTTGGGCAGTGGACAGACAAGCCGAGTCAGGGGCGAAAAGCTCCTATCCGTTGCAAGATTGTTGAGACCGGGGCGTTTGTACAGGGGTCGTTCAGCCGAACGCTTGCGCATGAGCTTGGGCACACACTTTCGCTGCAACATCCCGACAGGGCGGCAAGGCAACCGGATGCCCTTATGGGTGGCGGCAGGCCTGGAAATGCACTTACGGAACAGGAATGCGACATGGCACGTAAAGCAGCACTCAGGCTCTATCCACAGACGGAGCTCAAAATTACAACGCCCTTGGATTATCAGGTTGTCCAACGTAATCATCGTGGCAAGGGAAATGTCACCCTTTCCGGGCAGATCACAGCGGCTCTCCTTGAGGATAAGCATACGCTTGAGGTTCGCATCGATGGCGGCGCTTGGAAGCGTACGACTGTCCACTGGGGGAATGCGACATTCACGGCAGAATGTGAGCTCCCGGCGGGTGGCTGGTATGCGTTGGATGTTCGCTTCGTCGGGGCGCAGGGTGTTGTGGCAGCAGTAAGTGTTCAGCATGTTGGCGTTGGGGATGTTTTTGTCGTGGCTGGGCAGAGCAATTCTGCAAATCATGGCGAGGAACGTCAGCGCGTGCGGTCTGGGAAAGTCGTCACATTTGATGGCTCACAGTGGAAGCTGGCGAATGACCCGCAGCCTGGTGCCAGCGGGGATATGGGCAGCTTTATGCCGCCGCTCGGGGATGCACTTGTCGCTCGGTTCGGTGTGCCGATTGGCTTTGTAGCCTGTGGAATTGGGGCGAGCAGTGTGCGCGATTGGCTGCCTGCCGGGAGTACATTTCCGAACCCGCCGACGATCGAAAGTAGAGTGCTGCGTTTGCCGGATGGAAGCTGGGAGTCGAAGGGGGAGGCGTACAAAGTGTTCACATCCCGCATGTCCGACCTCGGAAAGAACGGCTTCCGGGCTGTACTTTGGCATCAGGGCGAGAGCGATGCCAACCAGGCTGATGCATCGAGGACACTTGCTGGAAACCTCTACCAGAAGTACCTCAAGCAGCTGATTCAACAATCACGCAAGGATATCGGGTGGAATGCACCCTGGTTTGTCGCGCTTGCGAGTTACCACATCCCCGGGGATGAAGGCTCGGATGACATCCGAAAGGCACAAGCCGCTTTGTGGAAGGACCGGACCGCACTACAGGGCCCGGACTCGGATGCTGTCAAAGGATCCTTCCGGGACAGTGGAGGCAAAGGTGTGCACTTCAGCGGAGCTGGGCTTCGTGAACATGCGGCGCGCTGGTTTGAAAAAATCGCCCCTTGGCTTGCTAAACAGTAATGTACGGCATGCGGGTGATTCCAACCGCGCCTTAGATCACCAGAGTAAAACGCATCACCACGTCCTGTAAAGCATTCAAATGTCGCATCCACTCACCCCCGTTTCGCACGTACTATCCCATCGGGATGTTTGATTCAGGCGAAATGTATGTTCCAGACTGCCGCCCAGTTTCAAGGGAGGTTGCTTTGAGCGATTGTCGTGCTTCCAGTTCAGAAATGATCCGGTGGATATCAGCGGAAATGAGGCGAAGCTCTTCGAGCTCCTTCGATGCCAGTTCCTGATTGCGCTTTGCGATTTCAAACTCATCCACACTCGCCCGGTGCGTCTCCCTAATGAGCTTTTCAGTCTTCTTGGATTGGACATCCTGGCCAACAAGGATTACGGACATCAGGACGAGCTGAAGAAAATCCTGAATCAGCCAGTCGACGAAGTTGTTTTCTGAGAGCGACTTGGGGAGTCCGGCAAGCGCGATAACGGCGAAGAGTCCAGCACACCACATCGTGCCTACTTTGTTCGTTAGCCACTCGCCAATAGACTTACCTTTTTCGTCAATTTCATTCATCGTTAATAACCTCTTGCCGACGATATCCGACATCGATTATTGGTGTCAAGCCTCGCCTGAGACGATTCACCGCATGGCCCTGACACGTAAAGCAAAGCTCGGAATCGGCATCGTAGTCGTGATGCTTATCCTTGCAGGGAGCTTTCTCATCTACCTTATCGGGATGCTGCAGCACATGTACCGGGATGTTGCTATCAATTCGGAAGTGGGGTCGTTGATACAGCAGCACGCTTATGACAAAGCCCGTATCCGCCTGCTCGCAAACCCGGAGTATGCAATAACGGATCGTGGGATACGCCGACAGATTCAGGCCCTCGGGGGTCTGGCGCGCCTCGACGATGCGGAAGCCATTCTCTTCGAAAACCCTAAATTTGCAGCCAGTGTTTATGGCCAGGAAACGATCGGTGAGCTCCAGATGCTCCAAGGGCGCTACAAAGAAGCCACCGATGCGTTTGACAAACAATACAAAACCCGAACATTTGCAAAGGCGATTTTGGGCTCCAAAGCCCTCGCGATGTGGAGAGGAAAGCAGTCAGGCTCCCTTGATGTCGCAAAGGAATCCTGTGATGACATCGGGCATTACAACGCACGCGGCTTCTTCGTTATCGCGATGCATTCGCCTGCCGGGTCGACGGAGCGCTTAAAGACGCTCCAGCGTGCCATGGAATTCTTTCCGGATGACTTCATCCTTGATGCCTACTTGACAGAAGCACGGTTCCAGAGGAACACTTCCGCCGAGTTGGATGCCCTTGAAGCCGCAGTCAATGCAAACAATTACCCGGGAGCGCGCCGTGAGCGGGCCAAAAAGGCATTCATCGATGCCGTGAAAACCCACCAAATCACGGGTAAGGCAGCGATTCTTGCCGAAAAGTTTGCACGCGAATCCAAGCCCACAGACTAACCGGGCCGGCGTTACAATACGCCTATGGAAGCAACCATCGAGTTCCTCACAGCCCTCATCCACGCGCCTGGCCCGCCGGCACAGGAAGGCCCCGTCCGCGATGTCCTAACTCGAGCTCTGGACAACGCAGGCATTAGGTGGACTGTGGATGCGCGTGGCAACCTCCTCGCATCCCCGGGAAACACCATCCCGGAAAAGCCGCGTATCGTGGTAACCGCGCACCTCGATGAAATCGCGCTCATGGTGCAGCGTGTCGAAGCAGATGGCACCCTTTCGGTATTGCCGCTTGGCGGCGCTCATCCATGGAAATGGGGCGAAGGCCCCGTCGACATCCTCTGCGGTGACGAGCCACTCCAAGGCATTTTGTCTTTTGGATCAATTCACACCACGGATCCAAGCACGGCTATTCAAAAGTCACGGGATGGCAAAGCAATCACCTGGTCGGATGCCAAAGTCATCACGGGAATTCCCGCGGATCAGCTCCCTGATGCCCTACGCTCGGGAACGCGTGTTGTCCTCTCAAAAGAGCGCAGGAGACCGGTGCGCCTTGGAAAGAACGCAGAGCTGATTGCCGCACCTTTCCTGGATGACCGTGCAGATTGTGTTGTTTGGCTACAGACGCTACTTTCCCTCAAAGAAGCGGGCGCGTGCCCGGATGTCCTTTTCGCAGCGACCACCGCTGAAGAGCTTGGTGGTCACGGTGCGCTGTGGCTGCTTGGTGGAACCAGACCGGACATTTGTATTGCCCTCGAAATTGCGCCGATAGCGCCTGATAACGACTTGCGACTTACGGCGACTCCGACCTGTTGGTCCACGGATGGCTACTCACCAACAGCGCCAAGCGATCTCGATTTGGTTGCTGCGGCGGCAAAGGCTACGGGAACCGGCATCAGCTTCCATGCGCTGACACGTGGCGGCTCGGATGCGAGCTGCGCTGCGGCATCCGGACACTGCGCACGCCCAATCACGCTGGCGCTCCCGGTTGACAATACGCATGGCTTTGAAGTGATGCATGTTGAGGCTATCGGTGCGCTTACGCAGCTGACGTCAGCACTTTTGAAAACTCTGTAAGGTGCACAAAAGTAAGATCGTAGAAATGAGCGAATGACGATGATGGAGACAATAGCAGACACTTTGGCAGAAGCCATTCCCGGTACTGGACTCTCTTGAAACCCGTTCTCTTGGCGCAATCGCACAAACCAAGCACATCGAATACCTAAAGAACAAACGAAACACGGCTCCAATGCTCCACTAATGAAAAAAATTATGATTCAAGCCAAAGCAGCCATTTTGGCAGAAGCCATTCAGAGCATCGAATTTTCCTGAACCCCTTCCACTTAGCGCAATCGCACAAACCAAGTGCATCGATTACCTAAAGAACAAACGAAACACGGCTCCAATGCTCCACTAATGAAAAAATTATGATTCAAGCAAAAGCAGCCATTCCCGGTACTGAATTCTCTTGATTCCCTTCCTCTTAGCTAAATTTCACAAACCAAGCGCATCGAATACCTAAAAAATCAAACAAAATGTGGCCCACCCGCTCCACAAAGGAAAACACTATGATTCAAGCAAAAGCAGCCATTTTGGCAGAAGCCGGCAAAGATGTCGAAGTTGTCGATATTCAAATTGAAGACATCGCCCCGGATGATGTCATTATCGATGTTGCGGCAAGCGGTGTCTGTCATACCGACCTCACGATTAAAATGCAGCAGGGCGCCGGGATGAAATTTCCCATCATCCTTGGCCACGAAGGCGCTGGTATCGTTCGCAAGGTCGGCGCAAATGTGTCGCACCTGTCGATTGGTGACCCGGTTTGTATCGCCTACCGCGCGCCATGTGGGACCTGTCCAAGCTGCCGCCGCGGCGATCCACGCCACTGCTACATGGCGCTTCGTCCGAAGACGGCGATTACGCGGTCATCAGATGGCGCAGCGTGTTCACAAGTCCTGCGCTGTGGGACCTTTGCGACATCCACGGTGGTGCACTCGAAAGCCGCGATCCGGATGCCAGATGCGATGCCTCTCGGCAAAGCCTGTCTGCTCGCGTGCGGTGTGATCACAGGCGTTGGCGCGGCGATGAACACGGTCACGGTTTTCCCCGGTGCAAGCGTTGCCGTGGTCGGCTGCGGCGGCGTCGGGCTCAGTGTGATTCAGGGCGCGCGGCTTCAGGGCGCAAAGCAGATCATCGCCGTTGATGTCAACCCGGTGAAGCTCCAGTGGGCAAAGGACTTTGGCGCGACGGATATTGTGGATGCGCGTGACTGCCACCCAGTCGCTGTGGTGCGCGGGCTGGTCAAGGATGAGTGGCCAGGCTATGAAGGCGGCGTTGACTTTGCATTCGAAGCGACGGGGCTGATGAAGTGCATCGACCAAGCGGTTCGGATGGTGAATTACAATGGCACCGCGGTGAATATTGGCTTCCCGGGCCCGGATGCGGAAGTCACACTGAATGTGGGGAATATCGACACCGGTGTCTACTGGAACAAGGTGAATCTGAGGGTTTGCCACTGCGGGGATGCGCTTCCAAGCCACGATTTCCCATTGCTTGCGCAGTACTACCTGCAGGGGCGTCTGGACCTCGATGCGATGGTCACGCAGAAGATTGGCTTGAACGATGTTGAGGAGGCATTCCACCTCATGGAAACCGGGAATGTGATTCGCAGTGTGATTGAGTTCTAGAGCGAATTAGAGTAACGAGAAAGCCCCGGGGCTTTTTTGTTCGATGCCCAGAGCGTTCCATCGGCCAAATGTCAATCATTGATATTAGATAACTGCTTCATGGAAACAGCGAATGTTCTCCACAACGTGAATAACAAACAAGCCCCAGTTAGACAAAACTTCCTTGTCCATACGGGGCTTTCTTTTCCGCGAAGCGCTAGCTCTTCTTGAGGAGCTTCAAATCCGCCATCCACTCTTCGAAACGAACCTGCCATGTACCGAAGGGGATGCCTTTGCGGTCGCTGATCGCGCCACCATGACCACCGTGGCCATAGATGTGAAGCTCGGCCTCAACGCCCGCCGTAAACAACAGGTTGTAATATTCGACCGTTTGCTTGGCGTGAAATTCATCATCCTTGCCGGCGCTGGTCAAAAATGCGGGACCCGCATCTGATGGAATCGAAAAGTACATCGGATTCCAGCCAGCATAAACCAGTGCAACAAAGTCTGGTCGGCAGCCCTGTCGTTCGATTGGATCAGAAGCAGTGGGCTTCCCCGCATCGTTACGCATATGCACGAGCGCAGCGAGCGCTCCGCCCGCCGAAAACCCCAGAATTCCGACACGCTTTGGATCGATGCCCCACTCTTTGGCATTTGCGCGGCAGATACGGAATGCACGCTGCGTATCCTGCAGCGCCTCCCCTTCAACCGTGTACTTGTACCCCGGAGTAAACGCAAGACGGTACTTCAAAACCGCAGCCGCGACGCCGCGTTGATTCAGCCACTCTGCAATCTGCGTCCCCTCATTCGGCCACCCCAGCTCACGGTGTCCACCACCTGGCGCAACGATGACCATCGTGCCGTTAGCCTTGTCCTTTGGAGGGAGGTGAACGGAAATGATCGGATTGTGGACATTCTTGATGTTGAAGTACTGCCCAGGTTTTGCATCCGGTGGAGTCAGAATCTCCTTCTCGTTTTGCCCCTGCAGCGTTGGGTGTCCAGGCGGGTAGAGCGGGATGATGGTGGGAGTTTGTGACTGGGCACGCGCAGCGGACAACGCGCAGACTGCACAAAGAATTGGAAGAACCATGCGGAGGATGTTCATGAAGCGACCTTCACCTACATCCACCGAAATTCCTGCACTACGGCCTCAGCGTCTGTGCGACATGCAAGAGAATCGCCTGTCCGCCGTGCTGGCTGTCATGTGAAACCATGTGCCCCAGAATCCAGCGGATAGTGAACTTATTCCCCCAGGCTGTGACTTCCCGGTCGATGTCGGTGAGCCCGGCGAGCACCCGTAAGGTGTTCTCACGAACACGGTCTTGAATCTCGTAGTAATATTCCAGAGGCTCGCTCGGAGCGACTGGCCACTTGCCATTCCAAACATCCGTCTGGTCGGCAAGCAGCTCTTCCTTTAGCACTGCGGGGACCTCACCGCCTTCAAGCACTTCCATGGTCCAAATGGCTTCCGAGTCCGCCATGTGGAGCAAAACTGCCCCGATGCTGTGTGCGCCCTCATATGCCTGGTGCGAAATCTGCTCAGGGGTGACATCGGTGCCCAGCATCCACCGCCACTCCCCTGTGCTTTGCTTTAGCATATTGATGTAGGTCGCAACTTCGGGAAGTACAGGGGTAGTGGATGAATCGGGCATCTGGAATCGTCTCCTAAACGGTCGTCATGCAGCTGCCGACAGTCTACCGGTGTCAGGCTTTCCCTGCCGTGAACCCGCCATCCACAAGGAGATTGGCTCCCGTGATAAAGCTGGCATCATCGGAGAGGAGGAACACCACGGCAGCCGCAATCTCATCCGGGCGGCCAAGCCTTCCCAGTGGATGAAGCGACTATGCGTATTCCTCTGCCTCATCGGAGAGCTGGGAGAGCATCGGGGTCTCGATGTACCCGGGCCCGATAGAGTTGTGGCGCACACCATGCTTGGCGCTTTCGAGGGCAATGGTTCGGGTGAGGTTGACGAGGCCGGCTTTACTGGCGCTATATGCGGCAGTTGTGGAGTGACCGAGAACTCCCAATACGGATGCACAGGTGACGATGCTGCCGGAACCTTGTGCGTACATCGGAGGCAATGCAGCTCGTATCGTCCGAAAGGCTCCTGTAAGGTTGACATCAATAACTTTCAAAAACTCATCATCTGGGTACGACTCAGCCGGATGTGTCAACCCGACTCCGGCATATGCGAACAGGCCATCCACCCGTCCAAAGGCTGCGATGGTTTCTTCAATCATCGCGTTGGCAGCTGCCGTGGAGCGGACATCGGTGGCGATGAAAATACATTTTTCAGGATAGCTGGCACGCAGGCGCTCGGCTTCAAAGCCTCCCTGGCTTTCTGCAACATCGGCGATCACGGCGTACCCGCCTTCTTCGAGCACTCGCTTAACGGTCGCGATGCCGATGCCGCTTGCGCCACCCGTAACGACGATTACTTTGTCATCCAGTCTCCTTTTGGTAATCCTTCGTAAATGACTGTTCGTAGTTACGGTATCTAAAAGCTGGTCGGATTCCATCCGCCATTCGGGCGACTAAAGCAGAGCAAGTAAATGCACGTGATGCATCGAAGGCTGGCTATCGAAAGGGTTTGCGAAACAACAAGTGACCACCACGGGTGGGCAGTGGATTGGTCGATTTGAAATTAGAATCTTCCCACAGGAGCCATGTGTGTTTAATTATCGGAACACTCTCTGGAGTGCAGGTAACCACGAACACTGCCTCAGAGACTGGATGGTAAACGTCTGCGTCTAACAACAAATGACCACCGCGGGTGGGCAGTGGATTGGTCGATTTGAAATTAGAATCTTCCCACAGGAGCCATGTGTGTTTAATTATTGGAACACTCTCTGGAGTGCACGTAACCACGAACACTGCGTCATAGACTGGATGGTAAACGTCTGCGTCTAAAAACAAATGACCACCGCGGGTGGGCAGTAGTCATTTGCCGCCGATAAAGGCAGATGTAGGTACCTGAGTCACCAAGTGCCTACGCAGTAATTATTCCCATGATTGACTGATGTTTATTCGTTGAAATGGCAAATAATTTCCGCAAGGATGTCGACTTCCATAACATCACACGTGTGATCTACCGGAAACAGTACAACACCGCAGACATCCGTAGGCAAGTTTTGGATGATTGTCAATTGGTAGCATTCTCCACTCGGTGCTGTAAGCAGGCCATCCACCGGATAACAGTTAGCCGAGAGAGCCCAGTCCAGCCCTCGTTTTGTCACTTTGGCAAGTGCTTCACAGGCTGCCCATTCATCAGCATTAAGCGATTGTCCATTGATGTCAACCGGAAAACCACTGACATCCACAAGGTCAATTCCTATTGGAGATGTACGTGCTGTCGCGCCAGCCCACATCCCCGGGATGCGCGAATGGCTGATGCTCACCTGCCCGATCGGCGTTTCGGCGACAAGCTGGCCGCTTGATAGTGAATGGATTGTTATTCCGGAGATGGGCACGTCACACGCGGTTGCAACCAGGTAGCGCAGAAGAATCCGCCCACAGCTCCACTCACATTGCTGAAGCCAATCGGTTATCCCAGCCGCGTAGGTGCACTCCTGCTCAGAAAGGATGGCTATATGTCGTTCCAGGAAGCCATCTGGGAGCTCTGCAAGCTGGACAAATCCGGTGTAAATGGTCATCGGGAAACCAGCCATTGAACCGCACTCTCAAGCGGTCCGCGGGTGAATCGCCTCATCCACATATGTGAGAGGAGCAGTGCTCCAACAACCCAAAATCCAAATGCCGACAGCCCCACGCCAACCGGCCAGTCCCAGTCCGGGTAGATACGGTAGAGCGGGATGCAAACGCACAGAATATGCCCGATGTAGTGTGTGAGCGACATCCGGCCAAGCGGCATGAGAAAGGTGAACAGCCGCTCCATCCAGCCTGCAAGTCCGATGATGATGAGCGCCGCACCGCCGCATTGGCAGAGAAATGGGAGTGTGGTTGGCGCCCATTTGACCTCAATGATGGGGCGGACTGCAGTTGGGACGACGCCAGTCAAAAGCACACCCGATGCCCCTATCGCCGCAAGTCCACACCCGGCAGCAACAAACCAAGCCGACCTCGCGAATATCGCATCGACGCGGCTCAAACGACTTCCAAACCAGACCAGACTCCACCAAGGGACGATGGGATAGCTATCCGTATAGAGAACAAACGTGGCGGCGCGCATGACACCGCCGGGCTTCAGGAGCTCATCGGGCTGCTCGAAAATATCCATTGCCGCGTCGCCATTAAACATCAATGGAACAAAAAGCGTGGCTGCGATTCCGATGGTCGCAAGCATATAGCCGATACGTGGTTTCCCCCGAACTAGCTGAAATAGCGCTAGGCAAATGCCGAGCGGAAGAAGCACTTCCGTGTTCCACACCGTGATGTGCATTAGCAGCCCGATAAAGAAATACAAAGCCGCGCGGCGGTAAATCACAGCAGGTTTGTCGGCAGACATCAGGTCCCATGTCATCCCCGCGAGGATAAAGAACAACACAGCCGCCTTACCTTCGAGCGCAGCTGTCACCTTTGCGGCAAGCGCACCGCCGCCCTCGGATGGCACCATATGGACATAAGCCATCATCAGGATAGCGATGCCCCGTGCGGCATCTAGGGCCATCACGCGGCTGGCGGGTTTATTTACATCCACGGGCTGGCCCGACGGCGCGACAAGGCGCGCCTGTGTAGGTCTTGTTTGGGAGGAGAGTCTCCTCTTTCATGATGACGCTGTTGGTTGTGACGTGGGTGCCGGCACCGATGTTGGCCCCGTAGAGGGGAACCGTTCGATGACCGAGGGTGGCTCCCGGACCTATGGTGACTTTGTCGATTTTTAGCACCCTATCCTCGAAGGTATGGGCCTGGAAAATCGCTGAGACCGTTGCATCATCCCCGATGCTTATCATGTCCGGATCGACGACCTGCGAAAAGCCGCCCGAAAGGGCCACGCGCTTCCCGATTTTCATCCCCATCATGCGCAGATATATATTGAGCCACAGTGTGCCTTCGAGTGGCATTAATGCCGGCAGCGCCCACTCCGTCCAGAGCACATACAAAAAGTCCCAGCGACTGCACCAACAGGACCAAAGTGGATGAACTCCAGGCTTGACTTTTCCTAGAAGCAACCACTTCAAGACAAGAACTATTCCGGCAAGGGCCACAGGAACGCCAAGCCCGGTGACTATCGTTCCAATCAGATCCGCGCGAATCACTGTGCCAAGCCAAAGCACCGAGATACCCGCGGGAATCGCCGGCACGGTAAAGCGCAGCAGCTCCCAAAAGAGACGGGTTGTGTAACGAAGCGCACCCGGCTCATGGGTCAGGGATGCATCAACATCTAGGATTTCGCGCCTTGGAAGGTTAAACCCAGGGATTCCAAACCAGGATGACCCAGCCGTGACCTTTTCCGGCTCAACTACGGTGCAGACGCCAAATAGGACATCTGGTGGAAGGTCACTTCCCGGCGGAACGACGGCGTGATTCCCGAAAAAGCTGTCTTCCCGGATGTGAACCGGACCAATCGTCACACTTCCAGAGAGCAAGAGTGGCGTCCCCATGTAAATGCCATCCGCGCAGAATGTAAGTGCATCAAATGTCACCAGCTGCGGCACCAAATCCACTAGTGTGCTGACCTCACAGCTGCGACCAATACGCATCCCGGCGAGGCGCAGCCACACCGGCCAGAACAGGCTGCCGCTCAGCCACCGGTTTGCGGAATCTACGAGACCGGATGTAAGCCAAATCCGTAAGAAGACGATGCTTCGTAATGGGTGGCTGCCAGCGGGGATTGCACCGATCACCCGGGCGAGCAGCGCTTCAAAGAGTAGTAAGAATGGAAGTGCACCAACGGCTGCCAACGCGGCGCACAGCGCCGTAACGATAACCTGATTGGGCTCATTTGCATCCAAAATGGTGACTAAGTTGATGCCCGAAAGGCGGCTACATACCCACAGGCTAATGAGGCCAGCCAGCGTCTCGATGCCCCCGATTGCGGCGGACGCCGTGAGTTTCGTGAATGCATAGCCGGACTCTGAGAGACGCTTACTGCTATCGAGAGGTGGATTTTCCGGCGCAAGGCTCATATCCATAGCAGGAATACCACTCAGTGTGCGCTCTGGTTGGGCTGTTGACCTTACATCGAGAACAGATAATGGAGCAAGGTAGGCTTTTGCCGGGAGCGTTGCCCCGCCATCGATGACTGCACGGGTACCAACGCTTGCCGCATCGCCGATGGTGATATCGCGTACAACGTAGCAGCTGTTCTGCAAATCGATGAGTTCAAGCGCGGCATCCTGGCCGATTACGGCATCATCACCGATTGTGAGCAAGTCCCAACCACCAAGTATCGGAAGGCTTCCGCGATGAAAATGAACCCCTTTGCCGATACGTGCACCGAGCATCCTCAGAATGACATTGACCAGACAGGTGCCCTCGATAATCCCCCATGGAACCTGCCTCACGGTATGCATCACGAGCCAAATACGGAAGCCATTCCACGTCCAAATGGCCGTTTCCGCGGGAGTGTATTTACCGATCACCAGCCATTTTGTGATGACCGCTCTCATCACTAATGCGACAATCCAAAGAACCGTTGATGCGAGACCGAAGAGTGGAACGGCTATAGCAAGGAGTGCCGGCGGTAACTTGGTCGCAGGGACTGCCAGGAACGCAAACCATGCGGCGCCAAGCGCGGCGAAGACCAGCTCAGAAAGTAAAACAGCACCCTGCAACAGTGAGATGAGCAGTGGGAATTGCCGTTGTATTTCATCACGCGATGTTCCCGTCGACTCACTCTGGAATTCACCATCGACAGGAGCGATCCGCCCGGCAATCGCCCGGATGTTGCGTGCTTCATAAACATCCCGGACCGTGATGCCAGCGTTCAGGTTGGTCATGCGCAAGCGGGACACCCATTTGGCCGCAAGCAACGATGTTCCTCCAAGGCCAAGGAAAAAGTCGGCATCCACAGAAATCGCATCGGCGGGCAGCTCAAGCACGCTAGCAGCGGCAGCCACAAGACGCTGTTCCAAGTCTGTATCGGGCCCGACAACCGGGCGGTCATCCCCGAGGGCTGGCGCGTGTTCCGGCAAAGCATCCCGTTTGATCTTGCCTCCAACGGTTCGTGGCAGCGCATCGATTTGAGCATAGCAACCAGGAACCATGTAAAACGGCAGGCGCTCCACGAGATGACTTCTGATGCCCGCAAAGTCGATCGTATCAATCGCCGACACAAGCCACGCCGCCAGCTCTTCCCGACCGCCACTCCCCTGCACACGACACGCTGCTTCAAGAATTCCAGGGATACGCACGAGCTCAGCCTCGATTGCCTCAAGCTCAATCCGATAACCACGGAGCTTTACCTGAGCATCGATGCGGCCCATGCAGTCGATATCGCCATTTGGCAAAATACGTGCGAGGTCACCCGTGCGGTAGACACGCCCGATTTCCGGCAGCACGACAAACTTCTCGGCCGTTAGTTCGGGGCGGTTGCGGTAACCTTTCGCCAGTCCGGGACCCGCAATGCATAACTCTCCCGCAACGCCAGCTGGCAGTGGCGAAAGTTCATCATCCAATATGTACGCTTCGAGATTTGTGACTGGCTTTCCAATCACAATGGGTGCGCCGGGAACGATTTCTGCGCGCGTTGCGACGACCGAGCATTCCGTCGGACCGTAACCGTTGACCATGCGACGCCCCGGCGCCCATGCATCCACAACATCCGGCGGCAATGCCTCTCCGCCAACGTAAATGATTCTAAGCTCGGGGAGAGCCTCCGCGGGGTTGTCACAGCCCATTGTCCGCAACAGCGTAGGAGGCGGACAAAGCACAGAGATACGTTCATCCCGTAGCCACGTCACGAGATCGGGCCCAAGCCGCGCGATTTCATCCGACATCACGACGACGGTGCCGCCGACGGCCCACGCCAGCCAGATTTCCTCCAGTGATGAGTCATACGACAGCGATGACCCCTGTGCGCAGCGGTCGCCGGGATGGATATCGAAATAGTCCATATCACTGGTCACCAGATTGGAAATCCCGTTGTGGGGAATCATGACGCCTTTCGGCAAACCCGTGGTCCCGCTCGTGTAGATCAGATACGCGAGATCGCTTGTTTCCCGCCCAGCAATGGCTACGGGCTCAGGAAATGTCCCATTCGTGAGAGTTTCGTTGGTGATGACACGCGCGGATGGATAGCCAACATCCTTCAGGATACTTGCAGATACCTCATCTGTAATGACGACGGTTGGTGTGGCATCAGACAGTATGCGCTCGATATGTCCCGCGGGAAACACGGGGTCAATCGCAACGAAGGCGGCCCCGCAGCGGTTGATGCCAAGCTGCGCTGCGTAAGCAAGCGGGTTTGTCCGCGGCGTTAAGATGGCCACGATATCACCTCGCTCCACCCCCATAGCGGTGAGACAGGCATGAATATTAGCGGCGGTTCGATCCAGCTCGCCGTAGGTCAAGTGGACACGCGGATGCACATCACCAAACGGCGGTGGAATATCGAGCGCAATCGCATCCGGCCAGCGGTTTCGAGCATCATCAAAAAACGTCTCCAGCAGCCTCACGGTTTGAGCGCTCCTATCGTCCGCCGCCGCCTGCGTTTAATGTATTCAACGCTTGTCGGAATCGACATCGGTGCGCATCCGCTCAATCCACTTCGGATCATCCATCCGCATGGATGGCCGCTCGCCTCGTCGTTTCTCGAATTTTGGGTCATCCGGGTCCATTGTGTCCGCCGGCTTGAAAATGCGCGGGTCAACATTAACATGTTTGTATGGCGCGAAGGCCGGCTTCGAGCTGAGCATGTCCGAGAGGTCGGTTGCCGTCATGTCGAAGAGGTTGTTTGGTCCGAGGTTGAAGATACGGTAAATGGTTTTGATAATGCTCATGATGCTGGTGTGCTCATGGCTTACATAGCCAGGCTTGACCCACGGTCCAAGTGCGAGTACAAACGACCGGTGGCGATCGACGTGGTCAGCATCCCCGCCGGAGTCATCCTGCGTTACGAACACAACCATTTTCTTCCACTCTGGCTGCTTTGAAAGAAACTCAATGATGCGTCCGAGCGCGAGGTCATTGTCTGCCATAAAGCTCTCCGTGTAAGGAAAGCCGCGCTTTGGCTGTGGGTCAGCGCCATGGTCATTGCACAGCGCGATATTGATAAAGCGTGGCAGCTTGCCGGTGTGCTGCTTACGGTACTTCGCGATGTCATCGATGAACCAGTCAGCCCGGACGATATCGGGGATGTTGTTATTGAACGCGGGGAAGTCAAAACAGGTGTTGTCGAAGAGCACCTTTGGCATCGGGAAATTGACCAGCATGTTTGCGCCGGACTTTGAATCGACGGTGTCTTCATCGTTGTGCGGGAGCTCATAGCCTTCGCCATAGTTACGAAATGTGATTCCACCGCGGGCGAGGTGTTCCCAAAGCGAGCCGTTTTCCAGATAGTCTTCTGGAATTTGGCTGCCATTTGACTCAAAAGAAACCATTCGGCCCCGGGCGGAATTGCTAAGTGCAAACTCCCATCCAGCGTAGTAGACACGGGTTGTCCAGATGCTTGGATAGACGCCTACCAGCCAACGGTGGCCATCCGCGGACCCGACAGGCTCCATATAAAAGTTATCGCTGATCGCAAACTGCTTAGCGAGTTTGATGTGATTTGGCATGATGGGCAAGCGCTCCGCGCGTCCTTTTGCCGCGAGCCAGCCATTTTCTCCCAGCTGCGCGTACTCGGGTTCACCATTTGCACCTCTTAGTTCACCAAAAATGCCATCAAAGGTGTGGTTTTCCTTCGTGATGAAGACGACGTATTCGATTCCATCCGGGACCGGCGGGCGGTCGGCTTTTACAGGAAGCAGGCCGTTATAGCGAAGCACTTTTTGGGTCAGGTTAGGAAGGTCTTTATCTCTGGGTGTCGGGATCACGTTCAACATTCCGGGCATCGCTGCCATATTGAACCGCTCATCAGTTTTTTGGCGGGGATTCAGGTGACCCTCAGGGCCCTGTCCGATTCCCTTTTGCGTTGCCACAAAGAGGTTCTCATCGAATGGGCCAAGTGCAACCTGCGTTGGATACCAGCCGGTTGGGATATGCCCGATGACAGTGCCTTTCGCGATGTCAATCACGCCTACTGCATTGATGCCGGATTCTGCGACATAGAGGCGGGTTGCCTTGCGGTTGATTGCCATCCCGGTTGGGATGACGCCGCGGAGACGGGCGAGGACTTTGGTCGGGGTTAGTTTGATGGTTTTGATGACTTTGAGGGTACGGACATCAAAGCCTTGGACCGTGTCATTGTTGGCATTGGCTACCCAAAGAGTGTTTCCGTTTACGAGCAGAGCGCTCGGGGCACTTCCGCCAACCGACTTCCCGCCATCCGCAGGAGCGTGAATCAGAATGCCTGTCTTGGCCTTCCCTGTAACGGTTGGCTTTGCCGGGTTGCGGACATCGTATGCCCAAACGGATTGTGCATCCGGGACGCGGGCAGAGCCGAGTCCTTTTACAAACCGGCCTTCTGTCTCAACACCGTTTGTGGCTTCTTTACTCGGAAAGCCGAACGGAGGAACACGGAGGCCACGCTTGCTGAATGGCGTCCCCGGCTTCGGGTCGGGTACGAGCGAGTAGTTAAAAATCCCGATGTTGGCAACGAACAGCCGGCTTCCATCTTTATTTAGAGCGATGGCAAATGGCTGTCGGCCCGCAGGGACATCGGCGATGACGGTGCGCTTCGTCAAGTCAAACACAACCACGCGCTGCCGGGCGATGTCGAGGGTGTAGACGGTATGGCCATCCGGCGCGAGGACGATGTCCTGAATGTAGGCTTCCTTATCCGCTTTGATGGTGAAGAGCGGTGCTTGGTCGACTTCCATAAATGGGCGTTCAGGAGTTGCCTTAATCCCGGGGAGATCCCACGCAGATGCATCGTAGACAGAGATACCGTTACCGGCATCACCATTTGATGCGATGTACTGCGCTCCGCCATGTGTGAAGGCGCCAGAGAGTCCAAAGTTTTTGATGGAAATGGAAATCGGGATGGCACCTTTGGAGTTACGTTGCCAGATCGTCATCCCGCCTTTGTAGTGCCCGACAATGGCTTTTCCGTTTGGCGACAGGTTGATGTCAAAGAGGTCGGAGCTGGCTGCGTAGTGACGTTCACCAACAGGGGAAACGATTCGGCCGTTTGGGAGGATGGTCTCGCCACCGGGATTGACCTGTGCGACGCGATTTCCAGCGGGTGCACGGTACGCATTGAGTCCCGGAAGCTGTTGTGCCACGGCGGGCATCCCTATAGCAATGGCAGCGCTAATGATAAAGCTTTTGGTAAAGGTCACGGTTTTCTCCGTAAGTGATTGTGTTTGTTGAGACGGCTGGGTGGCATTAAGCCGGTTTATAAAAGAAGTCTATTCTGTTGTTTGCCTTTCATCCACACGATATGGATATCCCTGCGGCGATATACTCGGCGCAAATGATGTCCCGGTTACGCATTCTCGTTTGTCTGATTCTCCCTGCGATTTTGCTGGCAGTGGCTGCTTGTGCGCCTCGAATCGACAAGAACAAGCAAACGTCAGGTGCGTGGAGTCAGGAGAAACTCGCTGCCGCAACAACATCGGATGGCTATATCGGCAACGATGCCTGCCAGCCATGCCACCCGGGTGAGTTCCAAAAACATCACGGTTCGCGTCATATGAAGACACTGTATGAGGGCTTTACAGATGTCCTTGGCCCGCTGGCACCTCCCGAGGGGCAGGTTCCGAACGGCGGGAACGTCACGTATGACCAGGGCCAGCTCGTGATCGAAGCGCCCAATAAAGACACCGGCCAACCCGTTCCGATTCCGATTGATTTGGTGCTGGGTAGTGGCAAGACGGGGATGACATTTCTCGCGGTGCATCCGGGCGGGAGTGTTGAAATTCGTCAGTCGTGGTTCCCGAGTGAGAAGTGCTTTCGCGTGACGCCCGGGCAGGAAGACTTCAGCAACAAAACGATTGGCCAGACGCATGGTGTTGATGATGCGATGCACTGTATCGGGTGTCACTCCGTCCCCCGTCCTGACACCAGTCTGATTCCTGAGCCGAGGTTTTTCGGCGTCGGCTGTGAGTCGTGCCATGGGGCGGGTGCTGCGCATGCAAAGGCGATGGCGGCCGGGGACAAGACGCGGGGATTGTTGCTGAACAAGTTTACGGACAAGGGTGGGAAGGTCATTAATGACACTTGCGGGAAGTGTCACCGAACTCCGGCAGCCGTCGCAAAGCTTGACAAACTTTCCCAGCAGGCGACTAATCGTTTTCAACCTTATGGTCTTGCCAAGAGCAAGTGCTTTATCAAGAGTGATGACAAGCTTAGCTGCGTGACGTGTCATAACCCACATGAAGATGCATCCAAGGATGAAGCTGGTTATGTCAAAGCCTGTATCCAGTGCCATAGTGCGCCGGAAAAGGTCTGTAAGGTCAACCCGGTAAATGACTGTATCCGGTGCCATATGCCGACAAAGCCGGTGTTCCCGGGGACGCCTTTCCCGGTAAAGATGGCCGATCACTTTATCCGCATCAACAAAGACATCTCTAAATAGCGTGCACACATGGCGTTGCCGCCGTGCCGGGATGGCGACGGACGATGTTTGTCATACATACCATCCCGATATTGGATGTGCCTC
>JBJTQN010000040.1:0-10963 GCA_046075665.1 Armatimonadota bacterium | reverse complement strand
GAAGGGGATGGATCCATTGAAGTCAACAAGAAAGGCGTGCTTGAGTACTTCTGCCGCCGAACCCTTGAGGCATTGATCAATCAGCCGTTCCAAGTCACGCAGACTGAAGGTCGCTACAGTGTGATGGCAAAGACGCACGGTGGTGGAATCTCCGGACAGGCTGGTGCTCTTCGTCACGGTATCTCGAAGGCACTTGTCGAAGCCGATCCTGAGCTTCGAACGCCTCTGCGCCGCGGCGGATTCCTAACACGTGACCCGCGCGTCAAAGAACGTAAGAAGTACGGTCGCAAGCGTGCACGCCGTGGATTCCAGTTCAGCAAGCGTTAATCGCTACGCTTTGTGAAAAATCGAGGAGGGCTCCGATGGAGCCCTCCTTTCTTCTTTAAGTGACAAGACTCGCTCCCGTTTGAGTTAGTGGTACGGTCGTCCTCATCGAGTTATGCTCAAGGACTTCTTGTGTTCACATCGGGAATTGATATACATAACCATTAGGGCCGTTTTCTTTTAGTGGCGATGGTTAAACAGAAACTGATGTTCAATCGAGTAGAGGTGACACTATGCCACCCCTCTCAATTTGCTCCGTCCAATTGTTCTACCGGTCCGACCTATCCGACAACTGACTAGCGGTTTTCGACCTTCAACTCAAATGGTTTGACGTCGTCTGTGTCAAACAGCACTGAATCGCCTGGCTTTATGTCGCCACGTAAAATGGCAGTACTCAGCAAGTTATCAACATGTCGCTGAATCGTCCGCTTTAGCGGCCGTGCTCCGTAAACCGGATCAAATCCGAGGTGGACCAATGAGCTCTTAGCGGCTGGTGTGATACTCAGAGCGATATCTCTCTCCGAAAGAGCCAACACCGTCTTAGATAACAAGAGGTTGACAATCTTGAAGAGATCTTCCTCTGTAAGTCCGGTAAATGGAATGATTTCGTCAATGCGATTGATTAGTTCTGGACGAATCACACCGTTGATGGCACGGAGTGCAGCTTTTTCTGGATCTGCTCCAGAACGAATCGCCTCCTGAATTTCATGTGAGCCAAGATTACTTGTCATCAAGATGACCGTATTCCTAAAGCTGACGACTCTACCTTGACCATCCGTAAGGCGACCATCATCGAGAACCTGAAGCAGAATGTTCCAAACATCGGGATGTGCCTTCTCAATCTCATCCAAGAGCACAATACGATATGGTCGCTTGCGGACAGCTTCTGTGAGTTGACCACCATCCTCATGCCCGACGTATCCTGGAGGGGCGCCAATAAGTCTGGCTACAGAGTGTTTTTCCATGTACTCAGACATATCAACACGTACGAGAGCAGCTTCATCATCAAACAACAGCTCAGCTAGTCCTTTGGCAACTTCAGTCTTGCCCACACCGGTTGGACCAAGGAACAGGAAAGAGCCTATCGGTCGCTTGGGATCCGATAGCCCGACACGGGATCTCCGTATAGCTTCAGCAAGTGCCGAAATCGCCCGGTTCTGCCCAATAACCCTCTCGTGTAAGCGATCCTCCAAGTGAAGTAGCTTTGAAGCTTCCTCCTCAAGCATTCGCTGAACAGGGACTCCCGTGATACGTGCGACGACTGCTGCAATGTCATTCTCACCAACAACGCGATGGACTCCTGTAGTGTCTTCCCACTCACGTAGACACTCTAAGTAGGACTCACGGAGTGAATGCTCCTCATCCCGAAGTCTTGCGGCATCTTCGTATGCCATCCGCTCAACCGCGTCCTTCCCACGCTGGAGCAGGTCTTCTAATGTTTTCTCCATCTGTCGGATGTCATCCGGAATGGCAGAGAGCGACATTCGTACTTTGGATGATGCTTCATCCACCAGATCAATAGCCTTGTCCGGAAGAAAGCGTTCTGTGATGTAGCGGCTTGAAAGGATAACTGCCGCCTTGATGGCCTCATCTGTTATCTTCACCTGATGATGCTGTTCATACTTTGGTCGCAGACCCTCGATAATCGCAATCGAATCTGTTATGGATGGCTCGCCAACATATACCGGCTGGAAGCGGCGCTCGAGGGCAGCATCTTTTTCGATGTACTTCCGATATTCATTAATGGTTGTTGCACCGATGCACTGGAGCTCGCCTCGGGCGAGTGCTGGCTTTAGCAGATTTGATGCATCGAGTGAACCCTCGGCTGCTCCAGCTCCAACAACAGTGTGCAGCTCATCAATGAAGAGAATGATCTGTCCTGCTGCATCTCGAACTGCATCCACAACGCCTTTTAGTCGTTCTTCAAACTCACCGCGAAATTTTGCACCAGCAATCAGTGCTCCAAGGTCCAGTGTGAGTAATGTTTTCCCACGAAGGGCTTCCGGGACGGCACCATCCACAATCTTTTGTGCGAGGCCCTCGACGATGGCAGTCTTGCCAACGCCGGGATCTCCGATCAAAACTGGGTTGTTTTTACTACGCCGTGCCAGCACCTGAACTACTCGGTCTACTTCCTCTCCACGGCCAATGACTGGATCGATACGGCCATCCTTTGCCAATGCAGTCAGGTCACGTGTGTACTTACCAATGATGGAGTTCCCTGCGTCGACAGTTGGTGAGTCTGATCTTACGTTTTTTCGAAGCTGGGCAAGTACCTGATAAACACGTTCGATATCGACCCGCTGGGTTGTCAATGCACGTGATGATGGAGAATCACCTTCCTTGATGATAGCGATGAAGATGTGCTCCACACCGACAAACTCATCTCGAAGGCGCTGTGCTTCTCCCTCTGCGATGTCAAGAATCCGCTTCATGCGGGGTGTGATGTAGATCTGTTGTTCTCGTCCACCACTGGTCTGTGTTCGTGAAGTGGATGCCAGATTGGTTTCAACGACCCGCTTTACAACGCTGATGTCCGTGTTGAGATGTCCGAGAATCTTAGTGACGATGCCGTCGTTGTCTTCAAGCATCGCAATTAGCAGGTGCTCTGTATCGAGCTGTGAATGTTTGTAACGTCTAAGTACGTTCTGAGCATCGGACATTAGGTCCTTTGCGCGATCGGTGTAATTTTCAAGCATTGTGTGTTTTCCTTATGCAACCCGATCGTTGTAATGTCGGATGCTATTCGTACTGCCTTAATCTACCCATCAAAAGCTCTCGTTCGGCTTCAAGACAGTCGAGCCGTTCTTTCAGTCCAAGAATAATCTCTACGCCAGCGAGGTTGACACCAAGATCAGTTAGCGCTTGGATCTGCCGAACACGCTGTACATCGTAATCAGAATAGAGACGGTTCTTACCTACGCGTTGCGGGGTAACCAGTCCGAGACGCTCATACATGCGCAAGGTTTGCGGATGCAGAGGTTCATCAGGGCGTTCAATCCGTATCAGTTTTGCCGCGATACTTATCGTGTAGAGGGGTTCTGTTCTGCCGTTATTCATCTTTCATCACCGAGAGCCGCGGCCAGTTCATCAATGGCTGCTCGCTGCCGAGTTGTTAGGTTTTTGGGGACTTCTACTTTGATGCGAACTAGCATGTCACCACGGGGATTTCCAGCACCTTTAGTCATACCTTGACCACTTATTCGAAGTTGCTGACCACCCTGCGTTCCGACGGGGAGGCGAAGTGTCTTGCGGTCTCCGGAAGGAGTAACAGCGTTGATCTCACCCCCAAGCGCACAGATTGTAAACGGGACGCTTACATCCGTCAGCAGGTTATCTTCCCGGCGTTCAAAGCCATAGGGAGTGGCAATGTGGACCGCTGCAATGATTTCAGGACGCGTATTGGTGGCTGGAAGCCTTAGTTTTGCACCATCCTTAATGCCGGCTGGAATGTTAAACGTAATCGGTTGTCGTCCTCCAGCGATGCTGAGCTGACGACTTACACCGCTGATGGCTTCGGTCAGTGTAATGGTAACTTCAACTTCCTGTGCTGCAGCTTGGCGAGGACTACGGGTACCACGGCCAAACCCGGTTGCATCCTGATTCATCCCTCCAAACAATGTTGAAAAGAGATCATTGAGATTGGTTGCTCCGCCAAGCGGATCTCCGACATCGTATCGAACGCGTTGACCACCGCTTGCGCCAGGAAACGGGCCACCAAACCCGCCGAAGGGACCGCCGCCTGGAAACCCGCCTGGGCCACCGCCGGCGGCCTCCGCCTGACTTGCGGCCCGCCACTGATCGCCATAGCGATCGTATGCGGATCGCTTCTTGTCATCGGAAAGGACCTCGTACGCTTCTCCTACCTGTTTGAACTTGTCCTCGGCCGTCTTGTCATTTGGGTTTACATCAGGGTGATACTTACGGGCAAGCTTACGATAGGCTGCTCGGAGTTCTTTGCTGTCGGCTGACTTCGAGACACCCAGAATCGAGTAGTAATCTTTGTATGATGGTCCCATATGCTCAATTCTCCTTAGTCCAATGATGTAACCCTGAGGGATAAAAAAGCCGCGGGTGGGGACCACCCACGGCGAATGAAACCCTTGCTCGTCAGCTGATTGTGATGCGCTTCACCTTGGATTCTTCCGCTTTAGGCAGAGTGATCTCAAGAACGCCACGATCAAACGATGCTGTTACCGCGTTGCCATCGACAGGCAGGGGCAGCTGGAATGTCCGTGCGAAAGTCCCAGCCGGACGTTCTGCAACAAGAGACCGAAATTCGGCATCTGTTTCAGGGTACGTCCCATGAATACTGATGGTGCGTCCCTGTACATCGACGTTCACATGTTCAGCACTCATCCCAGGGAGCTCAACGGTGATGTGATATGTGCCATCCGTTTCGCCGATGTTGACTGCAGGTGACTGAGGGGAAGCAAGTGTTCGCAGGAGCGCTGCGCTGTTCAGTGAGTCTATTGCCCGTGTATCGGGAGTGGCAAAGTGTGTAAATTTCATTGGTTGTGTTCTCCTTTTCCCTCGTTGGGGAGTGCCGGGCACTTTTGTACCCGGCACATTGATTATGGTGTCGGGGGTTACTTGCCCTCGTCAACCACCTCAGCATCGATGACATCGTCATCAGATCCACCAGCTGCCTGCTCACCTTCTGCAGGTGCACCTGCCGCAGCCGCTTCCTCATTCTGCTTGTACAAGCGTTCAGCCAAGGTAAAGCTTGCGGTCTGAAGATCTCCGAATGCAGTGTCATAGCCATCAAGGGATTCGCTCGCGAGCGCAGTGCGTAGCGCTTCAATCTTGCCATTGATGTCGGTCTTCTCGTCCTCGGTTGCCTTGTCGCCAAGGTCTTTGATGGTTCGCTCGACCGAGTAGATAAGCTGATCGCCCTGGTTACGTTTTTCGGCTAGCTCACGCTGCTTTTTGTCTTCATCCGCATGTGCGGCTGCTTCCTTGACCATCTTCTCAACTTCATCCTTGTTCAGGTTGGATGAACCAGTGACAGTGATCTTCTGTTCCTTACCTGTTCCTTCATCCCGCGCGGAGACGGAGAGAATACCGTTGGCATCGATATCAAAGGTAACCTTGATTTTTGGCACGCCACGTGGAGCCGGTGGGAGACCCGACAGCTCGAAGTCTCCGAGCATTTTGTTGTGCGTAGCAATCTCGCGCTCACCCTGACAAACCTTGACGTGCACGCTTGTCTGGCCATCCGCTGCGGTTGAGAAGACCTCTTCCTTGCGCGTTGGGATGGTGGTGTTACGGTCGATGAGCTTGGTCATCACGCCACCAAGCGTCTCAATTCCGAGCGACAGGGGAGTGACATCAAGGAGTACGACATCCTTGACTTCTCCGCCAAGAACACCCGCTTGAATCGCAGCGCCGACGGCTACAACTTCATCCGGGTTTACACTACGGTTTGGCTCTTTGCCAATCATCTTTCGGACCTGTTCCTGTACCGATGGGATACGGGTCGATCCACCGACGAGAATGACCTCATCAATATCGGATGCCGACAGTTTGGCATCACGCAATGCCTGATTGACAGACTCAGCCGTGCGCTCAACAAGGTCACGTGTCAGGTCTTCGAACTTAGCACGGGTCAGGTTGACATCGAGGTGAAGCGGACCATCTTGGCTTGCTGTGATGAACGGGAGGTTGACATTGGTGGTAACCGATGCCGACAGTTCGATCTTTGCCTTCTCAGCAGCTTCCTTTAGGCGCTGTGCTGCTTGCTTGTCCTTGCGAAGGTCGATTCCGTTCTCTTTTTGGAACTCAGCAGCAAGGAACTCAATGATTCTGTGGTCAAAGTCATCTCCACCGAGGCTTGTATCGCCGCTCGTTGACTTTACTTCGAAGACGCCATCGCCAACTTCCAGGATGGAGACATCAAAGGTTCCACCACCGAGGTCGTAGACGAGAATCGTTTCGTTGTTCTTCTTATCTAGGCCGTAGGCAAGTGCAGCAGCGGTTGGTTCATTAATGATTCTGAGGACTTTCAGTCCGGCAATCTCTCCAGCGTTTTTGGTCGCTGTACGCTGAGAGTCATTGAAGTAAGCTGGCACAGTGATGACGACGTTAGTTACCGACTCGCCGAGATAGGCTTCTGCATCGGTCTTCAACTTTTGCAGAATCATCGCTGAAATCTGTTCAGGGGAATACGGCGTTCCATCGATGGTTGTTCGGTGGTCAGTACCCATGTAACGCTTAATTGAGATGAGGGTGCGGTCTGGGTTCACGACTGCCTGGCGCTTAGCTGGTGCTCCGACGAGGCGGTCACCAGTCTTGGAGAAGCCAACAACCGATGGGGTGGTACGTGCACCCTCTGCATTTGCGATGACGACTGGCTCTCCGCCTTCGAGTACGGAGACGCATGAGTTCGTCGTTCCGAGGTCAATTCCTACTGTCTTTGGCATAGTGGCTCTCTCCTTGCTTTCGTCGCTTTGATATTGGTGTCAAAGAGACTCAATTTGTGCGATGCTGTATTCTTTCATATGAGTGTATTGATGTCAAGTAAGTGAATGAAAATGTTTCAAAAGTCGATGTGGTCCTTGGTGGATATTCCTGTTGGTGGTCATCAGGATATACTTTGCTGTGATTAAAAAGGAATACGCGCAGGTTGTTTCGGTGGCACCACTTTCTGCGCCACGGCACTTTGTTCTAACGATGAAAAGTGCGCAATTGGCATCAAGCGCCCGTCCCGGACATTTCATCGCTGTTGCTGCAGATACAGGGGCCGCGATATTGCGTAAGCCCTTTTCTGTGTTCACAGTTGACAAGGCGGCAGGGGAGATATCGATTCTCTTTTCGGTTTATGGTCCAACGACCACTGCCATGTCCCGGATGTTGCCCGGGGATTTTATCGATGTGCTTGGTCCACTTGGAGGGCGTATCTTTGACCCGGAACCTATCAACGGTATTCATCACATCCTTGTCGGTGGAGGTTATGGTGTCCCTCCCCTGAACTACCTAGCAAAGAGCATCCGTGCAGGCGCTCCGGCTGCTGTCGTCACGGTTATTATCGGAGCCAGGACTGAAAATCTTCTGGTTGGTGATGATGGTCTTTCTGAAGCCGGGGTTGAAGTCATTTATTGCACCGATGATGGTACGACCGGAGTTCACGGCCGTGTGACCGATGCTCTGTTACCGCTGTTAAAGCCAGACGCGCGTGTATATACTTGTGGACCAACCCCTATGATGAGGGCCGTTGGCGAACTGAGTGAGGCAAATGGCATCGATTGTCAGGTTTCTCTCGAAACATTTATGCCTTGTGGGGTTGGGATTTGTGTTGGGTGTGTCGTCAAGAAACGGGATGGAGTCTTCTCCCGAACCTGCACGGATGGACCTGTCTACCCTGGATGTGAGGTGGCATGGTGAGCACAGTGAAAATGTCGGTGCAGATTGGCTCCCTGACAATGCGTAACCCTGTCACGACGGGGAGTGGGACATTTGGATTTGGGAGCGAAACCAGAGACTTAGTTCCTCTGGATCGCCTTGGTGCTGTTACCGTTAAGGCGACCACGAGGGAACCAAGGCTCGGAAATCCACCGCAACGCATCGCAGAAACGGCATCGGGGATCCTAAATGCTATTGGTCTGCAAAACGGTGGTATCGATGACTACTTGGCTAAAAAGGCTCCCTATCTGCGCGGATTTGATTGCCCAATCATCGTAAATGTGCCTGGCGAAAACCCGGATGACTTCGCATACGTTGTGGAACGGCTGAACGCCTCACGAGCTGCGGATGCCGTTGAACTGAACATCTCGTGTCCCAACGTTTCCCATGGCCTTGACTACGCGACTGACCCCGGGCTCGCGGCGTCTGTGGTTTCTGCCGTTCGGAAAGTCACCGATATGCCAGTCATAGCAAAGCTTTCTCCCAACGTAACAGATATTCGGGTAATTGCTAAGGCCTGTGAGGATGCTGGGGCGGATGCGCTAAGCATGGTTAATACGGTTATCGGAACGGCAATCGATCCCCGTAAACGCCGGTTCCGTCTTGCGAACATCACGGGCGGACTCAGCGGTCCTGCCATTAAACCTGTCGCGCTGCTTGCTGTGTGGCGCTGTTATAACACAGTGAAAATTCCAATTATAGGGATGGGCGGGATTGCGTGCCCATTGGATGCCATCGAATTCATGCTTGCTGGGGCCACTGCCGTTGCGTGCGGGACCGGGAATTTTGTGGACCCTACGCTCTCCCTCGAAGTAATCGATGGAATTGAAAAGTATTGTGTTGAGAATGGGTTTGCGGATGTCAATGCACTGATCGGTGCTGTGACAGCTGCATAGGAGATTGCAATGCCAAGAAGTTACGAGCTTTTGCCAATTGGTGATAATGCCCCGGAAGAAGTCAATGCCGTCATTGAGATTCCACGTGGTTCATCCAACAAGTATGAATACGATCGCGAACATGGCATTTTTCGCTTGGATCGCCCCCTGTATAGCCCATTGTTCTACCCATTCGACTACGGATGGATTGCGGGGACGATGAGCGCTGACGGGGATCCGCTGGATGTCCTCGTCATTGGAAGTCATCCGACTTTTTGTGGCTGTGTGGTTACCTGCCGTCCGCTTGGTGTTTTGCTGATGCGCGATGAAAAGGGTGCAGACGAGAAAATTCTTGCACGGGTGGCACATGACCCACGCTACTCTGGCGTGCGAACGCTTGGGCATCTTCCAACACACGTCCTCCGAGAAGTTGAGCACTTTTTCGATGTGTATAAAACCCTCGAGAAAAAGCCAGTTGCGATCGGCGAATGGAAGGATGTTGAAGTGGCTCAACAGATGATTGAGAACTGTCGGATGATTCGTAACCCAGGCGAGGGCTAGGCATCCACCGATTGTGATCCCAACAACGTAAACGGCGCAGCCACGCTCTGTAAAGTTGTTATGAAGTGCTGAGGCGTCTATGGACCGTTCAAACCCATTCTGGAACCTAGGATTAGAATATCTGCTTGCCGGAAGTCCGGCAGCGCATCGCCCTGCCGCAAAGCGTGTCGTACAGATATTTCTCTCTGGGGCTGCGAGCTCGGTAGATCTTTATGACTACAAACCGATGCTTGAGCAGCGCCGCGGTCAGTCCTTTGATCCAGGTGGAAAGCTGGAGCTGTTCCAGAGTCAACCTGGTGTTGTGATGCCATCCGCGTGGGGATTCCAGCGCGCTGGGCAATCCGGACGCTACATGTCGAAAATTCTTCCACAGCTCGCGACGTGTGTGGATGACATGGCATTCGTTTACAGCATGACATCAAAGTCAAATGTCCATGGACCTGCCACATTTCTTCAGACCACAGGGTTTGTACAGCCTGGATTTCCATCGATGGGGGCATGGATAGCCCATGGCCTCGGAAGTCTCACGGACAACCTTCCCGTTTTTGTTGCCCTCCCGGACTCGCGCGGTGTTCCTCCAAATGGTCCCGCCAACTGGGGGGCTGGCTTTTTGCCCTCAGCGACTCAGGGAGTTGTCATTCGACCTGGAAGCAGAACCTCAATCCGTGATCTACAACCTCCTGCTGGATTGACTACCGCATCCGCTGAAGCTGACCGCAAACGATTTTTGGCCACTCTCAACGGTATTGATGCCCGTGAGAACGGCGCTGACGATGCACTCCTGGCACGTATCAAAAGTCACCAGCTCGCCGCTAAGCTACAACTCTCCGCGCCGGAGGCAATGGACACTTCACGGGAATCTGCCGCGACAAAGCAGCTCTACGGTATTGGTAACCAGCAAACGAATGATTTGGGCACACGCTGCCTTGTTGCCCGGAGACTCCTTGAGCGCGGGGTCCGCTTTGTCCAAATCTGGAGTGGCGCAGACAATGGCTTTCCCCGCCGAAACTGGGATTCACATGAAGACTTGAAAAAAGATCATGCAGATATGGCCACTGAACTCGATACTCCTGTCGCTGGACTTCTACGTGACCTTAAGAGCCGAGGCCTTCTTGATGACACCATTGTTGTCTGCACGAGTGAGTTTGGGCGGATGCCATGCAGTCAGGGGGGCAAAGGCCGTGATCATAACCCTGAGGCATTCACATCGTGGCTAGCCGGTGGCGGTATTAAGGGCGGCACCGATGTTGGACTGACAGATGAATGGGGATACAGGGTCGCACAAAATCCGGTTACAGGTTACGATGTCCACGCAACAGTTCTCGCATTGTTGGGTGTTGATCATACATCGCTTACTTTCAGGCACAACGGAGTAAACCGTCGCCTCACCGATGTCCATGGACATGTATTGAAGCAGCTGATCAAACGGGTTTGAGGAACTGTCCGTGAACACGATTGGAATGGAAGCAATCTGAATGGCGCCAACGTTGGTGGTGATGGCAGCGGGAATGGGAAGTCGCTTTGGAGGTACAAAGCAGCTTGCCGGCGTAGGCCCAAACGGAGAAACGATTCTGGACTACTCTGTCCACGATGCCATATCCGCGGGGTTCGGGAAAGTCGTCTTTGTTATCCGGGAAGCTTTTGCTGATGCCTTCAAGCAAGGCATCGGGGCGCGTTACAGCCACCTGATCGATGTTGCTTACACGTACCAGGAACTGGACAATCTACCATCTGGTTGTGCGCCGGCAACTCAGCGCACTAAGCCGTGGGGAACTGCACATGCTGTTTGGTGTGCACGCCCG
>JBJTQN010000039.1:0-10852 GCA_046075665.1 Armatimonadota bacterium | reverse complement strand
GCGATGGCCGTGAGTGAGCAGCTGATGGCCACGATTGGCAGGGGCATCCGCCGCAGACCGTTGATGAAATTCGGCATTGGGTTTCTCCTAGTGGGAATTAATGGGTGATCGCATGTCCAAAGGACATCGCCTTACCGGGTTTATACGAAACGGGTAAAAAGGCAGTTCCGCGGCTTATGGGGACATCGACGCACTGAGGTTGTCCCTCTTCACACGGATAACTTTCCGGAGCGCCACCTACGGCAGACTTCGGCTTTACTTCCAATCGGAAAGCGCTTTGGTCTACAGGACTGGGCATTGGGAGTGGAACGATCGCCGCGTGTGAGACAGGCGGACCCGCATGGTTATCCTGCAAGCTCAGACGCTCAGCGCCTGCCCACAGAATAATCATCGAAAGCGCCGCAGCTGCGAATGTACGCAAGCGGAATGGTTTACAGCAAAAATCAAGCGCTGCCTGGGATGCACTGTGTTCGACTAAAGCCTTCACTCGGTCGCACTTAGCTGCCCCAAGATTTTTCAACAGTGACTTCGTGCGATCTAGCTGCACCAAGTCACTTTGGCATTTGGCACATGCCTCAAGGTGCGCTTCCACCTCGGCACGTTCACTGTCAAGCAACTCATCATCGATGAATGCAGAGAGTTTCGGCTGAATTTTGCGGCACTTAAACATGGTTGTTACCCGATGTTAGAGCGAAAAACCTTCCAGATGCTTACGCATTAGCTTGCGACCACGGTGGAGACGGCTTCGGACGGTTCCGATATTACAGTCGAGAGCCTCACTAATTTCCTCATACGACTTGCCTTCGATATCGGCCAGAATCACCGTCTGACGAAACTCAGCCGGCAGCTGATTTAAAGCGAAATGGATTCTGTCATCCAATTCTTCGTGCAGAACAAGCCGCTCAGGGGAAAGCGAGCTGTCCGCAATTTCCATTGCGGGCGCAGCCTCGCCATCAATCATCATCGTCTCATCGAGTGACTTTGTCTTGATACGGGAACGACGTCGGATGTCATCCACAAACAAGTTGCTAATGATACGGAAAAGCCACTTTTCAAAGGGAAGGTCGCGCCGATATGTGTCGAAAAATCGGAAGGCACGCACAAATGCTTCCTGTGCGAGATCTTCCGCATCCGCATGGTTGCCAGTCAAGCGGTAGGCGACGTGGTACGCCTGTCGCTGATGCCGTCGCATCAGGCGCTCAAACAACGTGTTTGCAGATTCTGTCATTTGTGTATCTCACAATCCTATACGCATAGGACCCGAAAATGGTTCCCGTCACCCGTACAGTTCACTTGCTTATTATGACCAACATTCGGCTGAAATGGTTCCAGAACATTAGGGCTTGATAGTAATTACCGATACTGGAATTTCAGACCCTGAATGCATCCTCTGCCTTCAACCGTGGTCGGCATCAGCGAGGGATTATCATGCGTTCGATAAGATAGACGGTTATGTCAAATGCTTACGATTTGCTGCGGAGCAGCGCACGGGACCTTATCGGGGCGACAGGGATTGCACCTGCCACCAGCATCCAGCTTGCAGAGCCAAAGCAGCGTGAGCTCGCGGACCTCGCATTCGCCGTCTTTCCCATCGCAAAGGACCTTGGCCAGCCAGCACCCGATGTCGCAGCGCGCATTGCTGATGACATCGACACCACTGGAACCCTCTTCCGCTCCGTTGAGGCGGCCGGCGGCTTCGTCAACTTCAAGGTAGACACCGGAGCCCTGGCGACCCGGTTATATGCTGACATCAAGTCCGCACCGGATGCCTTTGGCCACGACATGACCCTTGGCGCGGGACAGACGATTATCGTTGAGTACTCCAGCCCAAACATCGCCAAGAAACTCCATGTCGGCTCTCTCCGCACCACCGTCATCGGACATTCCCTGTACAAAATCCATCAGGCTCTCGGCTACAACGTTATCGGAGACAATCACCTCGGTGACTGGGGAACCCAGTTCGGTTACCTCCTCGCTGCCATCGAAGATAGCCCGACGCCCCCATGGGAGGATGCCGAACCTGTTGCTGCGATGATGCGGATGTACGCAGATTTCTATCAAGCATCCGAAGAAGACCCTGACAAAAAGACCCGCGCACGCTCGTGGTTCCTCAAGTTGGAAAAAGGAGATCCATGGGCACGGGAAATCTGGCAGAAACTCATCGATATCTCGCTCGCAGAATTCGACATCATTTATAAACGCCTGGGAATCACCTTTGACACTGCGCTCGGTGAGTCTTGGTTTGAACCGATGCTGGGTCCTCTGGTTGAGGATGCCATTTCCAAGGGCGTCGCCACGGTCGAAGAGTCAGGCGCTGTTTCTGTACATTTTGATGACAAATACCCGAGTTGTTTGCTCCGCAAAACCGATGGCGCTACGCTTTACCAGACCCGCGATGCCGCGACCTGCATCCACCGCTGGAACACATACACCCCAACGCGGAACATTTACGTCGTTGGCGCTGAGCAGCGTCTTCACTTCCAACAGGTCTTCGAGTTTGTACGCCGGATGGGCTATACCGAAATTGCAGACTGTTCAGTCCACGTAAAGTTTGGGATGGTTACCGGGGCTAACGGTGAGCGCTTCAAGACGCGTAAGGGCAATGTCATCTTCGCGGATGAAATCCTCGATGAAGCCGTCCGCCGGGCGAAAGAGAAAGTCATGGAGCAGGTGGATGCCGGGCGCTCCGAAGTCTCCCAGCCGGATGACATCGAGCGCGTCGCCGAGACCATCGGGCTTGGTGCGGTTATCTACTTCGACCTGCATCAGGGACCAGAGCGAAATATTGCGTTTGACTGGGAGAAGATTCTCGCATTTGATGGAAACACAGGCGTTTATCTTCAATACATGCATGCCCGTTGCTGCAATATTGTACGCAAAGCCGGAGGTGTTCCTGAGAGCGTCGATTCCAGTGTGCTCACCACCGATGAAGAGCGTGCACTGGTGGTTCAGCTGTCGCGGATCACGGGTGCGGTCAGGGATGCTGGTGCACGATACGCCCCAAGCGCCATCGCGAACTGGACGTTTGAACTCGCCAAGGACTTTGCGCGCTTCTACGACCGCTGTCCGGTGCTGAGTGCAGATGACCCCGCGGTACGGGATGCCCGTGTAAAGCTCTGCGATGCGGTTGCCATCGGAATACGTTCAGGGCTTGGATTGCTTGGAATCACAGCCCCTGACCGCATGTAGGCCGCATCCATTACGTCAATACACAAGGGCACACGGCGGTTAGCCATGTGCCCTTTTCACTATTTGTTCGCCGCCCAGGCTTCCAGCTCCGGCCACATCCCGCAGAAGTCACCACTGCTCTCGAGCAAGAGAACATCCTGACGCTTGTCTGACCAAACGGCTATTTCCCGGCGAAGACCAGCCCACGTGTCCAGCGGCACGGTCTCCAGATTTGGCCGTTCTATTGCCGAAGTGATCTCTTCCCACGTCAGCTGATCATGGGTCACGGCGCCGTGCGTGGGCGGCGGCAGCACGATAACCCGATGGGCCTCACGAAACAGCTCCTTGTACCACTCGATTGCAGCCCGGTTTCTGAACGAAAATGTATGCGGTTCAAATACAACCGTCAGGCGACGGTCCGGATATGCACGACGCATTGCATCGATGCCCGCTTTGAGCTTCGCCTGAGAACTTCCGAAGTCGTTGTATACAGGCGTACTCCCGATGCGGCTGATCCGTTCGAGACGACGCCTGACGCCGCGAAAGGCATAAAGCGCATGTGCCACTGCCTTAGGAGTCGCAATGCCACGCGTCGCGAGCATCGCGATAATCCCTACGGCATTTTCAACCATGTGGTCACCAAGAACCTGCAGCTCAACCTCACATTGCAGCAGCTCATCCTTCATCACCTTGAAACTCATCCCTGAATCGGAACACCGGATATCTTCGGCCCACCAATTTGTTCGTTCATCCCGCTTCACGCCATACCAAATCGGGACTAGACGGGTCTGTTGGATGACCCGCTCGAGATTCGCTCCGGTGGTGCAGCAAAAGAGGGCACCATCGGATGGTAGATCTGCAAGCAGCTGCCGGAAGGGCTTTAAGTAGTCTCCTACGGTTGGGTAGACATTGAAGTGGTCATGTTCGCAGCTTGTCAGGAGCAATGTCTTTGTGTTGTAAAACGCAAATTTTGGCGTTAAGTCACCGAGCTTCGCCGGGTACTCATCCCCTTCGAGGACAAACAGATTCGATTCATCCAGATGGCCATTATCTTTCAAGTCAATCGAATCTGCGCCAACAAACCAGCTTGGATCTTTGCCGACGATGCGCAGGACGTGTGCACACATCGCTGTTGTGGATGACTTTCCAAAGCTTCCGGCAACGACAATGTTGTGTGTATCCTGAAGGAAAGTTGCGAGCGCTTCTGGGAATGACAGGACCTCTACTCCGTTTTCAGCCTGCAGACGATAGGCCTCAGCGACTTCCGGGCATTCTGTCGGCGTTAGCTTGGCATGGCGCCCGATCACGATTCTGGTGACGCCTTCCGGAATGTTTCCCATGGCGTAAGGCGTCGCGCACGGTATTCGGTACCGTGTGATTAGGTTGCTCACCGGAGGATAAAAGCCTTCATCAGAGCCGGTCACCGTCCAGCCGGCCTTTTGGTGGATGCGGGCGACGCCGCTCATTCCTGCCCCGCAAATACCGATGAAATGTACAATCTTGTCAGCGTTCACAGCAGCAAGTATACGTTTTCAACGGACTCATGGGCATCCGGATAGCGGATACATCAACAAAACAGGATGAATGAGCAAACGAGAATCGGCTCAGGTTGATTCAACCGCCGATTTCTTTGATGTAATCCTTAGAATGTACCTCCCAATGCACACCGGGAGACATCTCGAAGAGCCCGTAAAGGTATACTTTCAAATATGTTCCAACGACGGAATTTTATGCGCGTTACTACGGCGCTTGGGGGAATCGCAGGCGTTTTTATCGGGGCAACACTCGCTGCACCACCGACTAAAGCTCCGACGCCCGCCCAGACCGCTGCATTTGAAAAGTCTGTCCGACCGGTCTTGCTTGCCCGCTGCATTTCCTGTCATAGCAGTGATTCAAAAATGGGTGGAGTTCGTCTGGATCAGCCAATCGATGCAGCAACGGCGACAAAGCTTGCGAATGCGGTTACGCACACCGGCAAGAGCAAAATGCCTCCAAGCGGACCGATTCCGGTTGCAGAGCAGAAAGCACTTCGTGACTGGGTCGCAGGCGGCGCGCCATGGCCCGTAGGGACAAAGCCTGTTGCTGGACGCGACATCAACAGTCAAATAAAGTCTCACTGGGCATTTCAACCCGTCCGTCTTCCTGCACTTCCAAAAGTAAAGGACACTGCGTGGGCCACGAATCCCATTGACCGCTTTACGCTTGCAAAAATGGAAGCTGTGGGTATCAAACCGAGCAAGCCGGCGGATAAACGAACTCTGATTCGTCGCGCATCGTATGACCTCACTGGGCTACCCCCGAGTCCGGACGATGTCCGTGCCTTCGTGGCAGATAAATCACCCGATGCCTATTCCCGTCTCATCGACCGTCTGCTAGTGAGCAAGCACTACGGAGAGAAATGGGGACGTCACTGGCTGGACCTAGTACGGTTTGCGGAAACCAACTCGTACGAGCGCGACAACCCAAAGCCAAATGCGTATCGCTTCCGTGACTATGTCATCAAGAGCATCAACGATGACAAGCCATTTGATGTCTTTATGCGTGAGCAGCTGGCAGGGGATGAAATGCCAAATCCGACAGCCGAGCAGCTGACCGGGACTGGGTTTTATCGCCTTGGTATCTGGGATGATGAGCCCACTGATCCAGAGCTTGCGCGTTATGACGGCATGGATGACCTCATCACAACGGTCGGGCAGACATTCCTCGGCCTAACCATGGACTGTGCCCGCTGCCACAACCATAAAATCGACCCGATTCCGCAGGCCGACTACTATCGCTTTCTTTCGTTTTTCCAAGGCATCAACCATTTCCGCAATGGTGGCCCCACCGATGAAAAGCCTGTCTTTGACACCGCTTCGGAGAAAGCTCGCTACGATGCCGAAGTGGCAGCGTTTGATGCACGCCGTGATGTAGCCCGTAAGCGCCTTGATGCGCTTCAGGCTGCGTATGGAAATCGCCGTGACAAGGATGCCATCGCAAATGGTGACCTTTCAGATGTCCGCTGGGTTTCGTATGCCAACAACGGAAACAACATCCCTGATATCTCCGCTGCAAAGCCAACGGGCAACGGTGTCCTGAAGCCTGCCCTCTTCGATGTCGCTCCGGCGCGTGGCAAGGGCAATATTGCCATTGTCTACGATGCGACCCTTAACGTCCCGCAAGCCGGCAAGGCAACGTTTTACCTCGACTCGGATGATGCATCCAGGCTGTCTATCGATGGCAATGTCGTCATCAACTATGATGGCAGCCACGGCGAAGGTGCAGAAAAGAAAGCCGATGTTGACCTGTCGGCGGGCAAGCATGCGATACGGATAGCCTATGTTCAAGGAGATGCGGGATCTCCGCTGGGCCTTAGTGCTGCGTGGAGTCTTCCTGGGTTTGGGCGCCGCCCTTTGACGGTCTGGGCAAGTACCAGTGCGCTTGGCCAGCCCGTTCAGCGTGCCTATGACCTCAAGCGATTTGTGTCTGCAGGAGAGCTCGCCGAACAAGCGAGCATCGAAAAGCTACTGGATGACAATCAAACTAAGCGTCCATTCGCGAATATCGCACTGGTGGTCACTGAAGGCGGACCAAATCCACGCGAAACTAATATTCTTATCCGAGGTGTTCACACCAGCAAAGGCGACAGAGTCGAGCCTGGCTACCCGGTTTGTACCGGGGGAATCACGCCTCCACTCGATGAACCCGCACCTGGTGCGCCGACGAGTGGACGACGGACCGCACTCGCCCAATGGATTACGGGGCGTGAAAACGTGATGACCCGGCGGGTGCTTGCGAACCGTATTTGGCAATACCATTTCGGCCGCGGCATCGTCCGCTCCGCTAACAACTTTGGACTCGCCGGGGATAAGCCAACACATCCCGAGCTGCTCGATTATCTTGCTGAGACGCTTGACTGGAATGGCTGGTCTCTCAAAGATATGCACCGCCTGATCATGACGAGTAATACGTACATGCAGGACAGTGCGCTCCGCCCGGATGCGCAGCGCAAAGATGCCATGAATGACCTGTTTCACCGGTTTGACATGCGCCGTCTGCAAGCCGAGGAGATTCGAGACAGCATCTTAGCTGTGAGCGGGTTACTCAACACCGAAATGTATGGACCGAGCGTTTACCCTGACATCGATAAAGATGTCCTGAAGGGCCAGTCCATTCCCGGGAAAGATTGGTACCCGGAGCGCAACACGCCACAGCAGAAGAACCGCCGATCGATTTATGTCTTTGTGAAGCGCTCGTTGCTTTACCCGTTGCTAGAGGCATTTGATCTAGCGGAGACGGATCGTACAACCCCGATGCGGTATGCATCCACGCAGCCCACGCAGGCGCTGACGATGATGAATTCGACGATCATTATTCAAGCTGGTAAGGGGCTTGCAGAGCGAATTGTGAAGGAAGGACATATTGATGTCCGGGACTTTGCGAGGCGGGCCCTTGCGCTAACGATGCAGCGGACTCCAACTGAGACGGAAATCACCAAGTTGGTCTCTCTGGGAATTCGCTTTGAGCTTCGTGGCGCGACCGCGCAACAAGCAAAAGAGTATTTGTGTCTATTGGCACTGAATTTGAATGAGTTTGTGTATCTTGACTAGGCTGTTGGCGGTGCTGCAGCGGCCGGCCAAAGGAATCTGATGATGGACAACAAGAACTTTTGTGGACGTACACGACGTGAGTTTTTATGGGAGGCCGGCGCGGGATTTACGGGCCTTGCGCTTACCGGGATGTTGTCCGGGGATGGCTTTTTTGGTAAGGAGGCTAATGCGGCAGCGCCTCCAAAAGTAGGCGATGGACCGCTAGCTGAGAAGGCTCCGATGATGCCAGCAAAGGCAAAGGCCGTCATTTTTCTTTACATGTACGGTGGACCCAGTCAGCTCGATACCTTTGATTACAAGCCGGGCTTGTTTGGCCGCGAAGGGCAGACGGTTAGCTATAACAATTTCCGAAATGGCGGGAAGGCATCCACTGTTACTCTTATGGAGCCAAAGTGGAAATTTAAGCAATATGGTCAATCCGGAACGTATGTTTCCGATTTGTTTCCGCATGTTGGGCAGTGTGCGGATGACCTCTGCATCATCAAGTCGATGATTTCCGATTCACCTATCCACGGCTCGGCAATGCTCCAGATGAATAGTGGCAAGATATTGTCCGGCTCACCCAGCATGGGTGCATGGGTCAACTATGGCCTCGGTACCGTTAACCAGAATCTTCCCGGGTTTGTGGTAATGCTAGATCCAAGCGGTGGACCGATTTCAGGTGCTAAGAACTGGTCGAGTGGCTATATGCCAGCTGTATATCAGGGAACCGTTTTGCGGTCGGCCGGAGACCCAATTCTTGACCTGAATCGTCCCAAGGGCTTTGAGCCGGACATGCAGCGTGACATGATTGATACGCTGAACCAGTTTAACGATGCCCATCGGCGTCCACGCGGGGAAAACTCCAACCTCGCAGCACGCATCGCATCGTATGAGCTCGCCTATCAAATGCAGAACTCAGCTCCAGAAGTCGTAGACATTTCCAAGGAACCTGAGCACATCAAGGAAATGTACGGGCTGAACAACGCTGTGACCAAGGATTTTGGCACGCGCTGTTTGCTTGCGAGGCGGATGGTGGAGCGCGGTGTACGCTATATCCAGCTGTATTCCGGTGGCAGCAACACAGATTTCAGCAGTTTCTGGGATGCGCATGGTGGCATCGTTGCTAATCACAATGGTCTTGCGAAAAAGGTTGACCAGCCGATTGCTGCGCTGCTTAAGGACCTCAAGCAACGTGGGCTTCTCGATACAACACTAGTTGTCTGGGGCGGTGAGTTTGGCCGGACGCCGCATAGCACAGGGGATGGCCGCGATCACCATGCGACGTGTTTCTCAACCTGGATGGCCGGCGGTGGCATTAAGGGTGGTATTTCCTACGGCGAATCCGATGAAACAGGCCACGAAGTCGGACGCAACCCTGTGCCAGTAAAGAAACTGCACGCGACGATTTTGCATCAGCTCGGTATCGAACCAAATCGCCTGTCGTACTTCTACGGCGGACTTGACCAGAAGCTGGTTGGTGTGGAGCACGTCGAGCCGATCAACGAAGTAATTGCCTAGCCATTGGAGAGACCGGCAATCGAGCCAGGGTGGCTGGTAAGCATACTTGAGCAGGAACGAGAGCTGCTTGGCGTCCCGGGCCTTGTTGCCGGATATGTGCGCGGGGCTGATTTACCCAAGGTGGCTGCGGTCGGCGTGCGTCGGATGGGAAGTCCAGATGCATTTACATCAACCGATGTTGTGCATATCGGCTCGTGTACAAAGGCATTTACTGCGCTCTTAATCGCGGATGCAGTCTCTGAACGGTTGTTGCGCTTATCGGCGACGCTTGGCTCTCTCAGTGACATCTGGAAGCGCTCGATGAGGCGAACATAACCATCGATTCCCTTCTCCGTCACGAGGCTGGCCTTCCGGAGAACGCAAAGTGGTGGGCAATCGCGGGATCTGTTGAGGAAATCGTCGCTCAACGAAGGGCTGCTCTGAGCCCTAAGTGGCTATCTGGTGGAAAGCCATCACGTGCCGGGAAGTTTGCTTATTCCAATGTGGGGTATGTGGTCCTCGGTTCCGTCGCGGACATTGTTTACGGGATGCCATTTGAAGCAGCGCTTCAGCTCAGGATTGCACGTCCGTGTTTCCTGCAGACAGCCGGGTTTGGTGTGCCTGACAACGTGCAGGGACATCGCCTGACGCCAAACGGCTATGTGCCAACGATGTTGGACAACCCATCGGTGATGAACTCTGCTGGACGGATCCACTTGTCAATGTGTGATTGGCTGCGCTCTGCGAGATTGCACACAGCTGCAAGTGACTTTCTTCATCCTGATACGCGGAAACAGCTACAGTCTTCTCTCTTGGATGGCGGCTACGCCGGTGGATGGATTGTTACAAAGCGCTCTTGGGCCGATGGGATAGCGTTGACGCACGCTGGTTCGAATACCTTTTGGCTGGCGGTGATGTGGGTCTCCCCAAAGTCCGGGCGCGCATTTGCTGCTGTTGCGAATGCTGCGGGACCAGATGTCGCAAAAGGCCTGGATCGGGTCATTGGAAGTATGATTATGAAAGCCGGAGAAGCGGCTGACTAGTTGGTGTAAGGCAGTGAAAAAAACGGTTGCTGGCCAGCGCCCACCCATATCAACTTGACCCACACCGATGGTCATAGAGACAGTGTTTAGGGTAACCCGGTCGGAATTTGAAGAATTGGACGAGAGATTATGAAAGCCGCAGAAGCGGCTGGTTAGTTCGCGTAAGGCAGTGAAAAAACGGTTGCTGGCCAGCGCCCACCCATATCGACTTGCCCTACACCAATGGTGGTTGAGATGGTGTTTAAGGTCACCCTGTCGGTATTTTTGAAGATTTCGTGTGTTGTTTGACCAGATTTTGTGATGGTGGACACGACGATCAACTGAGACTGATTTGTGCCAATATCACGTGCCGAGTTGGTAATGACTTGCAATGTGCCGTCTTTAGGATTCGTCACAAAGCGACGGACTTGCGTCAGAAAGGTTCCATCCGGGAGTGTGAGCTTGTGTGACTGCTTAATCGCTCCCGTGACCGTATCAAAGACGTACAAGTCAATGGGAACCCGTGAGTCAACCAGAGACTCTTTCACCACCATTTGTATCTCACCATTGCGTGAGTATCCAAAAATAGAAACG
>JBJTQN010000038.1:0-3243 GCA_046075665.1 Armatimonadota bacterium | reverse complement strand
GTCGATAATGCAGGCAATGTTGAAACGACCAAGTATGCAACTGTCCGGATTGATAAAACTGCGCCTACAGTTGATGGCTATGTCGTTAGTGGAAAGCTGATGCTGCTGGCAGCAGACGCACGTTCTGGTGTTGCTGGAATTAAATATTCCTTGGATGGCGCAGCGGCAGCAGATTATGCTGCTCCACTAACCATCCCTGCTGGAGCACATACGTACTCCTATTGGTCGGTTGATAATGCTGGCAACGAGTCTGTAAAGGAAACCATTCTTGTCGGTTCCACCGTGTCTGTTACCATTGCACCGACTTCTGTTTATGCATCCAAGTCAGCAACAGCAACCATTAAACTGTCTGTAGCTGCACCTGCGGGCGGCGTGACGGTTATGCTTTCATCTGACAATCCAGCCGTAACGATTGCTCCATCAGTCAAGTTCAATGTAGGTGCTACAACCATCAATGTTCCCGTGCAAACGGGAGCTGTCGCAGCAGACACATCAGCTGTGATCACTGCATCCATCGGTGGTACAGAAGCCTATGGAACGCTTACAGTTCTTGTTCCATTCCCTAAAACCTTGACGGTTGCGCCAAATGTCATCACTGGAGGTAATAGTGCAGTAGGGACCATCACGTTGCAAAGCAATGCTCCAGCGGGTGGTCAGGTTGTAACATTAGTTTCAAAGAGCTTAGATGTTTCTGTTCCTGCAACTGTCACTGTGCCAGCAGGTGCCATCTCTGCAACATTCGCAGTGGACACAAAAATCTCGTCTGTAGATTATTCTGCAGCGATTTATGCAGAAGCCGATGGTGCAGGTGTTGGAACAACGGTGCTCGTGAAGCGTGTCACGCCAAAGAGCATCACCTTTGCTCCATCAACGGTTCCTGGCGGTAATGCATCGGTTGGTACGGTAACACTCAATGTGGCTGCACCAGCTGGTGGAGCTGTTGTTCAGCTAAAGTCCACGTCTGCTTTTGTAACTGTCCCTGCAACAGTAACGGTCGCTGAAGGACAAACAACTGCAACGTTTGACATCGCCACATCGGTTACTCCACGGACGGTCCTAGCAAATGTTCAGGCTACTGCTGCTGGTATCCGTGTAGCGGGTGTCCTTACGGTTAGCGGAGTGAATGTTACATCGATCACGCTTGCTCCAAACAGTGTCCTTGGAGGCACATCAACAACGGGCACGGTCAACCTCAACACGAATGCACCAACGGGAGGACTTACAGTCCAGCTCTACACAACAACAGGTATTGCTGGAGTTCCTACATCTGTCACGGTTCCTGCTGGTCAAAAGACAGCTACATTCACAGTAACAACCGTTCCTGTAAGTGCTAGTGCTCAGACGCAGGTCGTTGGCAAGTACCTTGGTGTAGCGAAGACCGCAACACTCACCGTTCAAGCCGCAGCAGTGTCTACGGTTACGTTGAATCCGACATCGGTCAAGGGCGGAACCAACAGTACGATGACGATCAAGCTCACGGGACTTGCCGGTCCAAGTGGGTTAGTGGTTACGCTCACCAGCAGTAACATCAATGCTGCAACCGTTCCAGCCACTGTCACTGTTCCCGCTGGGACGGATACAGTTGATGTTGTAGTCACCACAAAGGTTGTCACTGCAAACACAACCAGCACGATGACAGCAATGACAGCTGCTGGAAGTAAGACGGTGGTGCTTACAGTTACAAAGTAAGATTGTAAGAGTTGGTACGAGAAAAAGCCTCCCTTTTGTGGGGAGGCTTTTTTGTTGTTGAGACAGATTTCTCCATTACCCGTAAATGTACTGGGATTAGTTCGTTTCATCTGAGCATGTGCTTGTGATATACCGGGTGAAAGCATGTGTGAATAAAAGTCACTCTGTGTCATTTGCCTGTTCCTGGAGATTTCAATGAACCTACAAAAGTTCCAAAAAGCCCTGGTGTTGTTCTTCGTGTTGGTGTCAATGTTGATGCCTGCGAAGATGGGATTGGGGCAAAACATCGGTGGGCCTATTGTTAAGAATCCTGCTAACGGACATTATTACCAGCGATTCCTTAACCCCAGTCTAGTCAAAAACTGGACTGAGGTTAGTGCCTATGCAAATTCTCTAGGAGGATATCTGGTTTCTGTTACCAGTCAGGCTGAGCAAGATTGGGTTTGGAGCCAGTTTGGATCGTTCACTCCAGTGGTTCAAAATGGTTTCACTTATGGAAACTTGTGGACGGGAGGTAACTGTAAGGCACAGCGTGGAACTTGGACTTGGACCTCAGGTGAGCCGTTCTCCTACTCTAATTGGAATGCAGGGCAGCCGGACAATAGTTATGGAAATGACGACATCATTGAACTGTGTGGTCCATTCCATTATTCTGGCCAGAATACAAATGGTGGATGGTCAGATGATGCCGGAGATATAAGATATTTCGATCCAATCGCTGGTCCATTTGGATTTGCTGGAGGCTTCATCGTTGAATGGGAGGCAAATCCGGCAAGCCAATACTACAAAGCTAAAACCGTAGCTACACTTGGTAGCGGCTATGGACAAGTAAAAGGTACAGTTGACATCACATCTGACCCTGATGGCAATGTGTATGCAACTAATGGTGCACCTGGCGATGCTGCTGCATCGAAAGTATTACGATTTTCCAAAGACGGCACAATTTTAGGTGAGTTCTTTGCGTCCATTTCAAATCATGGCATTGTATACGCACCTGATGGATTCCTATACATCGTTTGTCGTGATGAACACAAGGTAGCCAAATATACTACCCAGGGGACAAAGGTATCGGAGTTTCCAGTTAAGTATTCATACCCACGGGGTATTGCGTGGCACCCTGACGGATATTTTGTACTGACTCACGATACAACACACCGTGTTACTATGTACAACACGAATGGAGTGTTACTTGGAGAATTCGGTGAATATGGAACATCATTCGGCCAAGTATTACAACCATTCTGGATTGCTGTTGATTCTCAAGGATACGTATACGTAACTGATCGCCAAGGCATTGGTGCATGGGCAGACCAACGTGGTGTAATCCATAAATTTGATAAATCTGGTCAGTATATACAGGCCATCGGCGGCCCTGATTCTGGTGAAGGAAGGTTGTATGGGGTAAGTAACATTACTATTTCCTCAAGCGGTGTGATTTTTGCCACTGAGGGCAATTACGAACAGCCTCGTGATCGTGCACGAGTAATGATGTATTCCACCAACGGAACTTATGTCGGAGCGTTTCATGATCCGAACTCAAGAATCGGACAGTCG
>JBJTQN010000037.1:0-7682 GCA_046075665.1 Armatimonadota bacterium | reverse complement strand
TCTCCTCTTCATGGTTCCGGTTCCCGGAGGCCTGACGCAGGTAGTTTCCTTCCCACTCCGTAAACTGGCCACAGATGGCTCAAAGCTGATTGCGGGCAAGTTTGGGGTTGAAATCTATGGGGCTGGGATGAATCTGGAGTTCATGCAACCCAGAGGCACAGAATACATCCGCATCATTGTTGCCGACCCATGTTCAGGACTGCACTCCCTGATGGCCATCAAAGCGCTGCACGCGATCACCGCTTATGTGTCGCGTTTGCGGACACCCTGGAAATGGGTCCTCTTTCTCCTTGCGCTCCCGATCACGCTCGCTGCAAACATCTGCCGTATGACGCTAATCATTTTGGTCTGCGCATTCATCGACAAAAAATTCGGTCTGACACTCTTCCATGACTACAGCCCATATGTACTGTTCCTTTTCGTGTTCCTGATCCTTATTGGAATCGGGCAGCTGATGGAACGCTGGACCGGGGGCAACGCATGGTGGAAATCGCGTAAGGCAGCGGGTGCGTTCACCTATGGTCCGGCTGCGGGATTGTCTGTTGAAACAGCAAAACGAATGGCCCGGGTTACTGCGATACTCGCAATCATGAGCACTCTTTCAAGCGCTCTTGCGCTTTGGATTGGGAATCGTCCACCGATTACTGCAGCGAGTGCGGATGTCGCTGGCATTCCAAAAGAACACCTCGGCTGGAAATCACTTGGCGATATCCAATCGGATGCCGAGACAATGAAACAAATTCAGGCAGACTCATACATTAATCGGCGGTACGTCAACGCTAAGGGTGATGTGGTCGACCTGATGGTTGTCTACCGTCGCTATGGTCGCCGTGAGTTCGCCCACCGGCCCGATCAGTGTTTTCCCGCAGGGGGTTACATAGGCGTCCGCAACAGCGTTGCTGCATTGCCGTGGGCAGGGCGTGATGTGCCGGTTGTGTATTGGCTCTTTGATGGCCATGCGGTGTTGCGACCGGATGGACAGACAGGTGTCCCGATGACAACGGTCACGTACTTCTTTGCAAGCGCAAACCGTACCGAGCATGACTTCATCCGGCAGCAGCTTTGGATGGCCCTTGAGCGCATTTTCCCGAACAAGAATGGCTGGACATTCCTGAGGCTGTCGAGTCCACGTGTTGAGACTGACCAGCGGGCAATCGATGCACAGCGTGCATTTATGGCCGCGATGGAGTCTGAGATTCGGAAGGTAATCACGACCGATGAGGCAACGGCAGGTGCACTGTAAATGATTCGAATAGGTGTTTTGGTCGGCGCGAAGGGACGTGGTTCGAATCTGGTGGCAATATTGAATGCTGTCTCTATGGGCGCGATACGTGGTCAGGTAGCAGTAGTCATCGGGTCGCTGAAAGGTGCACCAGCGCTTGATGCAGCCGCTGCTGCAGGCGTTGAGACGCTGGTTGTTGGTACGGCCAACCGCACGGATGACGAGTATGGCGCTGTGTTGTTACGCACGATCAACAAGCGGAATGTCGACCTGATTGTGCTGGCCGGGTATATGCGACGCCTTCCAGATGCCCTGACTGATGCCTATGCTGGCCGGATTGTTAACATACATCCAAGCTTGTTGCCAGCATTTGGCGGTCACGGGATGTATGGGCGGAAGGTGCATGAAGCAGTGCGCGATTCCGGTGTTACGGAATCTGGTTGTACTGTGCATGTCGTTGACAATGAATATGATCACGGCTCGGTTGTTGCGCAGCGCCGGGTGGATGTTTACACAGACGACACGGTTGATGATATCGCTACACGGGTTTTAGAGGCCGAGCACAGCCTCCTCGTGGATGTCCTGGCAGAGATTTGTAGCGGTCAGCGGTCGTTGCCACTGGTCTAAAAATAGAAGGTTCAGTGGATTTCGTCTTAAAAATTGGAAAAGCCCCACGGTTTCCTGGGAGGCATTTGTGTTTAGTGAGGAGCACTCTTCTAAGAGACTTTGACCTCACGCACACGGTGAACAGGCGTGTTCACCACGAGTGCGATGTTATCTTCATCACGTTCCATCGAGACGTTCAAGGCTGTGTCATCCTGTTGATCGGGAGAGCAGTTTTGTTGACGAGCTCATTTTTGCGCGATGCAGACCTTGCTTGTTATTCCACCGCATCAAGTCCGTGCTCGTAGAAAGAAGAAAAGCCCCCCGGTTTCCCGGGAGGCCTCTTCACTTACTGATACGTCGAATGTTTACGAGACCTTCACCTCACGCACACGGTGAACAGGGGTGTTCACGACAAGTGCGATGTTATCTTCATCACGTTCCATCGAGACGTTCAAGGCTGTGTCATCCAGCTCAAGGTACTTCGAGAGTACCTGAATGAGCTCGATACGAATCTTGTCCATGACCTCTGGTGGAATCTTAGAGCGATCGGATGCGAGGACGACACGAAGGCGATCCTTTGCAACCGAGCCGGTTTTCTCCGGCTTGCCAAAAATGCGTTCAATCAGATCTGCAAGCATGGTCTAGCCTCCGAACAGCTTCTTGATTTTGGCGAAAATCCCACCCTGCTTCTCGTCCGCGAGCTGAAGGAATGGAACATCTTCTCCGAGAAGACGGCGAGCGATGTTGCGATAAGCTTGTCCCGCACGGGATGTCTCCGACATCGATGCTGGCTCACCGGAGTTTGTACTCGTGATGATGGTTTCATCATCCGGGACCACACCGAGGAGTTGCACACCGGTACCGAGGATTTCCTGCACGTCTTCGACTCCAAGCATCTCGCCCTGCTCAACCATCTTCATGCGAATACGGTTGACGATGAGCTTTGCCCCACGTAGCTCCTGCGATTCGAGGAGACCGATGATACGGTCGGCATCACGGACGCTAGACATTTCGGGGTTAGTCACCACGATTGCTTCATCCGCACCGGCCGTAGCATTCTTAAAGCCTTGCTCGATACCTGCAGGGCAGTCAATAAGGATAAAGTTATAACCCTCCGCCTTAATGTCATCCAGAACTTTGACCATCTGCTCAGGGCTGACTGCACTCTTGTCACGCGTTTGTGCGGCAGGAAGGAATGCCAGATTCTGGTTTCGCTTATCCTTAATGAGCGCCTTGCGGACTTCTGCACGGCCTTCTACGACATCGACGATGTCATAGACAATGCGGTTCTCAAGGCCGAGTGCGAGGTCGAGGTTACGGAGTCCGATATCGGCATCGACGAGGGCGACACGTTGATCGAGTGCTGCGAGCGCCATGCCGATATTGGCCGTTGTCGTAGTTTTGCCAACGCCACCTTTACCAGAAGTTATAACGATTACACGGGCATTTGCCATGTTCGGGGTGCTCCCTTTCAATAAAACCTATAGAAACCAAATGATGCAAAAATGTCAATCAACTGCCGTTTTACAGCGTGCGCCCGGTAATTACCATGGGATGATGTCAATCGCGCCGCTTTGCACCCGTGCGTACTCTGCACCTTTTGTTGCTCCGGCCTTGCCATCGGATTCCGGAGCACGTGCATAAAGGCTGGCAATACGCAGCTGAGGTGGACGGAGGCTACGTGCAAAGATTCGGGATGTTTCATCACCATTTGCACCGGCATGCGCTACGCCTCGGAGGGTTCCGAGAACAACGATGTCACCGGCGGCAATGACTTCCGAGCCTGGATTGACATCACCATTGATGATAACTGCTCCATTATGGAGGATCCGTTGACCGCTGCGGACGGTATGCGGGATGTAAAGAGCATTCCCTTGACCAATCTGCGGCGTCTTCTCGGGTTCTGGGGCCTGTCCAACAGGAGGCATCACCACAGTTGGAAGCACATCGTAGATTGTCAATGTAAGCCTGTCAGCCGCCGCACGGGTTTCTGGTATTTCACTCACGATTGCCGTTGGGAGAATGCCGTAGCCATCTTTGAGGACGCCGATAATGCTGTCGAGGGCATCCGGGAGGACGATGCGTGCTCCAAAGTCTATGGTCGCTACAGAACCTCGCCAAAGCTCAAGGTTGCGCCCCTGATCGAGTCGCTCACGGATTGCCGCCAGCAGTTCATCCAATTCCAATGTGTCAGGGAGGGTCACCAGGAGACCATTCCGCCAACCTTTAACTTCTACCAATTCGCGCACCTCACTGGCAAGAATATCATGCAGGATGCGTGCCTCCCTGCGGGTTTGGATTAAGGTCCTTTTGTTTTGGATATCCGGTTGATGTCTATATCGAGTTTGGTCTTTACACATAGCCTTAAGTAACGGATGTGTGCCTCTCGGCGGGTTTGCTAAATCTCCTCTGATCAACATTAAGTCATCACTCGACGAATCTTCAAATGCGTAGTGACAACCTCAAATGAATCCTTCCTACGGTAGATTAACACTAAGAGGAGATGGCGGACGCATGTAGCGCTGGCCAGCAGAGGTGGATCAATGTTGGAAGTTTCCGTTACGACGTTAAAGGCTAAACTGGATGCTGGGGATGACTTCATCCTTCTAGATGTACGTGAGCCGTTTGAAATCGAAATCGCCAAAGTTCCCGGCGCACTATGCATCCCGATGAATCATGTTCCGCAGCGTGTTCAAGAGCTCGACCCGGATGCCGAAATTCTTGTGATGTGCCGCAGTGGCAAGCGCTCCGCTGATATAACCGCATTCCTGATGCACCAGGGTTTTACGAATGTCTACAACGTCACCGGAGGCATTCTTGCATGGGCAACGGATGTCGATCCAACTGTGCAAAAGTACTGAAACGACCTAAGCCCGCCGGATTGTGGCGGGCTTTCTTGCTTTTGACCGTAGCGTCAAATCGAATCAAGTGCTGGATTTTAGTGCTGGTCTGACTCATCCAAACCCGGTTGCACCACCTGAAATGTCAGCTGTCGCTCCGCAATCGGAATGGTTGTCTCACCGTTTATCCGCTGTGGCTGCACCAATTTATGGAATGAGCTTGACAGAACTAAGCCAAACACATTCCGGTCATCCGCGTGGAAGCACCAAACAATGCGCGCATCCGGTGGAAGCACAATATTCGTCTCAACCTTATAGCCGCGGGGACGCATCACCAACCGGACCAAATCCTGCGTCTCGAAAACAAATGCTTCCCAAGGGACAGGTTGCTGTGGGTCGCCAATATCCGGTAATGGCTCTAACGGAACCGTATCCGCCACATCACCAAGCGGCTGCTCGGCAATGTCAAGGATGTACTCCGGCCACGTGCCATCTATGCGGCCAAGCGCATTCGACATCGCAGTACATTCCTCAAAAAACTCACTCTCAAGAACCAGCACAAAGCAACCACGACGGTCATCCCAGCCCGCTTCAACTAAGTGGACATCCGGCGGAAACGTCGGAATCTCCGAATGGAAAACACCGTCACTGGAGCGAATCAATGCCATCACTGACTCAGGACGGACCATCAGCGCCTGCCAGCGAACAACATGCAATTCGGCTTGCTCATCTTCATCCATAACAGGGACATTAGGTACCACAGGTTTGGATGCTTTGAACAGCCTTCCATAGGCTGATTTTGGCGGGAAATTACGTACCCCGGTGTTGTTAGGTCGACTCAGAGTCCTTTTGCCAGAAAGCCGCCATCCACAGGAATCGTGGTTCCGGTGATGTGCCTTGCTGATGGGCTGGTCAGGAAAACGGTAATCCCTGCAATATCCGAAGGGGATGCAATCCGCTTGTTGGGTGTTGCACCGAGGATAACCTCAAGGCGGGCTGGGTCATTAAGCACCGGAGCTGCCAAATCGGTTTGCGTATACCAGGGTTGGACTGTGTTCACCGTGATGTCCTTTCCGGCCCACTCGACCGCAAGCCCGCGCGTCATTTGGTCTATCGCTGCCTTTGTCATGGCATACGGAACCCCCGAACCAACATAGACTTTGCTGGCGACGCTACCGATAAACACCACACTGGCATCCGAACTCACCTCGAGAAACGGATACGCCGCCATCGCCGCATCCCATGCACTCAGCAAATTGACTCCAAGAATATGATCAAACTCTGCACAGCTGTAATCAATCGCAGCCTTACGGATATTAGTCCCAACCGAATGGATAAGGACATCACAGCCCGAAAGCACATCTGCCGCAGCCCTTATGGAATCCGCTACCTGGCCACCTTGACTAAAATCCGCCGATACATAAGCATGTCCCGGGTTATCCAAAGGCGCATTTCTGCCAATCACACAGGTCTGATGGCCATCCGCAAGAAACACATCCGCAATCGCCCTGCCGATGCCACGGGTCCCCCCGGCCACGATAACTTTCATTGCTGCGCTTTCCTCTCACCCTCAGAACATCGATGTAAGTGTGCCATTCGGTGCCTTGCTAAACCCGTGCTGAAAACTCAAATCCCGACCGGACAGTTAGAACTGTAGTGAATGCTTTCGCGTGATCGCACTTTGCATTATCCCAATCGCAATGCAGGTCGTGATGGCACTCGAGCCTCCCTGACTAATGAGGGGGAGCGGTACACCTGCAACGGGTAGCAGTCCACAATTCATCCCGACATTAACAATCACGTGGAACGCCAACATCGTCACCACACCCACAGACACTAGCCGCCCCGTGCTATGCTCGGACACAATCACTGCCCGAAGACCGCGGTAGAAGAGCAGGCCGTATAGTATCAGGACACCGATGGAACCGACAAAGCCGGATTCTTCCGCGATGACTGTAAAGATAAAGTCTGTTTGGTTCTCGGGGACCCAGTTACCGGTGTTCTGAATACCTTTGTTCCATCCCTGGCCTGTAACGCCGCCGGCGCCCACTGCAATAGCCGCTTGGACGCTCTGATAGTTCAGCTTTTTGTCCGATTTCTTCAAGCCAATCAGAACCAACACACGGTCCTTCTGATACTGCCTTAGCACATTGCTCTTCCACGCAAAGGTCGCTAATAGTGCACAAGCTACGACCATTAAGGCCAAGTGCTGCCAGCGGGCCCCCGCAATCAACACCATCGCGAACCAGATACACAGGAACACAAGCGCCGTAGTCAGGTCTGGCTGCGCCGCTACGAGCAAAAACGGGATACCGACGACAATAAGTGATTGCATCAGGCCGCCCCACGTCGCAATCCGGCCACGCAGCTGACTGAGGTAATGCGCCATCGTCACAATCACTGCGATTTTGGCAAACTCACTCGGCTGAAGCTGAAAGCCACCGGGGAGGACTATCCATCGGGATGCCCCCTTAATGTCCGAGTGCCGGAAAACCGTCGCGACCAAAAGCAGACCAAACAGCGCAATTAGATACATCACAATGCTCGCGCGGCGTGAATTGTTGACATCAATGCCGCCAACCACGTACATCAGGACAAGCGCAAACCCTTGAATCACCGCTTGCTTGATCAGAGTCGATGACAAGCCCGTCGGGGTCATCGTCGCACTCGCAACGCTGATCAGCCCGATCACCGACAAAAGCACCGCCAGGCCATAGAGGTACCAATCCGAGTTTTTGCGGTAACGTAGTGCCAGAATGTTGAATAACATGAGTGTCATCAGCACCGCGACCATGCTCTCCCGACGACAGCTTGTCCTCGGTACGATCAGTGGAGCGTTGCTCTCCACCTGCAGTCTATCGAACCGGGCTATTGCGGCGCATAAACGCCCACGCAATGCCCCGGACATCCACCAACGCATCGAGCAGAGTGGCCTCTCGCTAACCCTTGCTCCGATGTCCGGAGACCCATCTGTCAGCGGAACGATTACTGTTCGCTGGGGTTCAGCCGATCAA
>JBJTQN010000036.1:0-9290 GCA_046075665.1 Armatimonadota bacterium | reverse complement strand
AAATGAGGATGAAATTTGTGCAATCCCGATGGCAAAAAGCCCTGACAGCAAGCAACCCAATGGCCACCCAATACCGACCCCGGCTCCTCCCACGCCACTTGTAACTTGGGCAACAGAGTTCACACCGCCTGTAAGTATGCTAATAATGCTAAAAGACACTGCAAAATTAGAAAACTGAGAGAGACGACGATCTAACTGCTGTTCATAGCCGAGCTCTGCGAGGACACTCTCCTCGCTATCATCGTGTAAGATTTTCGTCTGCGTACCGTCATCCATGTTCGCATAATACACGGCAAACTTGACAGGTAGGAACCGTCCACTGTCACACGTTGCCGATTACCGCGATGTATTATAAAAGTAGCCGATAAGAAATAGAAGAGGATACAAGGATGTCTGATACCAAGGCGGTTGGAAAAGATGGTGGCCGCCACGTTGTGGCACAGAACCGACGCGCGCGGCACGAATATCACATCGATGATGTCATTACCGCTGGTATTGTCCTTGTTGGTACGGAGGTTAAGTCGCTCCGTGCTGGTAAAGCAACTCTTGTCGATGCATATGCAAAAGTTGAACAGGGCGAGATGTGGTTGCACAACATGCACATATCACCGCACCTCGAAGGAAATCGGGCAAATGTTCCTCCAATACGAAGTCGTAAACTTCTGTTGAAGAGGGGCCAGATCGACAGACTACAAGGATTGACCCAACAGAAAGGTTTGGCATTGGTTCCTCTGTCAATCATTTTCGAGCGAGGATTTGCCAAACTCGAGCTGGCAGTTGCTAGAGGGAAAAAACTGTACGACAAACGTGAGTCCATTAAGGAACGCGATCGGGACCGAGAAGCCCGTCGAGAGGTATTCGGACGCGGATAAATACTTAACGTTGGAGTACAGACATCACTCAAAACATAGTGCATATGTAAAAAACGCCCATGTCAACGAGACGGCATGGGCGTTATTCACTCTATAAGCGTTTAGGGTTTATCCGGAGTAACCGTTACACCTTTGACAGACTTGTTAGATTCGATTTCCTTCTTGATTCGTCCTTGAGATTGAGGAGCCATTTGCTTGATGGTGTCATCACGCAGCTTTGCTGCCTCGACATTGTCGCGGATAATCCGAGGAGTCAGGAATACCAATAACTCCGTCTTACTCTTCGTCTGAGTGTTGGACTTAAACAAGTTCCCGAGGACTGGAATATCTCCAAGAACTGGCAACTTGTTCGTTGTTGTCGAGATGCTGTTCTTGATGATTCCACCAATGACGACCGTCTCACCATCCTTAACAGAGACAGTAGTTTGTGCTTCACGCTGATTCACGACCGGTGCATTGAACTCAGTGTAGCGAACAAAGTCGTTTGCTGTCTGGGTCACATCCATCGTGACATAACCATTCTGAGTGATTCGCGGCGTCACCGTCAGAATGATTCCAACATCGAGAAATGCATAGTTAAACGTCAGAAGTCCGTTGATGTTTGTCTGTTGTGACAGAACATACGGGAGTGATTGGCTGATGTTTATTTCTGCAGTTGAGTTGTTGGATGTGAAAATGCGAGGCTTACTGAGCACTTCGAAGTTGGCATCTGTTTGGACCGTCTGCAAGAATGCGCCGTACTGTGCTCCTGTCAACGTATACCGCAAACCTTGTGGTTGCGTTGTACGTGCAGCGTCTCCGAAGGATGACGAACCTGTACCCGTTGTTGTCGAATTTCCGAGCGCGGATTTCTGACTGAAATTCCATTCAACACCAAGCTTTGCTGTGGCATCAAGGCTTGCCTCAACAATAAGCGTCTCGATCATAACCTGCTGCGGAATTTTGTCTAGTTGGTCGACAATACTCTGTAGCAGTGCTTTGTTGGCAGGGGATGTCACAATAATCACGCTGTTGGTGTTCACATCAGGAATGGCAGTGACCTGGCCCTGCAAGTTTCGGGTCGCAACAACACGTCCATTTTCATCTACAGTTGTTTGCACACCCGATGAAGATGCTCCATTACGGTTGCCACCTTGACCGAAGTTCTGGCCACCACCACCACCTAAGAGACCAAACAACCCACCTTGTTGTACCGATACGTTTGTAGCAAGCTCGCCAGCCTCGGCATCTGGATCTGCCATCGAAAGTGCCATCGCATCTGCACTCGGGCCTGAGCGTCCACCGCCGCCGGCGCCACCAGCACCACCACCAGTTGTGTTTCCTCGTGCCTGCTGCCCGGTTGTTCTAGTATTGGCGTTACCACCCGTTGTACGACCACCGAAGCTCTGATTAATCAGGTTAGCGATGGCATCCGCACGGGCATTGTCCAACGAGACGACAAATGTACTATTCGAAACAGTGATCTCTTTGTCCAGCTCTTTGATGACGCGTTCAACAATCATCAGATTTTCAGTCGTTGTTGTCACCACAACTGAGTTGGTTCTTGTTTCAGCCACAACGCTTCCACCTTGCAGTCGAGCATTGTTGCCTCCACCGAATCCACCGAAACCGCCTCCAAAGCCACCAAATCCACCACCGCCGTTGTTACCTGATGTCTGACCACCACGACCTCGAACTGCATTGCTTTGAAGGACATTTTGAAGGACAGAAACAAGGTCTGTAGCAGTCGCGAACTCTAGACGGAAGACCCGGCTGGATTGGGGTTGATCTGTTTGGCGATCAATCTCGTCAATCAGCTTTGCAACCTGTTCCTGCTCCTTAGCAGGGGCGTTGATAATGACTGAGTTAGAGTAGTCATCAGCGGATGCTCGTACAACGGTGTTTCCGCCACCACGACCAAATCCGCCAAATCCTCCCAATCCGCCAAAGCCAGTGTTACTGCCACCGCGGCCGAATTGGAACGGATTAAATCCACCGCCGCCAAAACCACCACGCTGCGGTTCAGGCTCTGCGGTTATGGGATCTGGTTCAGCACTTGGACCACGTCCCGGTGTTGGCGTTACCGTCGCTGCACCGCCAGGAATGGAAATTGTCGTTGCATTTCCTGCTCCACCCATGCCACCAAGCATTGACATGATGCCGCTTAGCGGATCTTGTCCGGAGTTTTGGAAGACTTCGTTGACAATACGAGCGACCTGCGTTGCGTTCGAATATTTCAGCTGATACGTCTTTATCTGTGCTGTTGATCCGCCCAAACGCGATAGGTCAAAGCCTCCCATGCTTCCCGCAGCACTCGCATCTCCTCCAGAAGCTCCCCCAAAGCCGGAAAATCCGCCAAATCCGCCCCGAGAATTACCACCGCGGTTCGCTTGTGGTTTCGCTTTGACAACTAGGAAATTGCCGTCTTTCTTGATCTCAAAGTTTCGCAAACCCAGTGCCGAGTTCAGCATCGCGAAGGCATCCTTGAGGTTTTGAGGCTTAGGGCTTTGTAATGACAACCCACCTGTCAGGGCAGGATCCTTGAGGATCGCAACGCCACTGGCATCGGAAAAAACTTTGAGAACCCCATCGACGCTGGCATTGCGGAAATCAAGCTTTACTGTGGTCTTTGCATTTAACTTGAAGTTCTCCCATGGCTGCTTTGTTGCACCCATGTCAGCAAAGTAGTCAACCTGCGCGTTTGCGATGGTCGGAACGAATACACCTAATGCAACAAGCGATGCTAAACGGCTAATGTGCTTCATATTCACTGATTTCCTTGATTGCGATTTCGTCGTCGCTGGTTGTTATTCGCAGTTCCTAAATCGGTTGCCTGAGCAGAGGGTTGCGGCTCTACTCGAGTACTTGACGATACAGACGGTGGAGGAGCGGTATTTGTTCGAACGGGCTCGGGTTCGACCACGGTTGGATCGACAAACCTCAGCTTCTCACGCTTACCATCCGGACCTTCGACGGTAATATCCAAGTCACTGATGGCCCGAACACTATAACCATCAAACGTCTGACCTAACCTCAGCGATGCAAGATCTCCATTCGTACTTTCGACCGTCGCCTGACGCTGTCCGTTCACAATAGATATACCTGTCAACCGCCAACCACCGGTGCCAAATCCGCCATCACCACCAACACCACGTGTCGTCGTGCGTGCCACCAATGGCCGAAAGACATCTCGTGGAGCCGGAGAAACGGTAGCAAATTTGAGCTCATAATCTTCAGGTAGGATACCTGGAATGCCAACGGATTGACGTAGCGTTGGCTTCTTCGTTACTGCTTTCCTGACAACTGGTGCGGGTTCTGTATAGAAATAAACCGCAGCACCGATGACGGCTGCAACCGCGATATAGATGACTGGCCGGCTCACTTTGATTTTCATTTTTCGCCGGTTTCCTTGGATGAATTTGCTGCATTACTCTTCTGATTGACCTCGGGTGCGTGGTAGCCAACGACAACCACATTGGCAGTTACCATTGACACACCAGCTGAATCAAGAGGAGATAGCTGAATCGAACGAACAGCAAACTTTGAGTTCTTAGAATCAAGACTTCTGATGGCACCATTAACCGCTTGGGACGGACCGGTCATTTGAAGCGCAAATGCACGTTCATCTACAATGCCAAGCTTTGATGTTCGTTGTGGTCGAACGGATGTTAGCTCAAGTTGGTACTTCTTCGCCGTAAGCAATGCAATGCGCATCAGTTCTGATGTCACCGAGTCCGCATCGCCACCAAGCAGACGTCGCTTGTTTACTTGCGCTGCCTCTGCCTTAGTTGATTCAAGGCGCTTTACATCTGCCTCAATACTGTCAAGTAAAATTGTCCGACTGCGGGCGATTCCTTTTGCAGACCGCGCTGGAACAAACACAGCATATCCAATTGTCAGAAACATGGTAGCAATACTAATGCCCATCACGACATTAGGCGTCTTGGGAGTCAGGCCACTTGTCATGATTTATCAGCCCCCTTCGATGTCCCGGCAGTTTTTTTGGCTTTCTGCGGTTTAGGCAGGGGAACATTTGACACAACCGTTAGGTTCATCGTAAAGTTCACAACTTCCGTCTGCTCAATCTTTGCTGATGATGCATTTACCAGTTGTACATCCCGGAAGCGATCCGAAGCACCAAGCGCATTCACAAACTGTGTAACCGCTTCGTTGGACATTGCCGTTCCGCGAACCTGAACGGGTCTGCCACGATCCATGTTGACGCCAGTCAGCCACACGTTGCCGGAAACGGCATTCGTAATCGAAGCTAGGGCATCTGATAGACGCTGCCCAGGCTCAAATGCCGGGTCCAGCAAGTTCGTATAATCCGTTTCCTTCTTGCTCTCAAGCTCAGCAATTTTTCTATTGCTGCGCGCTTTGGCTACACGTTTCGCCCACTTAGCCTCGCCCTGAATCACAATCTGCTCTTCATCAAAGCGCTGGGTGAGGACAACCGCGAGCAACAGTACTGCAGCAATCAGGAAGTAAATAGACAGGCGATTGTTTTTCTTACTGATGGATGCGAGTTCGGCAGCTTGTTCCTGACGCGACACTAGATCGTGCCCGGTTACATCTGCCAGCACCGAGAGTAAATCCAAGGTTAGCGGTTTAGCACTTGCAAAACTTACATTGGGTGTAACAAACACTTCGGCCGTTGACTGACCATCTGCCAGAAGCGTTCGCTTAGCTTCAATCTCTGCGGATTCCGCATGTACGACCGAACGCGATAACACAGTATCGCCGCCAGCGACGAGGTCGAAGGTCGTTTGGTCGCCGTTTGCATCCACGACCAAGCCATCCGACACACCGTTTGATGCAAGGGCCACGGCAGCAGTAGCTGCCAACGGTACAAAGTGAACCTGCTTAATTCCCTTCGATGCCAGCTGCTCACGAATGGCAATTAGGTCGGTTGTACGAACAGCTGCAACAACCGTTAGAATTCCCTCCGGAGAGATATCGGATGTTTGGTGAGCACAAAATGCAGACTCGGCCTCATCAAGCGGAAAGAGCGACTTCCATTGGACAAAGACGAGCTGCCTTAGGTCGTCTCCACTAACCTTAGGAAGGCGTACAGTCTTAATGAAGGTTCTTTCGCGGGCAATACCAACGACGGCAGTTTTACCGGAAGTTTGCAAACTTAGGGATGCAATATCTGTAGCGGTTAACTTCTGTCCGGAGGACAACTCCATCGCAGCCACCTGACTGGGGGACCAGGAGAAAACAATATCGGGCTTTAGTTGGCGCTTCATGGAGTCTGTCCTAACACTTGCGTGGTAACCGTTGGCTCTGACGTCCATTGCCACCACTCTGGCGCGGAATATGACGCAGGGAATCGCTCAAGGTTCACTATCTGCGGAGTTCCGTTAGTGATACGTACCGTAGCTTCTATCGCAACGGATTGTTGTCCCGCTGTTCCCAGCGCCCTAATGATGAATGTGTCACTGCCGACGGTGAAGTAGTCGGCAATCTGGGAAAGTATGCCGTTCGTTACATTAGGGAACGTCGCGAGGTCACCAAGATTTGATATACGGCTAGCCTGACGCGATAGTATTTCGCTCACAAGCTCTGCGGACATATCGGGCAGGAGCTCCAATACGCCTTGTGGAGCTGTATTGAGGTTTAATTTACCTGTCACGCGCGTGTCCGCGGTAAATCCGACAGAGTTAAGAATGATGTTAGCCTGAGACGTCCCGAGCGCATTTTGCTGGAAAAGTGTCCTGAAATTTTCCCACGGGGCATTCCGTTGTAAGTTTGTAGCTGTTCCGCGGTCAAGTCCAAGCTGGGTAAGACCATTAATGTTTGCAATCTGCTGATTGACATTGACGCGCTGATTACCGTTGCCCTGTGTATTCGGTGCCCCGGGATCAATCACAATCAGTGAACGAAGTGGTAGTGTTCGGGTCCCGGCAGTGTTTCCCTGAAGTACTGATGTACCACTTTGACCTACACTATCATCGGGCGACCCGTAAAGCGTCGACGGCGTCCAACCGTTAACGAGAAGCAACTCCGATAACGTTCTAAGTGGGCGGCTTGACTTTTGGTAAGGGGTTGACAATTGCGTATATACAGAATCATCCGCACCATTTGGTCTCGTAGATGCTGCTGGATCTTTCCAGTCAAGAAGCGAATCTGACTGCTCGTCTGTAAGCGACATATTGAGTAGCAGTGCACTCGATACTGTGTTGATGTCGATTAACGAACCTGCATCAATGATCTGATATCGAAACGACGCATTTCCAAGTACAAAGAGTTCATCACCTTGCTGGCCTGCGATGTACCAATCGTCATTCATTGTGACAAGGTTTGTGTCAATGGACGTTAGGGATGCCAATGCTTGATTAATGCCGGCGCGGGCTGCCGCTTCGGCTCTCATTAACTGCATTTTGCCCAGAAGAATATTCGATGTCTGCCGGTGATTAGATGCAACCACTGCAACAATTGCTACTAGAGCAGTTACGACAATAAGGACCTGTAGAAGTACGGCTCCCTGAGTGCTACGTCTCATTGTTGAGCTGCTCCCTGCGTTACGGGATTGCTAGCTGTCACATCACTTGTTGGTACCACGATAACAAAAGAATGAAGCTGATCTGATGGTTCCGATGTCAGTCGGTACTGAACCCGGACAGCTGCGGGCAGGCGTCGTGTTCCTGAGCGGGTGTCCCATTCAGTCAGCCATTCGACTCCATCCCAAAACAGGAAACCAATCTCACTTACATCGGCACTGACCAATGACTCCAAGCCACCCTGCAACGGGTCTGCATCAACTGGACGTTGAATGCGTTCAAACAAGCCAGTTGATGTACCAGCATCTCCAACAGCAACTGTACTGTAGGATACCTCGGCTAACCCCCCAAGAGGTCCATAGGTGTCATGGACATCATCAAACGTCAAGGCATTGTCGAGAGCTCCGCCGGGGATGGATGCATAAGCGGATGTGAAAGTGAGGCGTGTTGCTCCGAGGTCACTGGACGCATCATCGGATGTCGCAATAAAGAATGTCTTACTATCATTGGAATCTGCGCTGATGAAGGAACATGCAACTTGATGTCGCATGCCAGCTGTCCAATCAGCTCTACTTTGTTCGGTCTGAAGGATGCGCTGTGAAAACGAGAGGTGGTCGACACCAGCGCGGAATGCGACGGCAGAAGCAGCCACGACGATACCACCGATTCCCATTGCCACGAGAACCTCAATTAACGTCAGACCTCTTTGACAATGCCTCACGGTTGCTCGCCCGTACCTGACGCTGATGTCGACGTCGTTTCCGCATCGAAAACTACGGTTGTGAGTGATTGCTGGGTTACCTGATCTGATGCTGCGATCGTAACAACGTACGTTCCGGCTACAGCTCCGGGCTGTATATCGATGTTGTATGTTGCATCTGGTGCACCATCCTCTGTGAAATCTCCATCTATTGGTGTTTCAGTAATGGGGGATGTGACGCCAATCTCTTCAATCTTGTTCGTCGCTAGCCTGAGGAGGCGCTCGGAATGAACAGCATTGATGTTTGTTTTCTGGAGAGATGCCAGAGCTTGCATCGCTGCTACGACGCCGATTCCGCAGAGAATCACCGCTACCAACGCCTCAACCAACGTAAATCCACGACTATTGCGCACTGTCTGGCACCCAGTCACCGGCTGTCCATTTACCGCCGCCTGCTTGTGCGTCCGGGAGATTTTCTGGTGTGAACCAGGTTGAGGCTCCCGTTTTGGTAACGCGTAAGATGAGGTTTTCTCCTGTATCAGTTGAAAATGTCAAATCTGCTGCGTCGCATTGTCCATCACTGTATGCTGACCAGTAATCCAACGATTCAGGATCACCATTCACCTCAGCGGGAGCGGCTTCGACGGACTGCAACGTCAGCTTTCCATTAAACGTGGATGACCTAAGCTCGGTTGGATCCTGCGCCCCCTGTACACTTTCCATAACAAGCGAGCCACCATCGTCACGAAGCCGAACCGTTACTGACGACTTTCGCGCCTCAGAAATAGCTTGCGAGACAAATACAACGACGTTTGACTTAGCCGTCACCATTGCCATGGCATCCTGCATGCGCATCACATTGGGAATAACCAATGTCGCAAGCAGAAGGAGGATGCCAATTAGAACTGACATCTCAACCAGGGAAAAAGCCCGACGCCTCGTCATGTATTTACGAATTATTCGCTTGTGATGTCGGCGGCATCACCTTCGCCACCTGGCGCCATGTCTGAGCCGTAGCTAGTGATGATGAAGTCTTCACCGTTTGGTCCAGGTGCTTCGTAGGTATAATCGCCACCCCATGGATCCTGAGGCAATTCCTTTTGGCTATATGGACCACGCCAGCCATTTACATTGCTTGGCTGCTGTCGAAGGGCCATCAGGCCATCTTCAGTGCTTGGGTATTGATCGCAGTCCACCCGGTATTGCTGAAGCATTCCTGTGAGTGTGGAAATATCG
>JBJTQN010000035.1:0-4225 GCA_046075665.1 Armatimonadota bacterium | reverse complement strand
TCGAACGCCTGAAGCGCGAGACCTACGTCTGGAACTACTTCGAGTAGACGAGGAAACGGGGGCGGTCCGGCTTCGTGACCCGCGGTTTTTTTAACCACGGGGATCACGGAGACTTCCACGGAGAAGGCGGAGGTTTCCGGGGCGGCGATCATCTCCGGGGCCCTCCGTGCCTCCTCCGAGTCCTCCGTGGTGATGATGGTATTTCGACGAGGATTTCGGGCGATTTTGCTACTGGAGACGCTTGACTAGCTATGCCTATGTCTATAGGACGATGTATACCACGTAACATGTAACTTTCAAATGTTTTTTTGCTACTGTTACTACTATGGTATCGCCTTTTCCAGGCGTTCATTTCACTTCTTATCATCAATTTTTGCATTTCGCGAGAGGACCACTGTCAGTCACTGTCAGAGTCCATCATGTCCACCTTATCCGACATGTGCAAGTCCTCAAAAATTTTGGCAAACTCCTCCGAGTCCGAGGGGTCGGCTTCAATGTTTAAATTTTCGTGACGCTTCGCGTACTTCTTGGCAATCGCCTGGACTTCAGCGCGGGTCCAAGTGCGATCAGCCGATTTTTGCTTGTTTTTATATTCTTGCCGTTTCTTCGCGGCAGGGTACTTATCACGAGGTTTCGAGTCCCAAGCCGCGCGATATTTGGTCGCATACGACTTGATAACCTTACACTGATGTGTACCGTGTCCACAGGCCTCGCCGTGGACTAGACAATCTTTACTGTTTTTTTTACGCTCGTGAGACTCGTCACGCTTAGCCGCACCCGATGCGGGGCCACCGTAGGAGCTTCCGCTCATCCCGTCCAACGTGGACCTTTGTTTAACGGCTGCGCCTTTCAGGACACCGCCGTGAGTTCCGCCATAGCGTTGCTCAGTAATCTGCATGCGTTCCGCGAAATCCACCAAGTCGACCAGTTCACAGTCGTAGGGGCTTATGAGATTATTTTCATCCAGCTTACGCCTCCAGGAAACAGGCATAAGTTTGTTGTAGTAGATGATACACATGTCACGATCCTCAATCTTCTTCACGTCCTGCAATCTATCAACGCCATCCGACGGGTAATACTCGAACCAATCGTTGAGCCGCTTGAAACGCGTAGCGGTGTCTCGTGCTGACATCTTGTTTGGTTTCGCACTCTCGTAATTAAGGTAGCCTTTCTGAAGGGTCACTGCATCCGTGGGAAAGATTCCGATCGCCGCCGTACGTAGGGCCTTCTCCAAGTCATCGTCGGTCATCTTCGTCTAATCGGTCACCTCATCCCGCAAGTACCGCTCAAAGTCATCCAAGGGCTGTCCCTCTAACAAAAGACGCACCGTCGCCACCTTATCCGAGGCACTCACAGCGTGCAAGCCAATTAACGCCCGCTTCAAATCGTCCCTCCAGCGACACCATTGTTCCGGGGTACCTGTCTCAAAGATCTTAAAAAACGCTCCGACCTTATTCGACTTCGCGTCGCTTGGTTTACTGCGTAACTCCAACTTGATCTCCTTAAAGGGGGTACCCGCAGGGTCATCGAAGCTCGAACCTTTACCGCCTGAATGTCCCCAGGGTGCCACCGGATACATCGGGATGACCGCCACTTTGCGGTGCATGGCTTCCGCAGCCGATACCGCGCCAATTCCCTTACCGCTCTTCTTACCATGCGAGCCCTTGCTCTTCGTTCCGTTACGAGCCATGTTTCGATTTACTGTAGTTAAAATAGATATCAATACTCACACCCTTTGCGAAGGGTTTTGATCAAAATGCACTAAGCTAGAGTGTATGAAAAAGTATTCCAATATGAAATTGTGTTCTAAATTAAATCTACATGTTTTTCAGGATCGATCCGTCGAGTACTCTTTTCTCCTTTTCGCTCTAGTCGTAATCTAGTCCTGTCACGCTTCCGGACTATCTTACTATTCTCAGTATTGGTCTACAGAAGGCTACGTTACCTTCGTGACTACTTTATTGATGCCTACTATAGCCTTCTACTAACTGGTCTACCTTACTCTAAGTATCCAAGTTAGCTGGCGTCTCTTCTATTCGAGACTCCCGATCCTGCTCTACACGATCGTTAATACAACGGCCTTCTTATCCAGGCCTACGATTAGCTTACTATAATTACTATAGTGTTCTCATCTCCCTCGTTCTCTCGGGTGAAGTTTACTTCCTCCGTTGTTCTCCGGAGTATTCGCGCATCTACGCGCGACCCATAACCCATTCAGTCGTCTGACCCCAATTGGGTTACGTGTCGTTCTTATGTATGTGTCGTCCCCATGCTCTTGGGTACGTCACGCTCGATGTATCCTTATCAAGGTTACCTACCATTACGTCAGCAACGTAACTATCGTGGGACTCACCTGAGTCCTCAGTAATACATCGTACTACTACTACGTATGTCTTCTGACCTACTGTAATAATGTTGTATCTACTTTCTACTATATGTAGTTACACCTATACGTACATTCTTTGTTAGGTGTGCTTACTGCATTCTCCTCCCAGATAGTAGGGGGTAGACTTACCTTAGGCGTCATCGCGCGGGGTCTCCTTGTACGGAATGCAATTGCGAATGTTTAATCGCAGAGACGTTACTCCTTTCTGTATTGTTAAATTTCCATTGCAATGGACTCGTGTGATCAAGTACGGTCCTTCCAGCGATGGTTCCATTTTGTTATGGTCGGCCTTGGTTATCAATACACGTTCGCCTACCTTATAATCATGGGTCAGGCGTTTTCGGTTTTCATTCGAGTTGTTCGACTCGATGCGTCTCTTTTTTCTCTCGTGAATGAGCTGCCAGTCAGTCACGTGTCTTATGTTAAATATCATATCCCGTCCAAACACCGTCTGTCCGGGTGGCGCTGCTAGCGTGGTGTGATACGTGCTTCTCACCGCCCAGCAGATTGCACTCACCAAACCTTCAAACGGTTGGCTTGATTTTTCATCGATACTGCTCATGTCGAACGTCCGGAACATGTCGCCTATTACGCCATGAATCCGTTCGATAATCGCATTAGCTTGCGGATTTCTTATAGTTATTGGTTTCGGCTCTATGCCATATTCATCCTTAATCAAGCTCTGGAATTCGGCTTTGAACTCTGGCCCAGCATCATACGAGATTTCTTGGGGCCGAGGGTATCTAGTTAACCATGTGGTTTCTATAGCGTTAGATACTTCGTCAGCTTTCTTAGTCTGTAGATGTTTCATCTCGAACCAACCCGTAGCGGGGTCTATCATGGTCACCGCTCTAAAGACTAGTTTAGTACGGTTGCGTCGTCTGATTTCGTACGGTCCGATTGTGTCAACGCACAGACGTTGCCACGGCTGGGTTTCGATATCAACTTTCATCGGTAACTCACCATACTTACGTTTCTTGCTACCCTTAGCCTTCTGGCATATCGGACATGGTTTAACTACCTTTTGTACCGTGTTCCGTATATTGGGCCAATATAAGTGTTGTGCTATAGTGGCTTCGGTTCTACTTTCACCTGGGTGCATTAGGTATGTATGGTACCATTCTACTATATGTTTCCATAGAATTTTGGAATATAGATACGTTCTTCGTAGCAGACTAGGTTTTCTCCTCCACGGAAATTCTTTCGGGAGATTTTAGGATCCTTTTCGACTAATCGTTGCAGTTCAGCATCTTGTTGTTGCAGTTTAGCAATGAGTTTAAAGTCGAAAGGATAGATATTCGCATCTAGAGTCTCTTGAGCGAATAGTTCACTAAGTTGTTCCCTAGTTGGTGGTGGTTTCTCCTCCAAGGGGTTATTAGTCGTTGGATAACGAGAAAGAACATCGGCTACTATGTTGGTAACACCCTTTATGTACTGTCTTTCTCAACTATATTCTTCAAGTAATAGGCGCCACCGTAGGACTCGATCAGTCTGTAGGTCGTTATAGATCAGATTTTTGTGGTCGGTGTAGACAACAATAGTCTGGCCTAGTAATATAGTGCGGAACTCTTTTAGGGTTTCGACTATTGATAGTAGTTCTCTTTCCGTTGTGGTGTAGCGTGTCTGTGCGTCGTTCAGTTTGCGACTGTAGAACGCTAACGGGCGACCGTCTTGCGTGATCACCGCACCCAGTTGGGATTTGGAAGCGTCGGTGTAAATCTCAAATTTTTTGGAGAAATTTGGGAAGGCCAAAATAGCCTGCTTACTCAGAATAAGTTTTGCTTGTCGAAACGCTTCTTGTTCGGCTTTACCCCAAACGAACTTCTTTGTCTCGGAACA
>JBJTQN010000034.1:0-17999 GCA_046075665.1 Armatimonadota bacterium | reverse complement strand
GGTCCCGATAGATACCGCGGCCATCCGGCGGCCAAAGGTGCCTTCTGCCCAGCCTGCATAGACGCCTGGAACAGGCATCGCGAGGTCGTGCCCATGCGCAACATTCGCCGTTGGCCAACCTAGCTGACGCCCGAGCTGCTTGCCGCGCACCACACCACCGGTCAAACTCCAGCTGCGACCAAGCAATGCCGTGACAGCAGCCAGATCATTTTCAAGCAACGCAGTACGGACGGCCGTTGAGCGAACAGCGATGCCTTCGTGCATCACTTCATCTACGATACGAACTGCGATTCCATGCGTCTCGGCAAACGCACTAATGGTGGTGACATCCCCGCTGCGCCCCCTGCCAAACCGGAAGTCCACTCCGACAACGATCCCGCCGACATTTGCCTGACCATCGCAAATCGATGCTAAAAAAGCTTTTGGTTCAAGCGCGGCGAATTCTGGCGTGAACGGAATGACATCGACCCGCAGGGCGCCGTAGTTATGGAGTTGCTGCACACGCGATGGCAGTGTTTGTAAGAGTTTTGGCGCGCTCTCAGGTCGGAGGAGGGCTTGGGGATGCGGATCAAATGTCACCGCCATCGGGGTAGCGCCAAGCTCGGTGGCCAAGATGGATGTCTGCTTGAGCAACTCCTGATGTCCGAGGTGGACACCATCAAAAATGCCTAAGGCAGCGACAGTTTTCGATTTAGCCACGCTTTGGGCTCCCTTCGACATCCAAAAACACGCGAATCGGCTGCCAGGTTCCACTCGATGTTGCCTTAAGCAGTGCGACAATTTCGCCAGCCGTGCCGATACCAAGCGCGTGCGGTGCCGGGTCATTTTCAACAACCGGCTCGCAGGTCGATGCATCCAGATAGTCGGGCCCGAGTGCACGCCCAAATGAAAGTGCCTTCAGCGCAGCTTCATCGCATACAATGTGGGGCCACTCGGGGAGGAGCTCTGCCATCGGGCGCAAATGCGCTTCCGTAGCCTGTTCGGGAGAGATACTGCCATCGGCGATGTGCGGACCAACCTGCACCCGCCGTAGCGTTGCCATGTGTGCCGGAAGCCCAACTGCGGCACCGATATCAACGCATAGCGTCCTAATATAGGTACCAGTGCCACAGCTGATGGTCAGGTCGCAGTTAGCGACATCCCCGGGAGTGAACTCGCCCTGCGTGATGTCATAAATGTGCACCGTTCGGGCGGCGCGCTCGACAGTGATACCTTTGCGGGCAAGGTCGTAGAGTCGCTGGCCATTATGGTGCACAGCGGAGACCATCGGAGGAATCTGCTCAATATCGCCGATAAAGCGCGGAAGAACTGCAGAGACATCAGCAGGAGAGAGCGCAGAAGCGGATTGACGGGCGGTCTCGACACCGCTGGCATCTTCGGTGGTTGTGGCGATGCCAAATGTTGCAACAGCCTCGTAAACCTTTGGCTCAGTCTGGACATATGGCAGGAGGCGTGTGGCGCTGCCAACCGCAACAAGGAGCACTCCAGTGGCATCTGGATCCAATGTCCCAGCATGGCCAACGCGTTTGGTACGGAAGGTCTTGCGGATGTACCCGACCACATCGTGGGACGTCCATCCGGCAGGTTTATCAATACTTAGAAATCCATCCATCCAGCGAAAGGTGATACCACGCATCCGCCCTGTTTGCGTTGTCTTGCCGCCACAGTGGGCAAAAGACATACCATGATGGCTTTTTGGGAACCATAATGTTGCGTTGGGTATGCAGGCGTCTGCATTCACCATTGTTGTAACCATTATGACCATCACGGCCCTTGCGATCGCATTCCTCCTCGCCCTCGGCATCATCATGCCGGCTTACAAACTCAAAATGTTGACCCGGGATGGTGCGGTTGCCGCCGTTCTTGTTGGGACAATCATTCACGCATGCGCACCGTGGTACGGAACACTCTGTCTGCTCTTCTTCTTTGGATCGAGTGCATACTTGTCGCGAAACCGGAAAAAGAGCTTGCCGGCATCGGTTGCGGAAGATGTCGTAGCAAAGGGTGACAAGCGTGATGCGGCGCAAGTGCTGGCAAATGGTGGTGTGGCAGCACTCTGCGCCATCATGGTCATTGTGAGCAAGCGAGACCCCGTCTGGGATGCTGCCCTTCTTGGAGCTATTGCGGCAGCGATGGCGGATACATGGTCGACGGAAATCGGCCGCACTTACGGGACCAATCCAGTTGATTGGTTTACGCGCAAGCCTGTCCTCGCGGGGACGAGTGGCGGAATTACAATGGCCGGAATCTATGGATCGATTGGCGGGGCAATAACGCTTGCAGTCATCGGGTGGATGTCTATCACCAACTGGCAGGTCGCCAGTCCCGTCTCGTTTGCCGTGATCTTCGGTGGGGTGCTGGGAGCTGCTGCCGACACGATGCTCGGTTCGACGATTCAGGAGCTCCGAAGGTGTGCAGTCTGCTCCTCGACGACGGAGAAGATCTATCACTGCGGAAAGCGCACCCGCCTTTACCGCGGCGTCAAGGGCTTTAACAACGATGTCGTTAATTTTGTGTGCTCGCTGGCGGGCGCGGTCACCGCGGGCATCATCATTAAGGTCGTCATGGGGTAACCGCCCCGCTTGTGCATCTATTCGCCGAAATCTTAGCGTGACGAAATAGCCTGACCCGGGGTAATTTGTCGTATGCAACCAATGTCGGGGACTCCCCTTCGAATCAGCCTCCGGCGTGGCCGGCTGGCAGAGGAGAAGCGCGAGATGCCATGGCTCTACCCGGCACGCTCCGTTCAGTCGGTAAAACTCACCGTACAGGTTGGCGAAATTCGCTTCCAAGTCAACAACGGTGCTAAGACGCTGTCAATGAAAACAACACGCATCGTCAAAGCAAAACGCCGTGAGATTGCCCGAGCCCTCCTCGATGACTCTCAGGAACTGGTTGAGTTCGGTGACCGTACGGTTACGCTCACCGATAGGCTGCCATCATATGCAATCGATGCCAAAGAAGAAGCCGATGTCCGATTAATCATCGAGATCACCGCACCTCCGGGTCTTACGGTAAGCACCAGTATCATTCAAGGTGAGACAAACCTCCAAGGCGAATTTGCGTATATCACCTGCCGGTCAGATTCAGGACCCGTGCGATTGAAAGACCAGAAGATTCGCAAAAGCGCCGTTGTGACGGTCGGCACTGGAAATGTCGAAATGGATGGCAGCGTTGGAGACCTCACCATTTCCGTGAACAGCGGTGACATCAAGTGTGACCGTATCACGCTGCTTGAAGCATCCCAGTGCACACTTCAGACGCAACGCGGTGCGGTGAAAGCCGTGTTCACAAAGCTGCCCAAGACCGAGCTGCTTTGCCAGAGCGGCAGCGGGGATGTGAACGTTCAGGTCCCGGGTAACAGCAAAATGCTTGCCACGGTACTGACCGCCAATGGTAAAGCGCGCTGCGCATGGAACATCCCGAAAAGCAACCGTGCGCTAGGTGATATGGGAGCTGTTTATGCAGGGATTGTCAATGGAGGTGGCACCACAGTGCAGGTTCAAACTGCCGTTGGAAATGCCACATTGGACAAAACCTAACGGATGCTAAACCGATTTCCGACTCCGCTCCCCGGCGTTTCCTGGGAGAAGTGTATTTTTCTGGGTCTGATGATGGCGTTCATCACGGGCAGCTTTGGCATTATCCAGCCGTACACCAACCCATATCTCCTCGCTGCCGGCCTCAGTAAATGGGAAATCAATCTGGTATCCGGAATTGCCCTGCTTTCTGGGATGATTGTCCAGCCGATGATCGGTCGTCTATCAGACAAATGGGATGCCCGAAAGCCCCTCATCCTTGGCGCTGCCATTGTTTCTGCTATCGCCTATTGCCTGTTTCCCTCATCGAACTCGTTTACTATCCTGTTGATACTCTCCATTTTTGGTACAAATGGATTTACGTACCTCAACACGGTGTCTGGCGTCATCATTGGGCGTATCGCAGGTCCGGCGCGGAGCGGTGGTGCCTACACACGCTTTCGGGTACTTGGAAGCCTCACCTACATCGTGGTGGCAATCGTATGCGGAAGGCTGCTCCCAAACCGAGGCACATTAACCGCTGCTGACCTTCAACCAATCTTCATCATCGGACCGATTATCTACATCACTATCGGCCTGCTTTCAACTCGTATTCCAGATCCGAAGAAAAGCTCCATTGTCCACGACTTGGTGACCAGTGATGATGATGAACCGGACGAGAAGGCATCCCGGGTACAAAACAGCCAACCGATGCCAAAGCTGATTCCGCCGTTTCTCCTAGCCTTCGCGTTCTATCAAGGTGCTCTCTACGGCGTTTCAGCCAACCTCCCCATTTACCTGACAGAGGTTCTGCACGCAAAGCCATCCGACTTGGGGGTGTTCTTCGCCTTCGGCGTCGTTACGGAAGTCTTGGTGATGTTCCAAGTGGGCAAATTTACCGACCGAACGGGAAGACGCCCGGCTCTTCTGCTCGCGTTTTGCCTTCTTCCACTGCGGCTCATCGCCTACAACTACGCGCCGACACCGCTCTGGGCCGCCGTCGTGCAGTCTCTCCACGGCCTAAACTTTGGAATCGTCGGCGCCATCGCGATCGCCTATATCAATGACTGCTCGGATGAGTCCAAACGCGGCAGTGAACAGGCGCGCCTCGCCGTAACCGCCGGTATCTCAACAGCCATCCTCATGTGGCTCTGCGGCTGGATGATGCAACATTACGGCTTCACGGCGATGTTCTTTACAATGAGCGCCGTTGCCAGCATCGGAGGGCTCATTCTGTACCTCTTTGTGGATGAATCGCATCCGTCATTCCGCCACCGAAAAGCGCTACTGAGCCTCCAAAAGCATCGCAATGCTGGCTAAAGAAAGCATCCTGCCGGGGGTGAGCTGGGCGAAGTGTATTCTGCTGAGCTTTGTGATGGCAGTGACCGTCTCCGTCTACGGACTCTTAGAGCCGTACACTGCCCCCTTTTGGAAAGCATCCGGACTGACAACACTCCAAGTCAATACCATTTCGAGCTGCGCACTCCTGACTGGGCTCGGCATCCAGCCATTGCTCGGACGGTTGTCAGACAAGCTCGATGCCCGACGTCCCGTGATGTTTATCAGCGGCATCGCTGCCGCAGCGGCGATGGCTTCGTTCCCATATGTCTCAGCCCCGTGGAAGTTCTTCCTCCTTCAGGCTATCGTCCTCAATGGCTACCAATACCTAAACATTGTCGGAGGTGTCATTATCGGGCGTCTTGTGGGTCCGGATGGCAGTGGGGATGCATATTCCCAGCTTCGCGTCTATGGAAGTATTGGGTACGTCATCGTGGCCCAGATTTCCGGTAAGCTGCTGCCACAGAGCGCGCACATGTCGGTGGCTGATCTTCGCCCAGTCTATGTCTTCGGCCCAATGTTCTTTGCGCTTGTCGCCGTGCTCGCCTGATTTATTCCAGATCCACGCCGCGGCCATCAGCCAAACAGCGCATATGCGGGTCAAGATGCGACTGGCAAAAAGAAGCAAAGTAACCATGTCCCCGCGCCACATCTGATTCCACGCTATCTTTTGGCTTTTTTCTTTTATCAAGCTGCGTTATATGGCGTGACCGGCAACCTGTCTCTCTACATCACCGAACGACTCCATGCCAAGCCAAGCGCATTGGCATCGTTTTTCATCGTGGGCGTCATAACCGAAATCATCATGATGGTTCTGATTGGGCGTATCTCTGACAGATTTGGTCGTCGCCCAGCCCTCATCGTAGCGTTTATCGCACTCCCATTCCGCCTCCTGGGCTATATCGTCGCACCGACACCGCAGTGGGCAGCGGTTGTTCAGGCAATGCACGGGCTGAATTATGGGATTATCGGTACCGTGGGAATTACCCTGGTAAACGACTGTGCAGAGGAACTCCGGCGAGGGACCGAGCAGGCGCGTCTAGGCGTGGTAGCGAGCTTTGCGACAGCCGTCGGGCAGTGGATCTGTGGATTTATTCTGCAGAAATACGGCTTTACCGAAATGTTCATTGCGATGACAGCGCTGTCCCTCGTTGGCGTGGCGTTGATGATTTTCCGTGTCCCGGAGACGCATCCACGCTTCCGCAAAGCTGACATTTCCGCCGGGCTGTAGAGTTACTTCATCAGCTGCAGACGAATACGGTTGACAAAGCGTACATCCCCGTACGGGCGTCTCAGAACTTCGCGCTCAAGGGTGATGACGGCGCGACCTTCCATTGGGGTAAGAGATGTCGTTGCGACAATTGTGCTGGTTCCACCATCCGGCGCCGAAATACTGATCTGAGTATCCCCACGCGTCTCGCCGGCTCTCACCAGACAAATACCATCCGCGTGCAATGTCGCATCGATTCGGGGGGCATCCATTGAGCCAACACGCAGCCGCAGGGCAGTGTTGTCATCCGCGTTCGATGACTTGGTTTCAAGGAGCGCCCGCAGACCATCTGTTGCATCCGGACCAGGCGTCTCCGCCTGCATGCCACGCATCGCCGACACCAGCATCGCCATTTCCAAGTAAATGGGTGGACATCCGAGCTCGCCATGATTGGTTGACGCAGCACGCAGTGTCATTTCACTCGTGCCCGTCGGAACCATCGAGAAAGTTACTTCCAACGCTTCAATACAGATGCCGTGTGCTGTTGTAGAAGTGACTTCGACGACATCATCAGCTGTCGCGACGACATCGGTATTGCCGGGTATCTGCCCGTTATCTGCTTCGACGGCCACCGCTTCTTCTTCGATGGTCACAGCCTCAACCTGTTCTGCCACGACAGGAACGGTTTCCAGTTCATTCGGATCCGTCGCTACTGGCTGCGTAATGGCGACATCATATGCGCCACGTCGCCACGTCGCGAGCAACTCGCTTAGCTTGTCCGCAGGCACATTCGCGCCGTCAACTACATCATCCATTGTTGCTGTTTCATCCCGTTCGGCACCACTATCCGATGTCAAATCGGTGCCGTCGGTATCGTCCACTGATTTGTCATCATCGGCAACCGTAGGTTCACCGGGTTCTACAATATCCGCTGGCGCGTCACGATGCGTAGCGTCATCCCCAAAGGACACAACAGCGGCTTCTGCCTGCGTATCGTTCGTAGAAACCCAGACGACATCCTCGATGTCCTCTTCGGACACCGATTCAACCTCAATATCAACGACATCATCCACGTTTGCATCGTCTACGCTAGCATCACCCAGGCTAGCATCACTCAGGTTGGCATCATCGGCTTCTGGTAGTTCTTCAGCGACGTTACTTGGCAAAACATCGGGATCCTGACGCGCTTCATTACGATGCACGGGTTCCGGATTTACGGATGGCGGGCCTGCGACAATATGGATGACCGGGATGGGTTCAGCTTCGTGAGGTTGCTCATCACCCGCTTTCGAATCCGTGAGCGGTGTGGCAAGCAACGATGCGGGGTCTACATCAGGAGTCTCAACGTGTGCGAGAATCGGTCCCGTGTTCGGCTCGCCTGCCGGAACCAGAACGCCACCAATAACGCGTGCACCGCTGCGCTGCAGCGCTGTGAGGACACTTTTACAGCTTGGCATTTGGGAATGCCCCACACGGAGCGCAATGATCACGCCATCGGCCTGATGGATGATTTTGCTACCTGCCTCCCCTGCCTGTACCGGTGGCGTGTCGATGATGATAATGTCCGCGAGCTGTGGCAGATGAGATTTCAGCATCCGTTGCATCGTTGGCGACTCGAGGAGCGCGCTTGCATCCGAGACTTGCATCCGGCCAGCAGGAACAACTGAGAGGCCTGGGATGCTTGTCTCATGGACGGCATCCGATGGACTGGCTAGGTTACCGACCAGCATTTCAACCAGACCAGGAGCCACAGTCAGTCCGGTATGCGCGAAGAGTTCATGGAGCTGTGGACGGCGTAGGTCGGCATCGATAAGCAGTACTGTTTTCCCTTGGCGTACCGCGGCGCAGGCAAGGCTTGCGGCGATGCTGGTACGGCCTTCGGCGCGTTCAGCGGATGTAACTGCAAACGTGACGCCGCGCGGCATTCGCCTTGCGATTTCATCGTAGAGCTTGTCGTAGGCATTGGAGACGGTCCCGATACCGTGGCGTGCAGAAGTGATATCTGCCAGCACAGCGAGCTGGAGGTCACGTTTTATTTGCGGTGCATTTTCCGCCCGCCGAGTTCGAAAGCCTAGGTTAAGCATAGCCTGTTGCCGATGCGCACACCCAAGGGGGTGTGCCACATAGGATTGTCGGCGGAAACCGGCGCAGGCTGGAGACTTTTCCTAGAGCTCTACAAGTCGTGCGCTGATGGTTCCTTCGACACCGCGGATTTCTGCCATTGTCGCATCTATGACCGGGCCATCGAGGGAAAGGGCCATCACAGCCGTCCCTTGTCTGAACTCGCGTCCAAGGTACATACCGGCAATGTTTGCGCCTGCCTCGCCCAATATGGATCCGATTTTTCCTACCATACCCGGTTTATCGAGGTTGCGAATCATGATGTGGAAGCCCTCAGGGCGGAAGTCCATGGAGTAGCTGTCCAGCATCACGATGTGTGGATCGCTCTTACCAAAGATTGTCCCAACGTGGGTGTGTTCTCCATTGCTATCGGTAGCGACCAGTGTGAGGGTCTGGCCCCACTCTTCGGCTTTACCGCGGGTGGTTTCCGCAACGCTGATACCGCGCGACTCAGCGAGTCCCGGAGCGTTTACGTAGTTAACGCTATCAGAAAGTACAGGCTGGAGGAGACCTTTTAGCAGTGCGCGGGTGATATGCACGGTTTGGCGACGATCAAAGTCACCGGCAAAGCCAACTTCGACATGTGTGATGTTGCCTTTGGCGAGCTGTGCCTGAAGGCTGCCCATCTTTTCAGCGAGGCGGAGCCATGGTGCGGTCTTTTGGAGGACTTCAGGAGCAAGGGATGGCATGTTGACCGCAGAACGGGCCGAGCCGCCTGTAAGAACATCGACGATCTGCTCAGCGATATCGACAGCAACGCCAACCTGTGCTTCTTCTGTGGATGCTCCGAGGTGGGGGGTGGCGACAACATTTGGATGCAGTACGAGCGGGTGCGTCGGGTCGACCGGTTCGGATTCCCAAACATCCAACGCGGCAGCGGCGACCTTTGCCGATGCAAGCGCATCGAGGAGGGCTTTCTCCTGGATGATGCCACCGCGGGCGACATTGACGATGCGGACGCCATCACGCATTTTGTCAAATGCTTCGGGTCCGATCATGCCGGCGGTTTCCTTCAGCTTCGGAACGTGGACCGTAATGAAATCGGCTTCGGCATAGAGGGCGTCGAGGTCGACGAGACGGATTCCAAGTGCGGCTGCTTGATCAGCCGACAGGAATGGATCGTAGGCAACCACACGCATTTCCATCGCGAGCAGGCGCTTCGCCACTTCACGACCGATTTTTCCAAGACCGATGACGCCTGCGGTCTTGCCGTAGACTTCGATTCCGACGAACTTGGAGCGCTTCCACTCACCTGCTTTCATGGATGCGTGTGCCTGTGGAACATTTCGGGCCATGGAGAGCAAAACGGTTACGGTGAGCTCTGCGGCGGCAATGGTATTGCCTTCTGGAGAGTTGACAACGAGGATTCCCCGGTTGGTGGCAGTTGGGACATCGATGTTGTCTACGCCAACCCCGGCTCGTCCGATGACCTTAAGATTGGTTGCTGCAGCCAGGATGTCAGCGGTGACCTTTGTTTCTGACCGAACGGCAAGTGCATCGTAGTCGCCGATAATGGCTTTGAGGTCGATTGCTGAGAGTCCTGTCCGGATATCGACATCGAATCCGGCACGGCGCAGTACTGCAACGCCTTCGGCGGCAACGGGATCACTTACGAGAACTTTTGGCATGACTTCATCCTGAGTGGTTTCAACATAAAAAGAATATCACGCAGGCAAATGGCAATAAGAACACGTGTTAGTGTTGCCCTTCAATAGTGAAAAGTCCTCAAGCGCAGTTATCACCAAGTTGGGTGAGTCACGATCACGAATGATTGGCTTGTTACCGATTACCCCGGTCGCGCAACCCGAACAACGTCATGAACGCGGAGCGCGTGGTGTACCACGAGAGTCCAAGGGCAATGACCCCGATAAACGCGGCAACAATCGGGAAGCCACGCAGGCCTTTCACAAGAGCAAATCCTGTGACTAGAAATGCCCCAGCGGAGAGGAGGTCTATGAACCATGGGCGCGATGGTTTGACCGGCCCGAGCTGGCGATTCATGTTTTGGCCCGCTGCCGAACGCTGTCTTTGAGCTCTGAAAGGTAGGTCTTAAAGCCGTAGCGACGCATTTCTTTCCAGATGTCATCAAATTTCCAGCCACAGTCAACGGCTCTGTAAATGCCAACCATTGCACCCGTGCGGTCTGCCCCATGCTGGCAGTGGATGAAGACCGGCTTGTTTTTTGCCTGCCGGATGATGTCCATAAACTCTTTAACTTGCGCGGTGGTTGGCGCTTCACGTCCCATCCGGATGCGGGTGCGTTGAAGTCCCAGGCGTTTCGCGGCTGCCGCTTCGTCATCTTGACCTTTGCGTTCAATCCGCAGGTCAATCACATGCGCGACACCAAGCTTATTAAGTTCTTCAAGGCCTTTCGCCGTCGGCGCTGCGCCACGGTAGATTCCGGGAGCCACGACCGCAAAGTTTGGGAGGTCTTTAGGGTTAACCTTGGGTGTTACGTTGGGCTTCTGTAAAAACAACACTATTCTGCAATCTCCAAGTGGCGTATGTCATTCATGCGTTCAATCCGCCAGATTGCATCGCCACCTAGCTGGAGAACCGTCAATCCGGTGTTAGAGAGAAGACACCCCGGAGGCTCATGGTGCTCAAGCCCTGGGTATAGAACATTCGCTATAAGGGCTTTCAGGCTGGCCCCGTGCCCGACAATCATAATGGAACTCGCATCCGGGTGCTGCTTCAGAACATCGGATAAACCCATATTCATGCGCTTGTAGACATCCGGCCACGCTTCGCCATCGTGCGGGCGCGTATGCCCAGGCCACAGTGTTGCACACTCATCACGGGACTTCCCCTCCCAGCTTCCATAGCCGCGCTCACGAAACGCTGGCGTCTGGTAATGCATCGGATCCCCGATGGACATCCCAACAATTCGGGCCGTCTCGACCGCCCGGCTGAGGTCGCTTGAGTACATTACATCTGGTAAGCGTGCGGCGTGAAACCTTGGAAGGATGTCCGCCAGCCGCCGAGCTTGTTCACGTCCAATATCCGAAAGCGGAATATCCGACTGCCCCTGCCAGCGGCCTTCAGCATTGTGTGCCGTCTCTCCGTGACGTACGAGGAGAAGCGTTTTTGTCACCTATTGCCCGGGAGTTGCAAACTGGGTTGCGTCGATCTTCGGCATCCCAGGAGCCTCAGCCAGCGCCTTATACAGCTCAACACCTACGACTTGGGAAATCTTTCCTGTTTGATTATCAAGCACCCAGAAGCTTGGAGTCGACTGTACTCCAAGTCCGGACACACGATCACGTAGTGACTGGATTTTCTTGATGTTTGCTTCCGACGAAATGTATGACTTGGTTTTGGTGAAGTCCATGCCTGCCAGTTTTGCACGTTCATCCACCAACCCGTCGTTCCATGCCGGGTCGGTGTCAGTAAACATCGCGTCATAGTATTCCCAAAACTTACCCTGTTCGCGTGCGGCATCACCGGTGAGGGCTGCCTGCAGCGAGTACTGATGAATTTCTTCAATTGGATAGTGGACGAAGCCAAATTTAACGGAGATTTTCTTTCCGAGGTCTTTGCAGACAGCTGCGAACATCTTGCGACAAAGCGGGCACTGGAAGTCCGCAAATTCGATCACCGTAAAGCGTGCATCATCCGGGCCCTTAGTTGGCGCGAGTTTGAGAACGCTATCAAAGTCTTCCTTCTTAATGACAACGGGAGCAGGTTTGTTCGCACCAGGCTGATTGGGCTTATCGAACATCGAGCCATCACCGCTCAGCAGGAGGAACCCTCCGCCAAGCGCCACAATCACACCCATCACAACCAACATCTTTGCTTCACTGGTGAACTTCATTGGATAGCTCCTTAGATGGTCGGTGGCACAGTCTGCCCACCGGATTGACGCTTAGCGCGCCAGTCGACAATATACACAATCAGCATGAAGGCCATTACGACTTCGGATGCCAGACACCACTTGCAGAATGCGCGAACAACGACGGCCTGAATGTACATCAGTATGAGAGATGCCCCCATTCCGCCGAACAGTCCCACTCCCTGCAGTGTTTGTGCCAGCCGGGTCGCAGTCATTGGCAATGGAAGCATCCTGAAGATGGACAGAATCAGAAGGCCGATGTAGCCTGCGGTTCCCCATGCGGCAATAGGAAGCCCGGTGCCGACAGGGAAGCGGGAATAAGGGCTGAGCGCAACGGTTGCACAGCCACCGGAGCGTCCACACGGGATGAGCTCAGGGGTGGCATGCAATTTCCAGAGGTAGCCTGCGATCAGGATACCGATGATGGATAAGGCCAAAATAAACCCATTAAAGGCTTTGTTTTGCATACGTCTGACTCCATCCCCGCCAGCGGTTCAGGCGCCAAATTGTACCACCGTGAATGGCTGGTTCCGATAGAGCTGTTTCCGCCTAACGTTAACGTAGAGGTGTCAGCGAATGCCATCCGCGAATTTACGGATAGCATCATCTGGTAATGGCGCGATGATGACATGCATCATGCCATCTGTGTTCCAGACGTATCCTCGCCGTCCACCGGGAATCTGGCGGAATGCGGGCTCGCTGGATGCCGGTCCGCGGCCGCCCTTGATTCGCGAGTAAGATAGCACGCTGGTTCCGTTCCCCCAGTGCTGCGTCACCCACTTACCCCCATTAGTGACTTCCACATATTGCGGTGCATACCCCGGCGGAACATTTGTCGATGTACGAATTGATATTCCAGCTTTTTCTGCATCCGCAAATGTTGCGTGGACGATGCTAACATCCCGTTTAACCGTAATGCCCGAAGGTGGTTTTGGTTCAGAAAAGTCGATTGATTTGAGGTCAGCATTAATCTGGACCGTTGTGAAGTATGACGAGCGAAGGACGCGTCCGGTGCCATCCCGTTCTTCAGACTTCAGCTGCAGGCCGGTCTCACGATCAATCCAAAACTTCCGGATGATTCCCATCGCATCCAATCGCGGAGATACGACCACAATCTCGACTGGACGCCCTGCGATGGTGTCATCCCCGGTTTTAACGGCCTTGAGCGAGTCTTTCAGCTGAACAAGCAGCTCGCGATTGCGATCTGCATTCTGTGATTGCATCGTATTGCGCTCTATAAGCGTACCTGTTCGTTCAGACAAAACCCACCAATGCTTGAGGTCATCCACGATGACATCCCCGCGTTTATCCGCTGACTCACGCCGAGAGCCACGCTTTGGGTCAACCCAAACATCGAATTCAACTGTTCCGCCACGAAAGGTGACGACCTCGCGCGCGCTGTAGACGATTGACTTCGTCGCACGGGTCATGCGAAAAATGGCCCTTCGGGCATCGCGCTCTTCCGGCGGCCCGCTGAAGCGCTGCCGATCTCCGCTTTCGGGACGTGGCCTGGATGGTCGTTCTGGGGGCGTTTGTCCAAAAGCCGTGGCCAATGTGAGCACAGAAAGCCCTAACAGCACACCGGCGTATCTAAGGGAAACTGTCACCAAGACCCGCCCGTTGCCATATCGGAGGCAACGACAACAACGCCAGATGTGTCTCCAAGGCTTTGGGATGCACTGGCGGCGTGGTGTTGATTCGCGAGCTCAGAGAGAACTGCTGTTTCATCGGATGCCGCAGCAGTCTGCACGGTGCCCGCCTTTGCATTTGGTACGCGAGAGACATAGACAAAGCCAAAACTTGCCACGACCGATGCCGCAGCGACAAACGGAATCGCGACATGTGGGCGGCGTGCAGGCTGGATGTAAGCCGGAAGTACCAAGCGGGTCCACCATGGGGCCGGCTTGAGCTTGACATCGGCTAAACGGGTGGCGAGACGCGCCTCAAAATCACCTCGTGGCGAAACCGCTGGCAGTGTCCGCAGAAGCGACTGTGTCATGCGAAGCTCGCGTTCAATCGTGCGGCAAACCTGGCACGATGCCATGTGACGCTCGAAGGAAATCCGGTCATCTGCAGAAAGGTTTCCATCGATGTAGCTAGCAATCGTCTGCTCCGCACTGGGACATGTGTTCAACGTTGTCTCCATCACTCTGTCTCCAAATATGGCCGCAGCGAATCCCGCAACGCGACACGTGCATTAAATATCCTTGATTTCACTGTTCCGAGCGGGATTCCCTCCACACTCGCAATCTCGTCATAGGACATTCCTTCGACATCAAACAGAATCACCGCTGACCTAAGCTTAGGTGGCAGCTTGGCGAGAGCGGCTTCGATTTGATCTGCCAGCTCACGACGGCCTACCAGTACTTCGGGAGCCATCGACATGTCCGGAACATCGCGGGATGCCTCTTCCTCCCCCGGCTGGATGGGCGCATCAAGGGATGTCACCAAGCGGCGTGAATTTTTCGTTCTTCGGAAGCGGTCTACAGCAAGGTTTCCAGCAATACGGAACAACCACGTAGAAAGACTGGCCTCAGCACGGAACTTACCGATGTTTGTATACATCCGGATAAAGACTTCCTGCGTAAGGTCATCGGCATCCTCAGCATTACCAGTCATGCGGTAAAGGTAGTGGTAAATCTTAGTCTTATAGCGTGCCACAATCGCATCGAATGCAGACGCATCAGCGCGTTGGCACCGCGCTATGAGCTCGGCGTCCTGGTGCATTGTTACAGACGGTCTCCAAAACGTGGCGATTGGCATTGTTTTCGCATTCGTAAGCATCGGTGGATGCCTGACGACTCCATGCGTACTCTGACGTACCAGACGTTGTCAAGGTTCAATCATATCGTCCGATGTCGGCTGGAAAGGCGCTGCGCGTGTAACATGAACTTGATGACTGTTGAGTTGACGCTGGCAAGCCTGACAAAGAGCTATGGTGGCCGAAAGATATTGAATAAGCTGGAGTTAACGGCAACTGGCGGCGAAGTGATCGGCGTCTTTGGTCCTAATGGCTCCGGCAAGAGTACCTTACTTCGGTGTGTTGCCGGACTCCTCAGACCAAGTGCCGGGGATGTAAAACTTCGGGTAAATGATGCTGATTGTAGTGCACCCGCGATGCTCCGCTCGATGGTCGGCTATGTCTCCCCCGAGCTCAACCTCTACCCTGAACTCACGGCCCGGGAGAATCTTCAGTTTTTCGCAGCTGTCACCAGCCGGCCATCCAAGCCGATTGGCGATTTGCTTACGCATGTCGGTCTTGGCAAGCGCCTAGATGACGCGATTGGTAACTATTCAAGCGGGATGCGACAGCGCGTGCGCCTGGCCTTAGCTGCGCTGCATGAACCTGCGATTTTGCTCCTGGATGAGCCGGGACTTGCGCTCGATGAAGCTGGTCAGGACGTCGTTCTGTCGATGATTCGCGAGCAGCAGCAACGCGGCGGAATCGTAATTCTTGCGACAAACGATCAGCGCGAGCGCGAGCTTGTTCAGAGGCATATCTATGTGGGTTAAAGAAACGCTGGCGATTGCCGGTAAAGAGCTCAGAACGGAATGGCGCTCACGTGTGGCACTCGCAAGCCTAGGGCTCTTTGTCGCCTGCTCTATTGCACTGGTGGCACTTTCGACAGCACGCATTCCACTAAACGGCGAAGGTGGAAAAGAGATTGGGAGCCAGATTGCCGCTGCACTGATTTGGATACAAGTTTGCTTTGCAAGCGCGATGGGCCTTGGCCGCGCATTTGTCGTCGAGTCTGAGCGTGGCACGATGACCGCTCTCAGACTGCATGCAAGGGCGACAGCTGTTTGGGCGGGCAAGTTTGTTGGGAATACCGTCTTGCTTCTTGGCGTTTGTGTGATCACCGTCCCAACCACGTGCGGTGTCCTTGGGGTTACAGTCAAACACCCAGGCGCCTTGTTTGCCGTCGTCGTGTTGGCAGCGATCGGGATGGGAGCCGTTTTCACGACTACGGGAGCCCTAGTTGCACAGACAAGTGCACGTGGCGGACTGCTCGCAGCCCTCTCTTTCCCTATCTTGCTACCGGCATTCGTCAGCGGCGTGGATGGCACCCTCCGTGCCATCGGATGGCGGCTTTCCGCATCCTCTGCCTTTCTCGATACATCCGGTGGCATCCTCGTACAACTACTGAGTTACGCCGTACTTGCGATAGCGGCATCACTCTTGCTATTCGATGCCATTTGGAACGACTAAAAATGAACAGAGCATCTTTGTTTGAAATATCAACACATTTGACCTGATGTTCCGAACATTTTTGACAACCATAGGACTGTGCGACTGTGATAGGTAGAATCGTTAAGTTTGGTGTTTCCAATACAACGCGATGCACGGAACCGGGCACAAACGATAGGTGGTACTTTAATTTTATGGAAAGAGAAATGACGCCAGTGGCCAAGGGAGCACTTTTTGTGTTTACCGCGGGCTGCCTGAGCTATATTTTCCTCAAGCTGCCAGCCGCGCAGGGGTTCGCAAACCCTGATCTCGCGCGACTTGTAACCATGCACCTGCCATGCGCCTATGTTGCCCTCGTCGCAGCGGTAATCGCAGCCTGGCACGGCATCGCCTATCTTCGCAAGCGGGATCTTGCATCGGACATCAAATCCTACATCGGCGCGAAAATCGCGTTCCTTTATTGCTTCCTGACAACCATCACCGGCTCGATGTTCGCAAAGGTTCAATGGGGCTCATTCTGGAACTGGGATCCGCGTCAAACCGCAGTTGCCGTTCTCTTGCTTGTTTACGCCGCGTACTTCACACTTCGTGCAAGCATTGAAGACCCCGAGCGCCGCGCAGCCCTGTCGGCTGTTTACGTTTTGTTCGCATCCATCCTGACCCCGATGCTCGGCTATGTGATCCCAACGTTCTTTATTGATCAAAGCCTGCATCCTAAATTTGCCAAGTTTGATGTCTCTTACCGGATGGCTATCTACCCAATGGCGATTGCGTTGATTTGGCACTTGGTGTGGATGTTCCGTTTATCCGTTCGGGCTGAGAAGGTCAATCAAGACATCGCCGAGCTGGAGCTTACTACCGAAGGGGGAATGGCATGAACCTCTTACCCATGCTGATTGTTGCACTTATGATTCTCGCTGGGCTGTTTGCCTTTACACTGATGACGGAACGCCGCATTGCGACTGCCGAAAAGCGTCTCGCAGAACTGGAAAACGACAAATGAAATTAGGACCTATCATCGCCTCCGTTGCCATCGGTGCCGCACTTGTCGGCGCAGGAACGGCTTTCGTCAAGAACCTAACCCCATACATCTCCTTCGCCGAAGCACAGAAGACCAATGGTACGGTACAGGTCATGGGTGGACTGGAAAAGTCATCGGTAAAGCTGACATCCGGCAACCTTGCGTTCACTCTTGTCGAAAAGAAGACCGGAACCCGCCTCCCGGTTGTATTTGGTCACACCAAGCCAGCCAACTTTGAGATGGCAATCGAAATAACGGCCATCGGACACTGGGATGGCAGCGTCTTCCAGGCAGACAACCTGCTCGTGAAGTGTCCAAGCAAGTATCAGGGCACCGAAACCAAGTCCTACGGTACCAAGTAGATTCCAGTACCCAGAACGGCACCAATCAAATGATCCTCGGATACAGTCTCCTCATCATCGCGCTAGTTGCAACGGTCGCAGCAAATGTGCTCTTCGTCCTTTCCCGGCGGCAGGGTAAGGAAGGTCTGGCGAAAATCGCGCAGACAGGCGTCTCGGTTGCCCTCGCGGGCATCGTCGGCGCATCCGCTTACCTGATGTACCTCATCGGAACACACCAGTTCGCCTTTAAGTACGTCGCGGAATACACCAGCAAGCAGAGCGCGACACGTTACCTGATCGCCGCATTCTGGGGAGGCCAGGAAGGCTCTATCCTTTTATGGCTGTTCTGGACCGCTATTCTTGGCTGGATTCTTGCGCGTAAGAGTGGCAAAACCACCGCTAACGTATGGCCAATCTTCGGCTTGATTC
>JBJTQN010000033.1:0-3065 GCA_046075665.1 Armatimonadota bacterium | reverse complement strand
CATCAACGCGAAAATTCGACCCCAGTGCGGTCGCATGACATCCGAAAACCGTGGTCGGAGTGCCTTTGCTTCGCGACTCCGTGCCCGGCCATCCTCAACAACCTTTTTAGGTGTTCCCGGATTACCGCAAAATGGACCATCCAAGCGGCCATAAAGGTTATAAACGTCCACGATGATCTTATGCTTGACACGGACCTCACCGAGGTGTGTGATGTATCTTGCCCACGGGTCCATGTCTATCAGGACTTTAGCGACTTCACTCGACAAGAGGATGTGATCGGCGTCTCCGAGGTCCATCACACGCTGAGCTGTGATAATGCCATCGCCTGCGGCATCCCGCTGACCGTTGACATCCTGAACAATCGTCACCTCGCCCGCATGGACACCCATGCGGAGCTTGAGAGGAGCCCCGATTAATTGCTTTAGACGCGCATTGTCAGCCTGAATCATCCCATGAAGCTGCAAGGCACACCGCAGCGGTGACAGGAGATCCTTGAAGAACATTAAGGCGATGCCATCACCGGTCTGGCGCACCAGTAGGCTCTCAGGGTCGTACTTTGCCGATGCCACCTCAGGCGTCATTTGCACGATTTGACCAAGCTCGCGCTGGGCAGCAACCTGATGATCGGTTGGGAGCTTTGCAAACCCGACGATGTCCATGAAGAGAACATAGGCGCGCCTAAGGGAAGGCGTGCGTTCGACGACGTCGGTCAGCGGCGTCGGTATAGGGTTATCTTCGTAAGACATAGGGGTTGGTCGGGCAGTCATTGTTTTCCATGGTGGTGCCTTATACATGATGTCCAATACAGGACAGTCACCAGACACACATCCGTTAGTTTCGGAATGCAATCACATACCCCTTAGATTGTAGCCAATGAAAGTGGCATTTTGCACTCTAATTTGCAATGAAGTTGCTATGGAGTAGCAAAGAAATTCGATACATCGTTACCGTATTGGCGAAAAACATCACCTCGTGCTTACAGTGGGATGCAAAAATCTATATGTAGCGGATAGAATTCTCCATCCTCCAACATATGGTAACAATCCCATGAAGTGTCCGTTTTGCGGCGTAATAGACCGCGATCAGGTTTTGGATTCAAGGCCTGTCCGGGATGGTATGGCAATCAAGCGGCGCCGCCTGTGCCACGGCTGTGAAGGGCGCTTCACGACATTCGAGGAAATCGAGGATTTACGCCTCTCGGTCATCAAACGGGATGGCACACGCGAGCCGTTCGATCGTGAAAAGTTGTCACGTGCTCTGGAAACAGCATGTAACAAGCGCACTGTCGCGATGTCCTCAATCTCCGACCTTATCGATCAGGTTGAGCGACACTTAATGGCCCGCGGTGACCGAGAAGTACAGAGTCACCTGATTGGCGAGGCCATTATGCTTGAGCTAAGCAAACTCGATGCCGTCGCGTTCATCCGATTCGCAAGCGTCTACCATCAGTTTGAAGATGCCGATCAATTTAAGGCAATCGTTGAGCAGCTGAAAGTTTCCGCAAGCTGAGTACGCCGCTTCAGGATGCTATAAACGGTTGGGTGGCACAGCTGATATCGGCTGGAATCTCACCTCACGATGCAAGCGTCGAAGTCCGTCTGCTAGTGCACGAAACACTAGGTCTGAATTCAACACAGCTCCTCCTACGGGATGGAAGCCTCACGGAAGCCGAAAGAAGCCGGATCGCCACGTGGGTTGCCCGCCGTGCCACCCGGGAGCCACTCGCCTATATCATCGGTGAGCGCTGGTTTTATGGGATGCGCTATTTAGTCAATCCAGATGTCCTCATACCGCGACCGGAAACGGAGCTGCTTGTCGAGCTTGGCTGCAAACATCTTCAAGAAAACCCAGCTGAAAACCAAAACATCCTCGATCTTTGCACTGGCTCTGGCAACGTTGGAATCGCAATCCTTGCGAGTTACCCAAGTGCAAACGGCACGCTTACGGATCTCTCGGCAGATGCAATCGCAGTTGCATGGCAAAACGCTGAGCTCAACGGCGTCTTTGAGCGCAGTCAACTCATCGTTGGAGACCTCGACTCAGATGTCGCTCCAGAGTTGCGCTTCGATGTCATCACCGCAAACCCGCCATATATCGATCCGGATGACATCGAAACGCTGGCAATAGAAGTTCGCGACTGGGAGCCGGAGCTTGCACTTTACGCCCAGAATGCCGGCTATGCGCTCTATCCGCGCATCGCTGCGCTCGCGCTCACCCGCCTCCGCCCCGGCGGTCTCCTCGCCGTCGAATGCGGTCACACGCAGGCAGGCACTATCGCCGATATGTTTGCTGCGGCCGGCCTCGGAAACATCAACATCCACAATGACCTCGCTGGCATCCCCAGAGTGGTTACTGCCAACCAGCTCTGAGGACACCAGCAGTCAAAACGGATTACTGAGGATCGGTCCTAAATGGACTCGCTGGAAGTCCCGCCTTGTTGTAGAGGTTGGCATCAAGCGGGTTCATCCGGTACCCATAGCGCACATACTTAGGACTTGGGACCAAAGGTGATGAAACAACAACCGTTTCGCCGACAATACGTGCTTCCGCCAGTCGCCAAACTCTGTCTTCACCACAAATAGCAAACCCACCGAGAGCAACATCAGGAGTCGGCATAAACTGGCCCCGTGCCACCATTTTCCCGCTGGTCAACCCACCGACAACATGTTCAAAGGACACAGTAAGCGAGCCAGCTTGCCTTGACTGTACTGCCTTCAGAAGAGGACCGCTGACCACGGTATCCTTACGCCCATACACATCCCGCAGCGCCCACAATGCCAGCCGCTCGCCCACATCTGATTTGTTCTTTGGATGAATGTCATCAACATCACCAATGTCAACCGCACTCGCCATCCCCGTATTCGGAATCGCAAGCGCGCGCCGCTGGGCATCCCTAAACTCCGACCAGCCATCCCCGCCGGATGCATCCGTGCTTTGCTTTTGCCAGCCTGCGAGCTGTACCGAATAAAACGGCATGCTGGGAGTACCAAACCAATTCCGCCAATCCGTAATCATCGCGCGCTGCTTCTCGATGTACTGGTTGCCATCAAAGGCATTCCCTGCA
>JBJTQN010000032.1:0-6110 GCA_046075665.1 Armatimonadota bacterium | reverse complement strand
CGTCATTTTTTCGGGCGCGACAATGAGTAGAGGACCAAACTTGGCAGCATCCCAGTTTAGCTTGTCTGCAACGGCGGCGATGCTGTTCGATGGGATCTTTTTGGCACCGGCGGGGGGGAGGCCTGTTTGGTTGTTACTCTGAACATTGGTCTGAACAGCGACTTGTCTGGCAATCACTGGAGATGTCCCTGCAATCCCGAGTGCGGCACAAACGACTGAAATATCCCGAAGGCGCATAGTGGTAACCCTGAAACAAACCGGCGTGATTGGAAAGATTATCCCATGCCCGGTAGAAACGCCGGGACATGCTCACAATACGAGTGTTACACGTGTTCTCGTTCCAGCTGGGTTGCTGATATCAGGGGCGTTCGACACGCTGCTTAACGTGGTCATAGACGCGTTCATGAACGGCATGTCCGACCGACTTTGCCCACAAATCGAAGTAGGCAGCCGGCATCACGTGGAGGGCGTAGTGGCTGGTCCCGATGATGGTTGTCGTGCCATCCGCGTTTGGTCGCAGGCGCATTTCGCCCGAAAGAACATCCGCATGGCCGAGGATTTCCGGGTCACGGGGTTGTGAGACGATTTTGAACTTCAGGTGTCGGTTTTTTTCGGCAATGATGATTTCTTCGCCAAAGACCAATCCACCCGTGAATATGCAGTCGCGTTTTGCACTCACCGAAGGCGACTCTGCGATGACTTCCACGGGGGCAGGGAGTCCAAGCTTGCAGAGCCAATAGCTTGGTTGCTCCGGAATACGTCCCATACTGACGATTTCAGGCCAAAGCTGCTCGGGGGTAGCGCGGATCGGCTGTGAAACCGTTGTCACGGATGACACAAAAGTCTTCGGCAGGATTGCATCCGCGCCAATCGTCGCAAGCATCAGGGGGGCTGCAATCGCAAACGTCCGATCGCGGCGAACGTAGCGCATAATCAGGCGCCCGATACCCATTCCAATCGCCGTCATCAGCCAGATGAGGGGGAAGGCCATGATGACACAAATGACGCCTTCGCGGAAAAAGACCATCGAGCAGGCAATGCCAATCAGGGGCAACACCAGGCTTGACAGAAAGAGCGTCGCTCGACGGACTTCATCCTTTCCCATCACCATCGCCATCACCAAACCCATCGCGAGGGGAACCGTTAGGAAAACCGACATCCCATAAACCGAGTTATCCGGATCGCCTTTGCTGGTGATTGCTTTGGCGATACCCATCAGAATCATTCCGGTCGCCAACCCGGCAGCATTCGCGATGACAATGGTTTTGGTCGAAAGCCGGTCGGGACCGGCTTCTGGCGGCGTACCATTGTCAGATTGCGGAAGCTTGTATTGCTGGCGGGAATCAGACATCGGTTTCTAGCGGGCCATCGGGAGCGGGAGCTGTTTTTTCGCTACAAGCGTTGAGCTGTCATCCCGGATGATGCGGTTGTAATGTGCATCCCGCTCAACCGGGTCACGCCCGGCTTCTAGAATCATTTCCACCAGCTTTTGCTGTGAGAGGTTCTGGCTGTCGGAGTCTTTATCAATCTCATGCGTGATGGTGTAGGTGACAATCGTGCCATCGATGTCATCCGCGCCGTACCACTGCGCGCTCTGCGCGACCGGCGGTGTACACATCATCCAGAAAGCCTTGATATGCGGGAAGTTATCCAGCATCAGGCGGCTGACGGCTATCACGCGTAGATCGAGCTCGCCGGTGGTCGGCGGGATGTGCTCGAGCTTTGTCCCCGGGCTTGAGAATGCCAGTGGGATAAAGGTGAAGAAGCCACCGGTTTCATCCTGGGCCTCGCGGATCTTCATGAGGTGGATGGTTCGCTCTTCGACGGTCTCGATGTGTCCGTAGAGCATCGTGGCATTCGTCGGCAGTCCGGCCCGGTGCGCGGTCTTTGCCGTTTCAAGCCACTCAGCTGCTGTTTCCTTGCGCTGGAAGAGCAGGTCGTGGACGCGGTCTGTTAGGATTTCCGCACCGCCACCCGGGAGGCTGGCAAGTCCATGAGCTTTGAGCTCGAGGAGCATTTCGGTCATCGGTTTGCTGGAAATACTCTGGATGTGAATGAGCTCGACCATGGTGAATGCTTTGATATGTGCATCCGGCCGGATGGCATGCACTGTGTCCAACAGGTCAAGGTAGTACTGGTAGGGCAGCTTTTTGTCGATGCCGGCGACCATATGGATTTCTGTCACCGGGAGGTGTTTTGTCCGCTCAAGCTTTGCGCGGACATCGTCCATGGTCATCCGGTACGGATCAGGTCCGCCCTTTTGCGCGTAAAACGAGCAGAACTTGCAGCCCTTGTTACAGATGTTCGAGTAGTTGATGTGCTGATTGCGTACGTAGAATGTGTCGTTGCCGTTCTTTGTCTCACGTACAAGGTTTGCCAGCGCCCCGACATCGGTGAGGCTGGGATGTTTCCACAAGCGAACGCCGTCATCAAAGCTCAGGCGCTTACCTTCCATCACTTTTGTGTAAATGTCCGAGATCGCGGATGTGGACAGCTTGCGGTGCAGCAGGGTTGGGCTCATGGGTTTTCCAGCTAACTTTGTGAAGACTTTCGCGAGCAGTTTACCTTTAACGATGTACGCTTTTCATGGCCGCTTGGATTGTTAGCAAAGGTAGACTGCTGACATGGATGCGATACTAAATGCGCTTCGGGCGATGTCGGTTTGGGAGTGGCTTGGGACGGTATTTGGAATCGCCGGCGTTGTGCTAACGGCAAAGCGCAGCGTCTTGTGCTGGCCCGCATGGCTGATTAGCATTATCGCGTACGGAGTGTTCTTCACCCAAATAAAGCTCTACGCGGATGCATCCCTTCAGGTCTTTTTTCTCGTTACAAGTGTGCTTGGATGGCGTGCATGGCACAAGGATCAGGCGAGCGACTCATCCGTCGAGCTCGATGTCACCTGGACTCCTGCACAAGAACGCATCGCTTATGCCATTTTGACGGTCGTCGCGAGCATTGGAATCGGGTATGTGTTTGCCCGCTACACCGATGCGCATGTCCCGTATTGGGATGCCGGCTGCGCGGGAGTCAGCGTCGCTGCCCAGATTTTGATGATGAAGCGGCGCATTGAATCATGGCACCTCTGGGTAATAGTCGATGTCGTTTACACCGCACTGTATGCCACCAAAGGAGCTTGGCTGACGGTCATTCTCTACGCAATATTCGCGGTTATAGCCATTGGCGGCTTGCGCGAGTGGACGACAGCGGCGCGAAGAAACGCCTAAATAACTCCCGACCGCTCAAGCTTTCGCTTATGGTAGGTCAGGTGTGCATCCATCATTTTGAGCATTTGGTGCGCGGTGACATTTCCAAGCATCCCTGTCTTTGCCATCACCTGATGGTCGGGATCTTCAGCCGATTCCATCCACTTTATAAACGCCGCACCTGCAGCATCAAAACCTTGGAGGGCTTCCTGAAGGTCGATGGTCGCTGGCGGCTCCATTTCCGGCGGTGCAGGAACGGTGATTCCCAGATTCATAAACAAACACCCAAGTGGAATCATCAGGGACTGTGTCGGAGCTCCATCAATGCCAAGCTCTGCACCTTCGACGATTTTGTTGACGTAAAGCTGCTCGGCCATGGCCATATGCCCGATGACTTGCGCTGCAGACCAGGCATTTGCAGCTGCCTTGCGCGTTGCCGTTACTGTGTCGATGCTGGCAACACGGGAGCGGAATGCCTGACGCTCCCGCTTAAAACGCGTGAGCAATGCTTGAAAAGTCATGCTTTGTTATACGACGTGACTGTCAGGATTTGTTTCCTATGAAACTTCATGCATGCGAATTAACGCGGATTGACGCCATTTCAGGTTAGTTTGGTACGGCAAAGGAAAATGCTTGATGTGCACTGACGTAGAATCAGAACATGCCTTTTCCCAAGCGGCACCTGCCGTACGCGATTCTAATGTTGGTTGTGTCGACTTTGTCTATTTTCCTGCCACAGACGGGCAATCCGGCAATCGCAAAGCTTGCGGGAACCATCGGGCATCCGGTTCACGATACGTTTCTCACACTTGGCATCATGGAACTTTGGATGAATCGTCCAAGCGGGCATCGGCGTGAGAGCCTAATTGAGTGCCTCCGCGTGACTGGGCTGCTTGCTGGCATTGTTCTGTTTTTCAAAGTCGGCACCACGCTCATTGCAAAGTGGGCGGCGGTAAGTCCTGTTATTCAGCTGATGTTTGGATGGTTGCTTGCGCTCGGTGTCCGCCCGGATGGCAAGCGAATGGATGGCTTTCCAAGCGGACATACCTGCGCTGTAACGATGCTTGCTTGGATTCTGACCGATAAGTATCCAAAATTTGGGTTTGTGTTTTATGGGCTTGCGGCGCTGATTGGCTACTCCCGCTGGGAGTCAAATGCCCATTACGGTATGCAAGTGCTCGCTGGGGCTATTTTAGGGCTTGCTGTCGCCGGGCTCACACAGCGCTTCCGTGACCTTGTTGGGATGGGACCAAAGGACACGGACGCATAGAAAAAGCCTCCTAAAGGATACCCAGTGGAGGCTTTTGGTTTCTATACGACGTGATAGCCGAGCCTAAAGGCCATCGCCATCCCCGAGGCGGTCAGCCTGGTCTGTCGTGACGAGTGCATCGATGAGGTTTTGGATATCACCATCCATCACGTGCCCGAGGCCAAATTGTGTGAAGCCAATACGGTGATCGGTAAGACGGTCTTGGGGGAAGTTATACGTCCGAATTTTGTCCGAGCGGTCTCCAGAGCCCACCTGCAGACGTCTACGCTCAGTGATTCCAGCAAGCTGCTTCTCAAGCTCCATTTCATAAAGACGTGCACGCAAAACACGCATCGCCTGCTCACGGTTCTGTAACTGTGAGCGCTGGTTTTGACAGGCAACTACGATACCCGTTGGAAGGTGGGTGATACGCACAGCAGTTTCGTTCTTCTGAACGTTTTGGCCACCTGCACCTGCGGAGAGGTAAGTGTCAAACTTTAGGTCTTTCGCTGGGATGTCAACTTCGACATCTTCAACTTCCGGCATCACGGCGACGGTCGCTGTTGATGTGTGAATTCGACCACCAGACTCAGTAACGGGTACACGCTGAACACGGTGGACACCACCCTCAAACTTCATTTGGGAGTATGCGCCCGTTGCCTTGATCGACAGCTGGGCTTCACGCATTCCACCAATGCCCGTATCCTGGCTGGAAATGACTTCCGCACGCCAGCCCTGACGCTCTGCATAGCGCAGGTACATACGAACCAGCTGTGCGCAAAAGAGTTCGGCTTCATCACCGCCAGCACCTGGGCGAAATTCCATGATGATGTCTTTGTCATCCGCTGGGTCTTTAGGTAGCAGGAGAACCTTCAGCTTTTCTTCAAGCATCGGTACGCGCGGTTTAAGGTCTTCCAGCTCATCCTGCGCCATGTCGCGCATGTCTGCATCGGAGAGGAGGTCTTCCGCATCCTGAATGCCCTGCTTGACGCGTTGGTACTCGCGAAATGTCTCAACAAGGGGAGTAAGACTGGTGTGCTCCTTGGCAACATCCCGGAATTTGTTGGGATCCATGGCGACCGCAGGGTCCATCATCATGGATGCAAGTTCATCGTAGCGTCGGCTGACTTCCAGCAGTTTCTCGTGCATAACCCGTCATTGTATCCGTTAGGACACAGTACGCGTCAGCTGATAGAAGTCTCTGCTGTCGTGCTTTCAGATGCTTTTCGACTTTCTTCAGCATCCATGACTGCTTTGAGACTGGCGATGGCGACTTCGACCATGCTGTCATCCGGTTCGCGGGTCGTCAGGAGCTGCGTCCACATCCCGGGGCGGGAAACCGCCGCCGCAACCGGATTGTCCCGGAACTTGCCGGCGAGCCTAAGCAGCTCAAATCCGATGCCAGCGACTGGCATCAGCATGAGGAGCTGGATTGGTATCCGGTACCAGATTGGCAGGCCGTAAAAAGGCGAAACGGCGATAACCGAGAGCACGATCACGAGGACGACAAAGCTTGTTCCACAGCGTGGATGGAGGCGTGACTCAGCCTGCACATTGTTGACTGTCAGGTCTACGTCTACTTCTACTTCTACTTCTACTTCTACTTCTACGTCTACTTCTACTTCTACTTCTACTTCTACTTCTACTTCTACTTCTAC
>JBJTQN010000031.1:0-13565 GCA_046075665.1 Armatimonadota bacterium | reverse complement strand
GTAACGAATGACGTGCTCGCCATCCCTATGTGCGGTCAGGGTAATGCCTGTGAGCCGTCCTGATGCCCACGAGACATTTACATCCCAGCCAAACCGCGTTCGCACACCCTCAATCGTTCCTGACTTCCACGTACTTGGAAGGGCAGGAAGCAGCTCAATCACATCCAAATGCGATTGCACTAAAAACTCCGTCATTGCGCCGGGAGTCGTGATTGCACCATCCAGCTGCATTGGCGTACGGTTTGGTGGCACCTGCTGATATTGGCACATGTTTTCCATCCCGGCCTCGCCAATCAGCTCACCCAAAATTTTGTCAGCCCGGTCACCATCAAACAGACGCGCCCACAGCCAAACCTTCCAAGAGCGCGACCAGTTACCGCCGATATGCTCATCCCGCGGACTGCCAACGTGGCGGCACTTGCACGGCCACTTATCGGTGTACTTTGGATCGAGACGCTCTTTGTTACTGCCATCCCCGCGCATATTCATCGACACCCGAATCGCATCCGCGAGCGCGGTATCCTTCCGGACATCCATCTCATCACATGGATGCAATGCCGAAAGGTGCATAAAGTGGCGGTGACGACACATCGGGTCATCGATGTCCGGTAACCACTCCTGAAGCTGGCCATATTTACCGACCCTCAGTGGTGCGAGACGTGCTAGGGCGGTCGCAACGCGCTTGGTGAAACTATCTTGCTTTCCAAGCACCGATGCAGCCTTGAGTGTATTTCGGAACAAGTCGCGGATGAAGACAATGTCCTGAAACGGTATTTCCAGAAATCCATTCACTGAGCGCTGCTCGGCACTTACGGATGGAATGGCAACCAGTTCGCCCTTATGCTCTTGCAGATTTTCCAGCCAGAAAAGAGAAGCATCACACATGATTCCATACGCCCGCGTACGCAGAAACGCCTTATCACCAGTGAATTGATACTGCTCCCACAAATGCCGACATAGCCACGCCGCACCGCTTGGAAACAATCCCCACTCGAGGTCAAGGCCATTGGCGGCGTGTCCCCAGATGTTACCTGTTGCGTTGGTCACCCAGCCATTGGTGCCGTAGTAAGCCTTTGCCACCGCATGTCCCGGGACCGCTTGCGCTTCAATCCAGTCCATGAATGGCTGGTTACACTCGGCAAGTCCAAGCGATGCGCCGCCCATGTAAATCAGTGGAATATTGATGTTGACTTGGTAGTTACCGCTCCACTGTGCCGAGTAATTGGCATTCCAAGCGCCTTGAAGTCCGCTTGGCAGCGCACCTGGACGACTCGCTGCGATCAGGAGATAGCGTCCAACATTGAAGGCAAGAACTTTGAGGCCAATATCGCGCGTGTCGCCAGCTGCATAACGTTTCCAGCGTTCATCGGTTGCAACACGCTCAAGTCCAGAAGCTGCTGGTGCGAGCGTTAGTTTGGCTGCATTGTAGAGGGTAGAGACATCTTTGACATGTCGACGGTGTAGGCTTGCGAACCCACGTTTAGCAGCGGCATCGACCCATTTATCGACATCCGGACGCGGAGACGGGCCAGTATAGAGGGGCGGCTCAAGCTTGTAATTGGTTGCCAGAGCATGGATAATCGTGACCTCGGTGGCGCGTGAAATGGCGATAGCATCCGAACCGGATGCAGCCATGCTTCCGCCGCGGGTTAGGACCCGAATACCCGCGGCATACGGGCGGTTGTTGTCATCGATATTGCCATCGATATTGATCGAACCGCGGTCTGCATCAACACTGGTGTGGGGATTCCGTTTTGTGTGTGCAAGCTCCTGGCGAACAACCAGTGACACGGTGCCGGGGCGGCTTGCCTTTATGTTTACGACCAGAACGCGATCCGGATAAGAACAGAACACCGTGCGTGTGTACGTTGTGCCGCCGCTAACATAGGAAACCCTACCCTTAGCCGTTGGCAGGTGCAGCGACCGGATGTAGTCCCTAGATGCATCAGCATCGTGACCAGTTTTAATGGAAAGATGCCCAAGCGTTGAAAGGCCGCCAAAGTGCGAATAGTCGCCCATGAAGCGCTGGCTTGCAAGCGCGTCGGCTTCTTCGATTTTCCCAGTAAGAATAAGTCTTCGTAGCTCTCCAATAACATCACGTCCGCCCTCGCGAATACCGTAGCGCGGTTTGGTTCCATCGCCGGGACCACCCGTCCAAAAGGACTTCTCACTGATGGAGATACGCTCTTCGGAGACGTTTCCGTGAAACGATGCACCAACAAAGCCGTTGCCAACGTGGAGAACCTGCTTGTTCCAGTCAAGAGCTGGATGACGGTACCAGAGGGTTTCGTTTGGAGCCGTATTGATTTGCATATGGTGCGATACGAGAGAGGAGGTTGAAAGTCCTGCCGGATTGTGACATTGACCGGCGAGCCAATCACTCCGGGATTAGCACCTTTGTGAGCATTCAGGCCTATGGTTGTGTGCTAATGCCAACTTTACGAGAGAGGAACATCACTTCCATCTCATCCCATTCAAGTGCCCGTCGACCCCAGTTACCAGCAGTACCGCCCCAGACCGCTTCGGCGGTAATGCTGGCCTGACGGTGCATCCGCTCAAGCTCAGGAACGATGAAGTTGCGCCCTTTGAGCTCTGTACCGACAAGTTGAGCCTACGACGAGATGGAATGTTGCATCAACACCTCTATTGGTCTGACCCTCTACTGTCTGTCCGAAAATGCTTCCCTGCGAAACGTTAGGGCTGTGTGTTTATGCCAACTTTTCGGGAGAGGAACATCACTTCCATTTCATCCCATTCAAGTGGCCGTCGACCCCAGTTACCAGCAGTACCGCCCCAGACCGCTTCGACGGTAAGGCTTGCCTGTCGATGCATCCGCTCAAGCTCCGGAACGATGAAGTGTCGCCCTTTGAGCTCTGTACCGTCATCCTGAATCCATGACTCCACCATGGTGGTTGAATCGAGAACGGTGTCCGTTGCTGAACCCGCCAAACGGATTGTGCGGTAGCCGTTCATTGTTGTAAGGAGGAAAGGCGATCCTGGTTTGAGGCTGGCTGCGATATGGCGAAGCACGCGAACATTGTCCTCATCTGTTTGGAGGAGCGCAAACCCACCCTCGCAGAGACAGACGGCTGCATCAAATGTGCGTGCACGCACAAAATCCCGAGCATCTGCGACGACAAACTCAGTGCGATTGGCGACGCCACAGTCTGCTGCGGCGGCGCGTGCAAACTCGATGAACTTATCCGAAAAGTCGACGCCAACAACATTCAGTCCACGCTTGGCGAGGCCCAGTGCATGGCGTCCCGGACCACATCCCATGTCCAGTATTTTCATCCCTGGTGTCAGCCCGCAGACATCCATCACAAATTCAACCTCCGCATCGGTGTTCTTCGTGAATGTCTCCGAGAGGTAGCCCTCAGGGCCCAGCGCTTCGAAAAAGCGCTTCCAGCTGGTGTCAGGGGTCGTTTCCATTGATGTTTATTCTATCGGAAAGGCGTAAGGCGCTCATCGCAAAACCTAGGAAAGCGTCTTCTGAGAAATCATCGACAGATAACTGGTGTACCGGTGCTCAGAGAGTGTGCCGATTTCCAGCTGTGCCTTGATAGCGCATCCGGGTTCGCTATCATGCCGGCAATTGGCAAAGCGACAGTCGTTGACAAATGGGGACATTTCCGGGAAAAACCACGCGATGTCATCCGGGGGGAGGTCCCAGAACTCGACCTGGCGCAGTCCCGGTGTATCGGCAACCCACCCTCCACATTCAAGTGGGAGCAGGCTTGCTCGGACTGTTGTGTGCCGTCCGGCATGAGTGACATCTCCTGTTACACCGGTCTTAAGAGCGAGACCTGGTTGAAGGCAGTTGAGCAGGGATGACTTACCGACTCCACTCGGACCACAGAGCGCTGAAATTTTGCCTGATAAGGCACTACGCAGCTCTTCTATGCCATCCCCGGTACGTTTGCTCGTTCGGATTACCTTGTATCCGATGCGTTCGTAGAGCGCGCAGGTGGCATCAATGTCTGAGTCAGGGGGAAGATCGCATTTGTTGACAACAATGACGCATTCGAGATCATTGTCTTCGGCAAGGACAAGAAAGCGGTCGAGCTTGAACGGATCGAGGCGTGGTTCTGCGACGGCAAAAACGATGACTGCCAGCTCCAGATTCGCCACTAGCGTTTGACGCTCGCGCTCATTGCCGCTTTGCCGGGCAAGTATCCCACGGCGCTCGTAGACGTGTTCTATAACGCCTTCGCCGCTTGTAAAGTCGATGGCGATTGCAACCCGGTCACCGACGGCGCATGGGTCGGTTTCCTGCAGCTTTTTGACCTTTTCAACGCGGCGTGATCGGTTGGCAGTCTCCGTAAATGTCAATCGCTTTTTTAGGTTGCCACGTAACTTACAGCGCACTTTGGCACCATCCGTGGTCTGCACAAAGTATTGTCCACGTCCGGCCTCAAGAATCAGACCATCGTAGGTCTGTGGCGTTTCATCAGTCCTTATCGTCGTCACCCAGTCCGCTGTTCTTAAACATTTTCTCTATCTTGGCATCCCGCTTCTTCTTCCGGATGCCATCGAAAAAACTTGCGATTGGATTGCCCGGCTTGTCATCTCGTAACTCGTTTGTAAAGCCATCGAACCGGGATGGGCTGGGCTTTTTCCCAAAGGCAAAGCGTCCACCACTTGCATACCAGTAGGCGAGTGCAGGCGCGATTAGCCCGGCAATCCCCATTATCGGAGTTCCGCCGGTGACAGCGATTTGATACACAAAGCTGGCAACGGTGATTGCGCCCAGCCACGGTGCAGGAATCTGGAAGATGAAGTAAATCGAGACTTTTTCCCGTCGGTTGATGTAGCACCAAGCGACTGTCGGGGCAGCAAGGCCCATCCATAGTCCCGCTAAGCCGAATGGGGCATGAAGCAATGTTCCCAAGCCCCAGCATGCCAGCGTTGTGATGGCACTAAGACTAACAACAAACCACGCGAAAACCTGGCTTCCCCAGCTCCGCTCAAGGCTTCCGCATACCCAAAGCGCCCACATCACGCCTAAGAACAAGCCAATCGGATCTGTGTTTGATACCAATGGCCACGTAACGGCAGTGATTGGCAACATCGGGAATGTCGCAGATGACGCCGCTAGGATCATCGGGGTAAACCCACCGCCAATGCCGGCGAACGATACCAGAAACGAAAGCACATTACCCGCGATAATCACATAGGTGATTGGCGTTCCAGATGCCTGAAACTGGCCCCGCATGTTTACGACATTATTTCGCACATTTAGTCCTCTGTGCGTATTCTACTCTGCCTGCTGCCGTACCCGGTACGCACTTGGATTGGTGTAGTCTACCAGCGTGCATTTGGACCAAAGTTGGCACTGTAGTAGTTGCTGATGTGAGTGCCTGGTGGAAAGATTGCATCGATCGCTGCGAGCTGAGCAGGCGTGAGTGTCAGCTCCGCGGCAACCAGGTATGCAGAATATTGCTGCATCGATTTTGGCCCGATAATCGTACTGGTCACCCCCGGTTGCTGATTGACCCAGGCAAGGGCGACATTCGAAGGATGAAGACCCTCTGCGTCGCACCAACGAACGAACTCCTGAACTTTTTCGAGTGCTGCTTCGTGGTCTCGGTTCATCGGAGCCGTGCGGGAAGCATACCGCGCATCCCCGGGCCGCTCCTGTCCTGCTTTGTACTTACCGGTGAGGAGGCCGCCAGCAAGGGGCGCCCACGGCAGGATGCCAATTCCAAACGTCTGACACATCGGGATCAGTTCGCGCTCAATCCGTCTGTCGAGCAGGTTGTATGGTGGCTGTTCTGTGACGAAGCGGTTGAGGCCAAGCTCTTTCGATGCCCATAGAGCCTCAGTAACCTGCCATGCGGCAAAAGTGGATGTCCCAATACAACGAACTTTTCCAGCGCGAATCAGATCATCCAGAGCGCGCAGCGTCTCATCGATTGGTACATCCGGGTGTGGCCGATGCAGCTGATACAAATCAATGTAGTCTGTTCCGAGGCGCTTAAGGGATGCATGACATCCTTCAATAATGTGATTACGGTGGCTTCCCCATGCGTTGATGCCATCGCCCATACGGTTGTAAACCTTTGTCGCGAGAACGGCACGGGACCGATTAGCACCTTGAAGCGCCTTACCCGTGATTTGTTCTGAGATTCCCTGCGAATAAACATCGGCGGTATCGATGAAGTTGATTCCATCATCAAGTGCCCTGTGCACTATGGCGATGGATTCCTGCTCGCTACAGTCATCTCCAAAATTCATCGTCCCAAGACACAAACTGCTGACTTGTAAACCGGTACGTCCTAGATGGCGATACTGCATCACTTATAACTCCTGTCTGATAACAACCGGGCCAAGGAGTCCGCTCGGGAGCTCTTTGTGACTTGTGGCTGTAAATGGCTTGTAATCGATACCTACAAAGTAGAACTTCTGCCATTTCACACCTGACTTTTCGCAGCCGATTAGGCCATTTAGCATCAAATTTGCCACCTCAACCTCCAGAATGTTAGCTGACTTGACCGCTGAGCCACCGATAGTCAGGCTGTACGGCGCAGAAATCAGGGTGGAAATCTCACGTCCATTCCAGAGAATCCGGGCGCTGTAACGGACCTCACCCAGATTAATAGTAATCCGCCTACCCGGCGTTGCGGCAACCGATGCCTTGTAAACCGCGCGCCCCGAGAAGGCCCGCCAAGTAGCTGACCAATCGCACCAGTCACCAAGGGATGTTGATCGCTTCGTTTCCGGCCTGACCGAGCCGTGGACCGGAGTAACATCCCAGAGTCCAATTTCTAGGTCGCGTTCGCGCATGATTCCCGCGACTCCTGTCGGCGGTGGCATTTTGGGATTGTCCCAAACGACAAACCGAACGGAATCTGCTGGCAAGTCAGCCAGGAGTGAAACACTTGTCGCTGTGTACGAGACGACTGGTGCGATGAACTTGCTGCCGGAACGTGGGTCGAGAATCGTCGCAGTTCGCGGGCGTGGGCCAGTATGGGCAACCGTGATGTGGGACTGATGCGTGCCATTTGCCCGGTTTACCAAGAAGTGTACGCGTGTTGATTCCAAGCGGATGCGACGGACCCCCAGCGTAGCTGTTGCGGATGGCTCTTTGATCCAGCCTCCAGTAGCGCGGGCAGCACTCCAGTCACTCGCGAGGGTAACCCGTCCGCTACCAAGTCGAAATGACTTTGCTCGAGTGGATGTTGTTAATGACGGAGCCGTTCGGATGTCAGACCACAGTTTGTTGAACGCAGCCTGACGGATATCACGCTTGGGAAACCCGGGAACCATGCTTGGCGGATTGCCGATGAAGATGACATGAGCACCGGCCGTTGCAAGTTTGCATAGATAGCTGAGTGTGCTGTATGGCATTGTTGTGCATTCTGGGATGACGATGCACTTCCACGTTGAGCCATTCGACGTTAGCTGTCCATTCTTGCCAATCTTCACCTGTTCGATCAGGCTGTCGGAGAACATCGATATTTGGGAGCCATCACGGAACCATTGCTGGAGCAAGGTTGAGAGCCCTGGCATCCCGCTTCGTAGCCAATCGGCGGTTCCATGAAGTGTGTAAGTCATGACAGGGCTGGCTCGGTCGACGTTACCCCGGTCATCCCAAATTGGGAAATAAACCAACGCATCTCCATCGAATGTCGACCCTTGGAGCAACGACTGCGCCCGTGCGACATAGTCCGTCAGGGGCTTTATATGTGCAAACCACGGGTTTGTAGGTCCGAAGTGGTTGGATGCATAAAACATCCAGCCGGGCCACGGAGCATCCGCCGGGCTTGCCGCAGTTCCATGGCAGAAAATGTGGTTGACGCCCGCGAGGAAAAGCTCATCGACCTCTGCACGGATGTGATCAAGCGGGGCTGCCCCGTGTTCGCCCAGCCATGTAAATGCTTCAGCGCTTATAAGTGGCTTTCCAGTGAGCTGCGCAGCGCTTGCTGCCAGCGTGCAGATAAACATTTCTTCAACCGCCACTTCGTGACTGACTGGCTTGGGGATTGCGACCAGCGGCTCACGCCCTGAGAGAACAAGGGGACCACACCCGAACTGCTCAGCTTCCGGAATATCGGCGGCCGCATAGAAATCAATCAGATTCCCGGGGGAGCCGTGTGCCTGCAAGCGCGTTTTTGCTCTGTGGGAATGCGCAAACATCGCCCATGGAGTCAGGAATTCGGTGTGTGTGAGCGCTTCAATGTGGGCCGCATAATCGCTTCTCTGCGACTGTGCATTTGACGAAAGTGGCCTTGCAACAAGGGCTGCAAGCGCCTCGGGAAGGGGATACCCGGTGGACTTTTCAAAGGATGCAGCAACCCCCAGTGTGGTGTTTGCACCGTACACCTCCCAGGAATCATTGAAGATGGCCCGGGGGGTATCGGGTCCGAGCTTGTTGAAGAAGTCGCTTAGTGGCTTTAGAAAGACTTCCGTAGCCTCACGGCTAAACGGGTCCACAACATTCCCGGCGCCGCCTGGCCCTGAGCGCTTGACCTGTTGGCACGTGGGGATGGCAAGAGCGACGAGGTCACCGGTTTGTGTGATAACCGTTGCTCCATCTGGTCTGCTCGATTGCCTTGCTGGCACGATTGATAAACCAAATGCCCGATGTGTTTTGTCAATCCATGGTCCACCGTACGGCCAGCCGGTTCCAAGGATGCAATCGACGCCCATGTTGTTCGCACGCGCAGTGCGCACCGCATGCCGAAAGCGCTGCACAAATAGGGGGGAGAGATAGTCCGCTGACGTGTAGCCTGGGGTATCCGGGGCGTAGATTGGTGAAATTTCCACACCACCAAAGCCAGCGTTTCGCAGAGCCGTCAGCTCCAATGTGATGTCTTTTTCTGTGATGGCTGAGCCAAGCCACCACCAGCGGGTCCAGAGGCGCTGCTGGGGTTGCGCACTGCGGGGATTCGTCCAAGCAGCCGGTAAGTGCATCATATGCCGTATTCTTACAGCGACTCCGGGGTTCAGTGCTAGGAAGTTACCTGCCTGATGCCGAAACAGGTGTCATAGCAACCGACTGTGCCTGTCGGTTTTTTGATACGAGGGTGAGAGAACATTATGGCGATGTCGCATGCAGCTGTCCGCGCTGCGGTCCGTGGTTTACCGATTGAGCTGCCGAGCTGGGGATTTGCTAACGCAGGGACCCGCTTTGGTGCGTTTCCAGAGCCGGGAGCCGCGCGGGATGTGTTTGAAAAGATAGAAGATGCCAGCAGCGTTCACCGCCTTACAGGAGCAGCGCCATCGGTCGCGCTCCACATTCCATGGGACCTCCCACCGGCTGGCGGCGACTGGACAACCATCGCCGACTTTGCAGAGGAGCACGGAGTCACCCTCGGCGCTATCAACCCAAACCTCTTCCAAGATCAGGCTTATAAGCTGGGAAGCGTCTGTAACAGTGACCCAGCCGTGCGTGCTAAGGCTGTGGCACATCTTGTGGAATGTGCTGAAATCGCAGGGATTGTGGGCTCGAAGCAGGTTGCTGTCTGGCTCGCGGATGGCACCAACTACCCAGGACAGGACGATCTGAGGTCTCGGCGACATCGCTTGAAGGACGCGCTCGCACAGGGTTATGCCGCGCTACCTGCCGGTGTCGAGATGCTGATCGAGTACAAACTCTTTGAGCCAGCTTTCTACACGACGGACCTATCGGACTGGGGAGCAAGCCTCCTGGTGTGTCAGCATCTTGGAGAAAATGCAAAGGTTCTCGTTGACACCGGGCATCACGGACATTACACAAACATCGAAGATATCGTCGCAACCCTCCTGGATGAAGGCCGCCTCGGCGGATTCCACTTCAATGATCGGCGCTACGCGGATGATGACCTCATTGTCGGGTCTGCGAATCCGTTCCAGCTCTTCCTCATTTTCCATGAGCTCATTAATGGCAATGATGGCCAGACAGCGGCTCCAGTTGCGTACATGCTGGACCAGTCCCACGTCATCGAGAAGAAGATCGAAGCCATGGTCCTCTCGGTTCAGAATGTTCAGATTGCGTATGCTAAGGCACTTCTGGTCGACCGGGATGCACTGCGTGCATTCCAGCTGGCCGGGGATGTGATGGGGGCGTATAACGTTCTCCGTGATGCCTATGAAACGGATGTTCGTGGGATTCTCGCCGATGCACGGGACGAAGTCGGCCTTCCGCGTGACCCGATTGCCGCGCTCAAGACCGATGAGCTGGTTGCATCTAGGCGTGTATGGCGGCTTGAGAACCCGCCTCGGGCAAGTGGCGGCGGCCTCGGCGCATAATCAGATTGCAAAACCCAGCCGGAACTATCCGTTGCTGGGGTTTTGCATCTCAAGTGGCAATGCATGCTTCACAGTGGTTTAAGAAGGTATGCAGAGAGTCTGGATTGAGCTGGATGAAGTGACATCGACCATGGATGTCATTCGTGACTATGCACGGGCTGGCTATCCGCTTGGTACGGTGGTCCTTGCCAATGTGCAGACGGGTGGACGAGGGCGGCGCGGAGCGGTCTGGGCTAACGCCGGGACGGCGTGTCTGATGTCATTTTTGCTTCCAGTTTCGCCAGAGTTGCCGCTTGAGGCAGTCCCACTGCTCGCAGGTGTCGCGGCGTTTGATGCTGCCGCAAAGGTATGCGGCGAGGTCGATCTTGCGATTAAGTTTCCAAATGATGTCCTCTTTCACGGTGAAAAGGTGGCTGGTGTGCTGGTGGAGCAGTGGGATGTCTTTGGACAGTCTGTTTATGTGGTTGGCATAGGTATCAATGTCGCTAAGCCTCCGGTACTCACGGATGGCGGCGCTGCAGGTGCACTTGTATCGGATGGTACTGCGGCCTTGCCTCGTCAGGTTGCAGAGCATGTGATTGCGATCGTGGATGATTACCTTGAGCGCCGCACGTTGACTGCGGATTTGTTGGATGCATGGAATGCACGACATGCGGGCGGATACTGGCGTTTGCATTCAACATTCGGGAAGGTCTCCATTGTGCGCCTTGCTGGTCTTGGTCTGGTAGTGGTGACCTTGCCGGATGGCTCATCGAGGAGCGTCAGTGCATCGACATTGATGATGGATGGAATCGTCCGATGATAGGTATCCCAAAGTGTTGGATGCCGATACCGGGGTTTGCCGTGACGTGTGCGCTAAAAAGTCGCAAGGATGAGGTTGAGCACGCGAGGAGCGTCGCGGATGCGCTTGGCCTGCCATTCTTTGTCCGACGTAGCCGGAAAATGGATGCGATGTTTGCGATGGATGAAGGTGTTCAGCGGTTTTTAGTTGTTCAGGCGGACCGTTGGTTATTGATTGATCGGGATGGTGGTCAGCTGCACTATCATCCGAATATGGGTTACGTCCGCCTTGGCAACTACATGCGTGGACAAGTGGATCACCTCCTGGAAGCGTGTGCCTTGGAGGAGGGGGATCACGTACTCGATGCGACATTGGGGTACGGTGGTGAGGCATTACTTTGTGCACATGCCGTTGGCGAAACGGGCTATGTTCACGGGGTTGAGGCGTGTCCGGAGCTTGGACTTGTTGTATCCCGTGGTCTCGCGACACTTGAGACGCAGAATAGGAAAATCAATGCCGTGATGCGCAGGATCGAAGTGGTCTACCTTGGACACCACCTCGACTACCTCCGGCAGTGTCCTGATAACGCCTATGATGTGATTTGCTTTGATCCATTTTTTGAGCATCAGGTGGGGGATGACTGGACGATGTCTATTCTGCGAACGCTGGGTGAGCATGCTCCGTTGACAGATGCTACGCTTGTGGAGGCGAAGCGTGTTGCACGTAAGCGTGTGGTGGTTAAGGCGACAAAGTGGAGTGGAATCCTTGATGCGCTTACCATTACAAACGTTGTTGGGAGCAAGAGTGGAAAAGTCTGTTACGGAATCTTGCGCATAGGCTAAACTCTTGGTATTGTTAGCCGGAAATGGGCGGAAATCGAGTGATTTTCGCTACCATTACAAACTATGTAAATTGCGTTGAAACGGCCATGTAATGGCCGTTTTTTATTATTTCAGCCATATATCTGGGCGGAATTCGGTGTATTTGCTCCGTTTCGCCAGCCCGACTCAGGAGACATGGTGTGAATACAGGCGAAATCAGTGGAAATGGCTGTCCTTTGACATCCCGAGAGCATGCTGTATTGCATTTATTGACGGAGCAACCCGCAGCACCTCCCGTATTGTTGGCAGCAAAACTGGGTTGCTCACTCAGTACTTTTCGTAAGCATTTATCAAATGTGCGTACAAAGATGGGAGTGAGCTGTCAGACAGAAATGATCATCCGAGCGGTTCAGTATGGCTGGGTACATCTGCCACGGTTGACATTTGTCGCCGCGGATCAGCGCATAGGTCTCGATGCCTGAATGTAGGTGATTCGATCACGATAAGGAAACCGTTCATGGATACCTTTGAATGGTCTTATCCGTCTCAGCGTCAAGTGCATCGCAGTGACGGGCGAAACACTGTACACGTTTTGGATCGATGCAAAAATGTCAACATATCGTCGAGACTGGGTTCCCTCAGCACTGTCCTAAGGAAACCCGGTCGATGCGGTTACTTTGCTGGAAGATATTTGCCAAACCAAGCCAGAAAAAGTCCAAGCTCTGATTCCATCCCGGGCCAGCCATGTCCCTTACCCGGGCGCACCTCAAGCTGTGCAGTTCGACCTGCTGTCTTTAGTGCGGCCACATACCGCTCAGATTGTTGGATCGGGACAAGCAGATCCGATGTTCCGTGAATGATTAAGGTCGGAGGGACATCCTTAAGATTTCCCATAATCGGTGATATCTTCGCTGCAATTTTCTCACGCTCTGCTGCAGCCGTCGCATCTGTCACGCCAAAGGCCGGCCAATACGACTTTAGCATCGGGATGTCTATTGCTCTGACACCTTCCTTACCGTAGTTCATCAGGTCAGTTGGTGGATAAAAACACGCAACTGCTTGGACCTTGCTGCTTTCGCGATCGATGGGGTCTACGGATTTAGGATCACCTGCTGTACCGAAACCGCCCATCATGATCGACAGATGCCCGCCAGCAGAGCCGCCTGAGATTCCGATTCGATTCGGGTCGATGTTGAAGCGCTTTGCATTGAAACGCACAAACCGGACAGCGCGGTGAATGTCATCAACGATCTCATCCACCTTATACCGCGGGGCCGCCCCGTGAACGACCTGAATAAAGGTATAGCCGGCATCCGTAAATGGCTTTGCATACCCTGGATTGATCGCATCGTGGCTGGACACCCATCCGCCGGAAACCATCCACAGGACGACTGCGCCATTCGGTTTTGCTGGACGAAAGACATCCATCGTTAGCGCAACACCTTGTTTCTTTCGGTAAATGATGTCTGAATCCCGTGTACTGGTTTGGCCCAGCACCGAACTTCCAGCAACAAGCTGCGTACTCATCATCAGACCCAAACCCGCTAGCAAAATAGCTCTTCGATTCATAGACACCTCAATCTCACTCTTGTTCAAGCGAACCCTTTCCTGAAATCGTGTCCGTGAGCAACCCATTTATCCCGCATTCCTTGCACCCACGTAATCCACATGATATCCCTACATGTCCGTTGAGGACGGTGAATTGTTGTGGAGAGATGGCTGAGTGGACG